>PSRM01000360.1 GCA_003176045.1 Verrucomicrobiota bacterium | reverse complement strand
AGCATTGACGCTCCGCCCCCTGTACCCTCTCCGGTCAATGCTATGCTTTTCTCGTTACCTCGGCTGCTACGAGGTTTTGGATTTTTTCACACCCTCAAAGAGACAAAGGACCGTGACCTCTTTGTTCCTTTGTTGCTTTGTTGTTCGTCAGAATATCCGTGTAATCAGCGTAATCCGCGGTTAATTCTCTCTGGGATGCGGCGGATTGCTCCAGTCACTGCGGCGCCATCATTTTGCGGTTCATGGCCAGGCCGGAACGGTTTTGTTGAATGGCCATGGTTTGAAACTGGTTGAACTTTTCCAGTTCGTCGGGACTGAGGAAGGCGGCCGCCCGGGCCGAGACACGACTGTAGATGTCCTGGAGCAGCTTCAAATTCTTTTCGCCCTCTTCTTCGGAAGCGAAATTGCGAAAATTGAGAATGGGCACGGTCTGGAAGTCGGGAGACAGACCGGCCTGGCTGAGAGCGGCTTGTGTTTCCTCGCGCATGATGTCATAGAGTTGTGTGCCTTTCTGGTCTTTAGCGGCCTGGTCGCCCGTCATCTGCCCCTTGAATTGCTCCGCTGTTAAATGGCTTGCCAGGTTTCGAGTATAGTCCTGGAACTGAGCAGAGGAGTCGGGGCCGAGCAATTCCTGCATTTTCTGTTGGAACGCCGCTTCCTGCTGGGTGAAGACCTGGTCAATTTCCTCGGGTGATTTTTTGTCGCGCATCAACCCGGATATTTGATCAATGTTGGCCATGATGTGGTCGCCCAGCGCGTTCACGAAGTTGGTGGTTTGATCAGGTGTAAATTTGGCGTCCGTGATGAACTGTTTGAAGATCGCCTCCATGCCCATCTTCTGCGAGTCCCGAATCATCTTTCGCATGGCTGGGTCGGACATCAGACCGCTGGTCATGCTGGGCTTGGGCGTGGCGGCGGCCGTTTTCAATTTGCCAACCTCGCTCCGGAGTTTCGCTAGTTCCCGAAGTTGCTGGTTTGACCGCGCCACCGAGGAAGTCTTTCCCGCTTCGGCAAGCAGGTCCGATAAGCGGCCGTTCTCCACAGTCAGGCTCTTGTTTTGATCCTCCAATCCAGCGAGTTGCTCAGTTTGCTGGCGCAATGAGGCGTTTTCCTGGCGGAGCGTTTTGTTCTTTTCAGATTGCACCACGAGGGGGATTGCGATTGCCACAACGACGGCTGCGGCGATGCCGATTTGTAATTTGGTCATGCTCATAATTTTTAAAAGAGTTAGGGTGGTGCCCGAGCCGGCGGCGGCTGCCGCGGCCAGGGCCGTGGTGGAAATGCTGAGGGCCAATCCCGCCGGGGCAGCCGTGACGGCCTGGCCGCTCAGCACGGCGGCCAAAGCGCCTGCCGAGAGAACGATCCCACGGCGTGTCAGCGACAAATGGAGTTTGTCCAGCGCGCGAGTGACTCGTTTGCGGGCCGCCTCCTCGCTGCTGCCCAGGGCGTGTCCGACTGATTGAAAATCCTTTTGTTCGAAAAACCGCAGCAGGATGGCGGCCCGATCCTCCGGCTCAAGCTGGTTGACGGCTTCATCGAGGATGGGTGCGACCTGGGCGAGGTTCGCCTCTGAATGGTCTTCGGTTGAGTTCATTTCGAGGGCCTGCCTTTCACGGAATTGGCGCCGGCGTTCACCGCGCATGAGGTTGCTGGCGACAAAACAAGTATGACGATGCAGCCAGCCGCCCAGCATCACCTTCCTGGAGAGCTTGCCGGACGACCTGGCAAGATCCGAAAAAACGGTTTGGGCCACGTCCTGCGCCAGAAACGCATCACCGTTCATCAGGCGCAACGCCGAGGAATAAACCAGGTTCACATACCGTTCCACCACTTCGCGAAAGGCGGTTTCTGAGCCGGTTTCGGCATACTCTGCCACCAATTGTTCGCCAGTCGTCATTTTCTACTATTAAAGACCCGCCGGGGGACAAAAGCGGACAAAAAAGATGAAAAAAGTAGCATGGATGTTACTGGATGCTGGATACTGGATGCTGGATACTGGGCGGGTCATGAGAAAGGTATTCATCGCGCTTGTTGTTTTGTCTTCGGTCAGCGTACTGCCAGCAATGGCGCAATCCCGCTCAGAGCAGGCACTATATGAAATGCTGACCACGAATGAAAGCCACAGCGTCTCCCTCGCGGCAGTCGGCAAGGTCGTTACGAACTCAGATGGACTTTCCGCTGCGATTCTGTACACCGCTGCCGGAGTGGCGTTTCGAGAAAAGCGACTGGAAGACGCTGGCTTTCTATTTTACGCAGCGCAACTTCGCGCTCGATTTGACAGGGCCCTTTTCCTGCCGATTGGCACTGGAGGGGACAACCCCATGCTGGCTCTGGGTGCATTGCAGCAGCAGTTAGGCCAGGTGATAAACCCAGCCGTTATGCGCCAGCCGAAGGCGTACGCAAGTATTGTCGAAAGATTACGATCATGGAAGCCCAAGGCCACCCGCGATTATGAGCCAGGTTGGGAGTATGCCAAAAGGAGGACTGAAAAGGAGGCAGAACAGGACGTTGCTGGTGATCGGCAGAAGTTCGTGGGTCATATGGTTGGGCTGAGTGCCCTTTTATTGGATACGAACTACTTCAAGGCCTTTCAGACCGTGCAGGCTTACAACCTCAGCTCATCCAGGAGCAACAACCGTCCCAGTAAAGATGCTTATGAGTCCGCCGTTCTCACCATCAAGCGAGTTGAGAAGGACAAAGGTATCGAGGCGGTGGGGGCCGTTCTGAAATAGGGCATGCGGCACGCCAGCCTTGGAGGTCGGTTCGGCTGCTACCTTGACCAGAGTTAACGCTTCCTGCAAATCTGAATCCCATCCGCTATAGGGACCAGCACAGCTTCGATTCTTTTGTCTTTTGCGAGTTTGCGGTTGAGCACATCAACCGCTTTGGCTCTTGGATCAGTGATCGGTTTGCGCGCGACCTGGCCCTCCTTGAGCATGTTATCGAAGAGAATTAGGCCATTCTTTCGGACATGTGGGAGAATTAATTCGTAGTAATCGTCATACTCGGTCTTTTCGGCGTCGATGAAAGCGAAATCGAAGGTCAATCCTTTCTCCAGGCGTTTCAGCGACGTAATGGCAGCGCCCAGGCGCAGGTCAATGCGGGTTGCCAGGCTGGCGCACTTCCAGTAACGGCGGGCGATGGCCGTCCAGTTTTCGTCCTGGTCGAGCGTGATCAGTTTTCCGTTCCGAGGCAAAGCTCGGGCGATGCAGATTGAACTATAGCCCGTGAACGTGCCGACTTCGATGGCGGTTCTGACCTCCAGTGCGGCCACCAGGATGCTGAGGAAGGTGCCTTGTTCTGCGCTTATCTGGCAGATGCTTATTTTGCCGAGGGCCTCGGTTTCATCGCGCAACTGGCGCAGTGAGCGATCTCCGGCATCGCTGCGGAGGCGGGCCATATAGCGGTAGACCGTACGATCGAGGCGCAAGTATTTATCAGGCATGTCGGGCAGAGTAACTGCTTTAGCGCAAAGGCGCAAAGAGGCAAAGGCGCGAAAAACTGGTCGCACAAAGGTCTTGGATGCCCAGGGCCAAATCGCTTAATCTTCTGGTATGAATCCAAGCTTTCGAACTCCTGGCGGCTTCATTCTTATTTCTCTACTTCTTAGCTTCGGCGGCTCGTTAACCTCCTCTGCCGAACTCAAGGTGATCGTTGACCACAATGACAATGAACATGCGGCGGCGGGGTTCAAGTTTATGCGCGTGCCCGCTCCGTCGAAAACAGACGCTGCTACCCACGCCAAATTCCGCACCATTGCTGGAACCCGGGACGAAAGCGGAGGCGGCTTGGAGAAGCTACACGATGGCGGACTCCCGATTGAATCGGATCAGCCTGGTGAGAATTTCTTTTTCGACGCGGGCACGGGAGGAGGGAGGCTGCTGGTGGATTTAGGCAAGCAAATTGAGATCCAGCAGGTGAACACGTATTCGTGGCATCCCACCACCCGAGGACCGCAGTTGTATAAGCTCTATGCAGGCGCGGCTGAAAGCTCCGGTGGCGCGACCAACGAAGTGAAGCTCAACCTTAAACCCGAAGATGGTTCGGACCCGGAGAAATCCGGCTGGAAACTCATCGCGTCCGTTGACACCCGCAAAGAAGAAGGTTCTCCCAGACCGCTTGAACCCGGCGGGCAATATGGCGTGAGCATCCGCGACTCCAACGGGACCATCGGCAAGTATCGCTACCTGCTCTTCGATATGTCTCGTACGGAAGCAGATGATCCTTTCGGGAACACGTTTTACAGCGAGCTTGATGTGATTGCGAAGGACGGTGCGGGCACGGTTGCGGACTCGTCGGAGCGGCCCGACGGGTCTGACCGGCCTGACTCTCCTCCTTTCACCATACGATCCACCGATGGCTATTGCGAAATCTCAATAGACAGTTCCCAGGCCCCAAACCTGAAAGAATGGGTCGAGACCAAACTGGGTCCTGCGCTGGCGGCGTGGTATCCGAAAATAACGGCGATGCTGGCCAGCGAGGGCTATGAAGCCCCAAAACGGTTCACTGTTACATTGGCTCCCGGCCGAGGTGTGGCGGCCACGGGCGGGACTCGGGTAACCGCCAACTCCAACTGGCTGGAGCGCGAACTCAAGCGGGAAGCTGTGGGGGCTATCATCCACGAAGAAGTTCACGTGGTTCAGCAGTATCGGGGCGGGCGCCGCAATCCTGATTTCAAGCGGCCACCCGGATGGCTGGTCGAAGGCATCCCCGATTACATCCGATGGTTTCTTTATGAGCCCCAGAGCCACGGGGCTGATGTCGTGTGGCTGAAGGGACGCAGGAACACCGAATTAAAATATGATGCGCGGTATCGGGTGACGGCTAATTTCCTGGATTATGTGGTGAACCATTACGATCCGAAGAAAGAACTGATCACGAAAGTGAACGCCGCTTGCCGGCAAGGGAAATACACGGACGATCTGTGGCAAGACATCACCGGGAAAAAGCTTCAGGAACTGGATGAAGAATGGCGGACAGCCACGAAGAAGGAGTTGGAGGCTGCGGAGACCAAACCGGAGGCGCCGGCGGCGAAGTCCTGAGAGAACAGAGAACAGAGGACAGAGGACAAAGAACAGTGATTCCGTCTCCTGAGTAGTTGCGGTTAAGGCCCTTGTGGTTTCGGTCCAACGGTTGGCGGCGCATTCGTGCGGCTTGGTTCCCCGGGGGGCAGCAGGTCTTTGAGCGTGCGCAGAGGGTGGAAAGGAAGTTGAAACGGCAGCAGCACGATCTTTGGAATCACCGGCACCAGCGGCTCCTTTTTCGGCTGTGCCAGGGTGCCTGTGACCTTGTATTCAAACAACTTCGTCACGGGCAAAAAGAGGGCGCTTACCAACGGGCCTACTCCCCACATATCGCGCAGTAACTCGGCTTCCACGCGGGCATTGACTTTCTGTTGAAAATCCACATTTCCATGATAGCGCAGGCGCAAGGCTGGAGAACGCATCTCTAAATCGTCCGAATGAATAACGCTGTTGCTTATGTTGAAAGTGCATGTTGCAGCATTGAATCGCGTGCTTCCCAGGCCGGGCAATAGTCCGTCGAGCACAGGGGAGAGGATGCCGAACAGAGGAATGTCCCAGATCAGCCCGTCACGCAAACCCAGAGATCCATAGCCCGAGATGTGATTTGTATCAGCGGTGTCTGCATTGGTTATTACCAGAGTCCCGCGGAGGCTGCCCTCCAGCTTGCTGGCATTGGTGCTCAAGGCGGACATAAGCGCTTGCAACTGAACGTTGGTCGCGACCAGGGCAAAACTGTAACCTGCGCTGCCGCCCGGCTGGAATTCGAATCGCGCGTGGCCTTGCCCGCGGCCTCCATAAAAGTCCAGATCCATGTTCGTCAGCGTCAGCTCTTCTCCCAGCCAGTGGAGATGGCCGGCAACGCGGGGCAGCTTGAATTTAGTCCATTGAAAAGGCCCACCATCGAGGTCGAAGTGCAGGTCAGCCAGTTCTTCACCACGCATCGGGATGACTCCATACACGTGAGCCGCAGGAGGTTGGATGAAGCGATACGGCTCGATCGCCCGGCCGACTTTTGGACCGATGGCCCTGGCGATTGCGAGCGGGTCCGTGGTGCTCACTCCATTGGTCAGATAGACCGCCTGCGCCCGGAAGTCGGCCAGCAGCCCATCCGCGCTCACGTGCTCGCTGTTCGCTCGCTGTATCCGCGGTCCTGTGAAGCGCAGGATTTGGTTGGTATAAGCTACGTCGGTTTGAAGGGCGCTAATGGCTTGGCCCCGGAAAAGGAAGTTCGTCGCCTCCACATGGGCGCTTACTCCGATGCGTTCGGGATCATCGGATGTGCCCCAGGCTTGCGCCTGGATGTTCGGAGCCTCAGTGAAGGTGGCTAGATCCAACACGCGTAGTTGATTGCTGTGCAGCAAAGGCCGGATTGCGTCCGGGGACACCGTGCTGACCACGTTCCAGTAAAACTCGCGCGTGCGCTCGTTGGCGATGTGCTCGGCCCGAATCTGGCCTTCCCCAAGCCAGACCGTCAGGTCGGGCAGATGCCATGTGAGATTCGAGTAGGCGAACTGCGAGCTGGCAGCTTTGATTTGCACGCCGCGGTAGGCGCCTCCGCGCGGCATGTTGAATTCGCCCGCCAATTGGAGTGTGGGTTGGACCTCGGCGCGCCAATCGGGGTGCCGGTTGGTCCAGGCCGGCATCACAATCGAGGCTTGGGCCTTAAGAGCGGGTGGCTCAACCCACGAAAACTGCGTGAGCCACTGTTGAGTTCCGGGCTTCAATAAAGGCGCGAGATGACCGGGATCGGCATGGGACTCGAGCGTGGCATTCAGGCGGCGGGAGGCCAGGTTCAGGGCCAAGCTGGCTTGTAGCTCGGGTTTGTCAGGCCGGTCCGACAGCATGGCCCGAAGATGCGTCAACTTTAGATCGGGTGCGGTCCAGTAGGCCTGGCAACTTACTTGTCTTATTGCTGGCGGAGCACTCAGGTTCGTTAAGCCCCTGACCCCGGTTAGCTGACAGTCCCCTTGCACGACCAGATCCTCCAGATTCGTCATCCAGGCCCATGGAACTTCGGGCATGCGATTTGTCGGGAGCGGTTCCTGCCTGTTCGCGGTCGCGGAAAGCTGTACCGTGGCCGCGTCGCCCCATCGGGTTGTCGCTGCCTCACACTGGAGGATGCCATCGCCACGGAGAGGCACAGGATTCGTCATGGAATGAATCCAATGTGCATTAAGTTTAAAGGCGGCAACCTGGGTCCATTCGGTTCGCGTTCGACCGGCTGTCAGAGTGAGATCGCAAACCACCACATCCGTTTTGGCTTCGGATGACGTCGCATGGACTGTCAGGTGCAGGTTTGTGACCGAGCCCCAGGGCGTTTGCGCGTCATTGGCTTCGAGGCTTAAGTCCGCCCTGGAAAGCTCGTTGGTGGCTCCAGGCAGGACGCGAATCGTAAAGCGTCCGCCGGTAAAAGTGCCCCAGGGGGTGTCTGCCCCCGGCGCGGTGATGCGCAGGCGGGCCTTGAAGCTCTGCACGTCCCGCGCGTCCCCTCGCACATCCAGTGTGAAATCGGGCGCGGTCGCGAAATGAATTCGCTCGAGGTAATCGGCCACCTCTCGCATCCGTTCGCGCCACAGCTTGCCGGGAGCGTGCTGTGCCGTGCCCAGGGCTTTCCACTCCCGGATAGCCGACGCGTTGCGGATTATCCCGGAAACATGGAACGTCGCGCCGACAAAGGCTGCGTTAAAGTTATCCAGCGCCCACTCGTCGCCGGCGGGGAAACGCAGTTCGGTGAAGATATTAGTGATGGTCAGATATCGGGAGCGTTGGGCATTTTCGTCAATCGGACAAACCATGCGGCCCTGCCTCAATCCCAGGGAGTCCACTTGCAGCCGAAGCCGTTTCAATGACGCCGTGTCGAGATGGACCTGCACCTGTGCGGCGGTTAGCTGAGGGCTGTCGGGCTCATTGGCTTGCCCGAAGCGCACGTTCTCGGCAACAACACCTTGATACCAACGCAAGCGTAGTCGGGAAAACTGCAAATCAACCCCCCTGGCGTGCAACCTGTCCAGCAACGGTCTTTTTAGAAAACCGGGCAGCCCCACCTGATTCAAATAAATCAGCCCTCCCAGAACCAGCAAAGTCACGATCCAAAGGGCGATACGCATCCACCGGAAATAAATCCGGCAGCGCTTCAAAAAGCTGCGTTTTTTGGCAAGCGGAGCAGTCATTTAACCACGGACCAACACGGATGAACACGGATGGGAGAAAACTTCAAACTTCAAACCTCGAAACTTCAAGGAAGCCTCAAAATTCAAGCTCCAAATCCCGTTATCGAGCTGTTGGTGCATTGCAATGGATTAGGCGGTGCGAAAACTGATAAAATTAAGCGGTTAGAGATTTTCTCCTGCAGTAGGTTTACAGACCACTGAAGCAGGATGTTAAGGAGATCAGGGCGGAGGTCCGTCACAGGTAAGTTGCCCCGGCTTCGATTTTACTGCGCCGGATGCTCTGAAGTTTGAAGTTTCGAAGTTTATTTGGAGTTTGGGGTTTGAAGTTTGAAGTTTTGTCGAGATCAGCCTGGCCTCAGGTAGTTGAAGATGTCCCGAAACACAGGAAACGGGAATTCCAGGATCCACGTCTGCCCCTCCAGCGTCAGGGCGGCGTACGGATTTGCGGACGGCGCTTCCTTGCCGAACTGGATCGAAATGTTGGTGCCGTTTTTCAGTTGGAGAGTTACCGCCAGGCTCGCCTCACTGATACCGAAACGCGCCGGATTTGATTCGCCACGGCCTATCCAGCTTGTGGCCGAGGCTTCTACCAGTCCCCTCACCGTTTCCTCCACCCGGATTGGTTCGATGGCCCCTTGCGAGCCCAAGCTTAGCGTCCACTCGTAGGGTCCCTTGCGGGTGATCTGCCGTTTCTTGCCCTCAAGCTCAATGGTGGCTCCCTGCACATCGTTTTGCGTGAAAGTCCATAGGCGCAGCGCCCGCAATTGCCAACTTGCAACCGGCAACCGGTCCAGATCCGCCACTTTGATAGTGTAAACAGATCGTTCATCCGCCCGCCGCGCGAAGACGTTCGTCCCGAAATTCACCTCACCTATCACGATCTGGTTCGTTGTTGGCTCATTTCCGCTTATAGCAGACCTTACGGTATAACTGCGCCGAGGGGTCGCCAATCCATACTTAGGCATGTCCGGATCCGTGACATTAAGTCGCTCAAGGCCCACGACTTGCAAGTTGCTCAGATCGGCCAGCATTTTCTTTACCAGCTCCGCGTCGGCCTGAAAGGAGGCGCCGGATTTCGGCACCACCTGCCAGGTATCATTGGTCTGGTGCTTCACGGCGAAGTCGTCTTCGCCATGCACTTCAATCTCCGCCACCGGTCCCGTTGGCACCAGCAGGTGCGGATCGCGGAAATTGTCAATCGAGTCACGCCACGGCGCTACCAACTCAGCGGCCACGGTCACGATTGCAGCCTGATCTGACCGCCGGGCATAGACTTGTTGCGGATCGTTTGTTGGACTTTTCCCGAACTGCAGCACCAGAGCTATGTTTGTGCCCTGGCCCAGTCCGACTTGAAGCTCCGGATTTTGCAGGCCCATGGCTTCCAGGTCGGCCTTAGGATCATCGGACACGAACCGGCGCGCCTCCAGCCGGTCCAACCCTTGGAGCGCCTCCTCAATCCGTGAATTATAGGCGCGCCACCAATCATTGCCGCCTGCCACCGCCAAACGCCAAAGCTGTATTGTCGGCTCGCGCTGCAGCACGAAAGCCCGCCCCGCATTAGTGACTCCGATCCGCTCAATCGCCAACTCCTTGATATTTACGAACTTGGTCTCACGCCAATCGTTGGCTTCCCGCGGAATCAGTTTCAAAAGATCGGCATCTACTATGAATGTGCCGTCCTGTTCCCCCACCACTTGCAGAAAGATCTGATTACCGGGCGCGGTTTTTGCCCCGATCGCAAGCCTGGTTCGGTCTTTGCCTTCCATGATCATCGTTACGGCCGGATCAGCGAACCCGAATTCCTGATCAATTCCGAAGGGATTCTTGACTTCATTGTCGCGAATGTGCGCCGCTGGTCTGAGTTGCGCCAACACCGTCAAAAGCTTCTCCACCTTCGCAGACTGGGCCAGCGCTTCAGGTTTAATGATTCGCCACGTTCCGTTGGTCCGCTCAATATGAATCGGCTCCTGGCCTTTGAGCGTGATCTGGATCGCCGTGACCTCCTGCGACTTGAGTTGAGGCAATATCCGGCATTCAGGCGGAAGTCTTTTATGGGCCGGAATCTGGTAGAAAACGATGAACGCCAGCAGTCCGGCGGCGACGAATAGCCAGAAGCAGAGGAGCTTAGAATTCATTTGACGTGGCCCGCTAAAAACTTCAAACTCCAAACGTCAAAATTCAAATAAACCTCAAATTCCAAGCTCCAAACTCCGCTGACAGGACGCCTTGAAGTTTGAAGATTGAAGTTTCCTTGAAGTTTGGAGTTTGGAGTTTGAAGTTTCAAATTATCTTCTTCTCCTCAGCCACACCAAGCCCCCCAGCAGCAGCGTCCCTCCCGGCAACCCGCCGAGCAGCAGCCATTCCGCGCCTTCCATCTGGGCCGCGGTCATTATCAGTCTGTATTCCAGAACCGGCCGGGGACCAATCCCATCAATCATCTGCGCGCGGCCAAGCAGCCAGCTAAGTGCCGACCACGCAAAGTCACGGTTGCCATAATCATCCAATTGATGATTTGCCAGAAAGTAGGAGTCGCCCGCTACCAAAATGCGTGTTGTGCCGCGTTCGCTGACGCCGCCTGGGAGCGTTCCTTTCTCGACCGCGACCATCACGGGATAACGCCTATCTATGCGCGCCATGTTCCCGAGCGGTTCGGTGTATGCGATTTCTTCAACCTTCGGCGCATCGGCAGGCGGCGTCCGTAATCCTATCTGCGCGATGCTTCGCGGCCTCATCATGTATAGGTACTCATCAAGCACCGGGTTGACGACCGAGTGCATGCTGAAACCGGCGATAACAAGGTCGTTCGTCGAGCCCGAGGGGCTGTTTCTTGTATCGCCCAGTGCATTGTGCCCGACCTCCACCCCCCATTTAGTAAGGATTTCTTCCAGCCCCGTGTCCCTGGTCCTGGTGCCTGAATTGAAGAGGACCATCAGCCGGCTTCCTTGAGCAAGGTAGTTGTCAATCTGACTGAGTTCGTTTGTGCTGAGTGCCGATCTGGGCCCCGGGACAATCAGCAGATTGCACTCCGGCGGCATAGTATTAGTGCCGGCCAAAAAGACCTGCATCACCTCCGCGCCGCTTTCCTGCGCCAGGGCGGCGAATTTGAAATAACCGGTCAACTCGTCGGCGCTGGTGATCGAATGCGTGAAATCCGGGCCTTGCAGGAAGCAAACGACGGGTTTTTTTGGGCTGGTCACTTCAATGAGCGCCGAGGTGAAGGCCGACTCGCCAAGAAATGCCAGCGGTTTACGCCGCGCCCGCTCCACTCCTTCTTCATCTCGAATCAGCTCCAATGTGCAATGGACCAATCCGGTGCCTGGGACGGGCCGAATCCGGCCGCCGCAATCAAAGATAATCAAATTAGTATCCGTCACCGAATTGAGCTTGTAAGCCTCCTTTGCGCTTTGCGCTGCGCCGGGATTCCTAAGGTAATCAACCGTGTCAATCGTAATACGGGGATTCACCTTCCAATATTCTTTGAGCAGATCGGCCATTGTGCTGTAGAACTCGTCTCTTTGGTCGTAGTAGAGCGTTACGCGGACCTGGTTGGTCAGAGATTTAAGAAAGCCAACGGTCCGGGGCGACAACTCGATTTGCGTGCGGGTGCTCAGGTGAAACCGCGTGTGGTAATCGCGGCTGATGTAGTTGACCATCACCACCACAGATAGCAGCACCAGCAGCACCAGGCCCGTCTTTAGCGCGATACCCCATTTGCGGCCCATGGAGAAGCTGGGCTTGGGTAAAGGGTCAGCGGCCATAGCACTAAGCACGAATCGCGGCACCAATAACCCACAAGCAAACACCAAACATCAAACACCAAGCTCCAAAAAAGCTCCAAACACCAAATCTCAAAAGCAACGAACGGCTTTTGGAGCTTGGAGCTTGGTGTTTCTGTGATGTTTGGTGTTTGGTGTTTGGTGTTTGCACGTGGTGTTCCATTTAAATCAGTTCTATTTCCACCGCCGGCTCTCGATGATGCGCAGGTTTACAAATAGGAAAAACAATGTGAGGCTCACCATCAACACCACCGCCTGCGTATCCACCATCCCTCGCGCAAAATCGCGCATCTGCTCGAAAATCGCGAAACAGGCCAGCACCTGGGCCTGCCAACTGGCATGGGTTGCTGTCTTGTCTGCAAGAAAGCCCAGGAGGAGCACACTGAACCCAAAAGCCAGCCCCATCATCGCCGCAGCCACCTGGCTGCGGGTCAGCGCCGAGGCGCAGCAGCCTAGCGAGACGAGCAACCCGCCCAGCAGAATAATGCCAAGGAATGTGCTGCCCATGATGCCGCTGTCGAAGGCGCTCTGATCATTGGAATAGTGTCTTACCAGGAGCACGCAACCGACGAGCGGCAACCATAGCACTATATAAAAGACCAGCGCCGCGCTGAACTTCGCCAGCACCACCTGCAGGTCGCTCACCGGCGTAGTCATCAGTGTCTCGAAGGTGCCTGAGAACTTTTCCTGCGCAAACAGCCGCATCGTAATGACCGGCGTGGCCAGCACCACGATCATCGGGAACCACCATGTATTGAAATAGATCTCCGTCAGCGGCGCTGGCATGGCCTCGCCGCGCAGCCGATCCAACAAATCAATAAATGAGAGCCCCGTCAGAAACAGGCTCGCGGCAATGATGATATACCCCGTCAGAGACAGGAAGTATGCGCCTAACTCCCTCCATGTTAATGTCCAATAGGCTCGCATCACTGTGGTTTCGAGATGTGACCAAAGAGAGGAAACACCAAACACCAAACATCAAACACCAGAGAAATCTCAAACACCAAACTCCAACACCGTTTCGCGCGCCCGGCCATCAAATGAGTCCATGAACGATCTATGGCAGAGACGCTGCCCGGAATTACCTCTTTTCCGGTGGGAAAGGGCAGGGGTAAGAGAGACGTATTCGACTTACTATTCATCAGCGAGATCGAGCGGGTTTGGTGTTTGGAATTTGTGTTTCCTTGGAGCTTGGTGTTTGGTGTTTGATGTTTGATTATTCTTCTTCGCTCTCCGGTTTGGTGAGCTGCACGAAAATATCCTCCAGCGAATGGCGGTTGCGCGTCAGTTCGCGCAAGATCCAGCCGCGGCTGCGCGCCAGCTCAAAAATCAGCGGCCGCAAATCCAGTCCATCGCGCGGCGTCAGCGCGCACCGGAAGTAATCGCCCTGCGCCGGCGAGATGTCGAAATGTTCGATCTCGCCCATCTGCATCCAACATTCCTCCAAATCAGCCTGCGGCGCGGCAATTTCGGCAATCACCTGGCTATGCCCGCTCATGAGCCGCTGAAGGCCATCTGGAGTATCGGCGGCCTGGATCCTGCCTTCATACAAAAGCACGAACCGATTGCACGTCATTTCGGCCTCAGGAAGGATATGCGTGGAAACCAGGACGGTATGCGAATTGGCCAGGCCCTTGATAAGCTGGCGCACGGCACGGATTTGGTTCGGGTCCAACCCAATGGTGGGTTCATCTAAAATCAGCAATTCCGGCTCGTGCACCAATGCGTCCGCAAGGCCAACCCGTTGTCGAAAACCTTTGGAAAGCTGTCCGATGATCCGTTTTCCAACCTCCGTCAGCCCGCACTGCTCCATCACCGTGTCCACGCGTTCCCGGGACGTCCTGCGGCGCAACCCCTTGAGCCGCGCACGGAATTTTAGATATTCCCGCACCCGCATATCCGGGTGCAGCGGATTGTTTTCAGGCATATAACCGATGCGCCGGCGCACCTCGACTGAATCCCGAAAGACATCCAGCCCTGCTACATGCACCATTCCCGAGCTGGCGGGCAGGTAACATGCCAGGATCCTCATGGTCGTGCTCTTACCCGCCCCATTGGGGCCGAGCAAGCCGACTATTTCCCCCCGTTTAACCTCAAAGGACACATTCGATATCGCAGTGCGCCCGGCGAATCGTTTCGTGAGGTTAGCCACCTCGATCATTGGTCCTTCGGTCATGGAAACAGTCCAATCCAACCCTCAGTTTACTAATTCCCAACTCCTTTGGGAGAACAAAGTTGCACCATAAAACTTAGTCGCAAACTTAACAAAGTTCTCGCCTCACCTCGACCCAGGCCGAAACCGGATTATATTCTGGTAACAACGATGGGCTCACTTAATGGAGATCAAGGCAGTTCGCTTCCGGGGCTTTCAAGCCTGCGTTTCGTGGAAGGGCTCTACGAGGATTTCTTGCGAGATCCGGCCTCGGTGCCGGAGGATTGGCGTAGCTTCTTCTCGGAATCTGGCGACGGTCAAAAGCCTCAGCCTCCGCGGTTCGGACCTTCGTTCCGGTCATTTTCAGTATTCAATCCGCCCGGCGTATCAGAAAGGCGTGACGATTGCTCGGAGCAGGTGAAGCAAGACCGGGTTTACATGCTCATTCGGCTTTATCGCGTGCGTGGCCACCGCATCGCCCAAGTGGACCCGCTTGGTATCCAGCCGCCGATGCCTCCCGAGTTGAAGCCGGAATTCCTCGGGTTCTCCGAGGCGGATATGAATCTGCCAGTGCATAGCGAAACTTTTCAACACGGAGAAGGTTCACTGACACTTGGCCAGTTGCTCGAACAATTGCGCAATACCTACTGCCGCTCGATTGGTGTGCAGTACATGCACATTGACGAGCTGAACGTGCGCCGATGGCTTCAAGGGCGGATGGAGCCGACCGAAAATCGGCTTCTTCTCAGCCGGGAGGCGCAACTACGGATTCTCACGCGCCTGACCGATGCCGTCACGTTCGAGGAGTTCATCCGCAAGAAATTCATCGGCGCGAAAAGTTTTTCGCTCGAAGGCTCTGAGAGCCTGATCCCGCTCCTGGACCTGGCGATCGAAAAAGCGATAGGGCAGGGGATCCAGGAGATTGTGCTGGGCATGGCGCATCGTGGCCGCCTCAACGTGCTGGCCAACATCATGGGCAAAAGCCCGCGTCTAATCTTCCGGGAATTTGCCGATATTGACTGGCGGTCCTCCCCCGCCCATGGCGATGTGAAATATCATCTGGGCTATAGCACAGACTGGGTAAACTCTGATGGCAAAAAGATTCATCTCTCGCTTTGCTTCAATCCAAGCCATCTCGAATTTGTCAATGCGGTGGCCCTGGGCCGCACGCGCGCCAAACAGGACCGGGCAGGAGACCGCGAGCGGCGCCGGGGCATGACTTTGCTGATTCACGGCGACGCTTCGTTTCCTGGCCAGGGCGTGGTCCAGGAGACATTGAACTTGAGCCAACTGAGCGGTTACACGACCGGCGGCACCCTTCATGTGATCCTCAACAACCAGATCGGTTTTACCACCGGCCCCGAGCAGGCCCGTTCCAGCCCCAATGCCAGCGATATCGCTCGCATGCTGCAAATTCCGATCTTCCACGTGAACGGCGAAGATCCCGAAGCCGTGGCGCAGGTGGTGCGTTTGGCGATGGATTTCCGTTGGGAGTTCAAGCGCGATGTCGTAATCGTCATGTACGGCTACCGGCGCCTGGGTCATAATGAAGGAGATGAACCTTCCTTCACGCAACCGGTCCTTTATCGAGCCATCGCAGGGCGCAAGTCGGTTCGTGCAGGATATCTCGAGCATTTGCTGAAGCTCGGTGAGGTGACGCGCGAAGAGGCCGAGGCCATTGCGGAGCGACGGCGTGAGGCGCTTGAGAAGGAGCTAGAAGAAGTCCAAAGTCGGACAGAAGTCCACAGTCCAAAGTCCAAAGTCCAAAGTCCCGGAGGTAAGCAGCCGCGCGATAGTTCGGAGCAGCTTCGCGGTATCTGGGCCAAATACCGCGGAGGGTTGGAGAGGGAGGAGAGGCGAGGGTCGGGGGGCGAGGGCGGTGGCGGCACGAGTGAAAATGTAGCGGCCGGGGCGCTCTCTCAAGGTCGCGGCTCTGTTTACCTCGACCCCCGGCCTTCGACCCTCTCCGTTCCCCAACTCGCGAACTGGTTGGAACTGACGACGTGGTTACCGGCGGATTTTCATCCGCATCCAAAAATCCAAAAACTGGCGCAGATGATTCAGAAAATGGCGCACGGGGAGGAACCGCTGAATTGGACCGCGGCCGAGATCTTGGCTTTGGCCAGTTTGGCCTGCGAAGGATTTCGAATCCGGCTGAGCGGCCAGGATAGTGAGCGTGGCACATTCAGCCAACGCCACGCGGTGTTGCACGAGCACGAAGACGGGCATACCTGGATTCCCCTGCAACATTTGGCGCCGAACCAAGCGCCAGTCGAAATCCTGAACAGTCCGCTTTCCGAGACCGGCGTGCTCGGTTTTGAGTATGGCTATAGCCTGGATTATCCTGACGCGCTGGTCTTGTGGGAGGCGCAATACGGGGACTTCTTCAATGTGGCCCAGCCGATCATGGATCAGTTCATTGCCAGTGCGGAAGAGAAATGGCAGCGACTGAGCGGCCTTGTGCTCTTGTTGCCGCACGGGTTCGAAGGGCAGGGGCCCGAACATTCCAGCGCGCGCCTCGAGCGGTTTCTTGAACTGGCGGCCGGCGATAACATTCAGGTGGTATATCCCACTACGCCCGCTCAGTACTTCCATTGCCTTCGCCGACAGATGCTCGTTTCATGGCGCAAGCCGCTGGTGGTTCTCACCCCCAAAAGCTTGCTCCGGCATCCCAGAGTGGTATCATCGCTGCAGGATTGCGCCGAGGGGATCTTTCAGCGAGTGCTCCCGGATCACGCGGAGCGTTTTGGAGTGCGCTCCCGATTCAGCGGGAGCGCTTTCGCATCACCGGAGCCGGGAAAAGCGCTCCCGATGGATCGGGAGCGCACTCCAAATGCTTCGCCGTCCGTCCGCCGCATCCTCCTCTGCGCCGGCAAGATCTACTACGAGCTGGCTGCGCACCGCGAAGAAACCAGGCGCGAGGACCTCGCAATCATCCGCCTGGAACAACTCTATCCCTTGCCTCATGAGATGCTTGAAGCAATTCTGGCCTCCTACCCGGAAGGAACGCCTACATTCTGGGTACAGGAAGAACCAGAGAACATGGGCGCCTGGCGATTTCTTAGAGTCCACTTTGGCGAACGGCTCTTTGATCGGTTTCCCTTTTCCTGCATCTCCCGCCCAGCCGCTGGATCACCCGCCGTAGGTTCCCACAGCCGCCATAAGCAGGAACAAACCGAGTTGATCGCGCGAGCTTTCGGTGGAAGTTAGGAGATGGAAGATGGGAGATAGAAGAACTCCAAGACCACCCGACCACGGACTACTGGCTACTAATTACTAACCACATTTCACGTTTCACGCATCACGTTTCACTTCCCATGTCACTCGAACTCAAAGTCCCGGAAGTCGGTGAATCCATCACCGAAGTCGAAATCGGCGATTGGCTCAAACATCAGGGTGACCAGGTCGAAAAAGACGAATCGGTTGTCACAATCGAAAGTGAAAAGGCGACCGTCGAACTGCCCGCCCCCGAATCCGGCACGATCGGACAGATCCTAAAAGACAAAGGCCAGACGGCGAAAGTGGGTGAAGTCATTGGATACGTGGAAGAAAGTCCGAAGCCCAAAGAAAGTCCAAAGTCCAAAGTCCAAAGTCCAAAGTCGGAAGGCCGAAGCGCGAAACCCGAAATTCGAAGTCCGAAGTCCGAAGACCAAGCTCGGAAAACGCAAGCCGAAAGTCCACAGCCAGAGGCCCAATCCGAAGTCCAAAGTCCATCCTCCTCCGCCAAGGCTTCGGAGCACAAGAAGTCCAAAGTCCAAAGTCTAAAACCCGAAGACCCAAGTCCGCAGCCCGACGGCGCAAGCCCGAAATCGGAAGCCCAAAGTCAAAAACCAGAAGCGCAAAGTCCAAAAGAGCAACCAGAAAGTCGGCCCTCAGCGCAAGCGTCCAGTCCCACCGTCTCCGAAAAGAGAAATCGGCTACAAGAGCAAGCGCCTGCTGATGAAGCTGAGGCTGCGAATTCGCCCAACCTGCGGCCTGCATCCAGTATCCAGGATCCAGCATCCGCTCGACATGATCCACCATCCATCATCCATCATCCATCATCCGCTGGCGACCAGCCAGCGTCCGGCTTCCAGCATCCAGAATCGCGTCAAGAAGAAGTGGTGCCCATGACGCGGCTCCGCCGCACCATCGCCGAGCGTCTGGTAGAAGCCCAGCGCACCAGAGCCCTGTTGACGACTTTCAACGAGGTTGACATGGGCGCTGTGGTGACGCTCCGCAAGCAGCATGGCGAGGCTTTTCGGCAGAAATACAACGTGAAGCTCGGCCTCATGTCCTTCTTCGTCAAAGCGGCCATTGACGCGCTCAAACAATTCCCGGTGCTCAATGCCGAGGTTCGCGACACCGATATCATCTATCACAACTTCTTTGACATTGGCATCGCCATCGGCAGTGGCAAAGGGCTGGTGGTTCCCGTTTTGCGCAATGCTGAGCGCATGAGCTTCGCCGAAATCGAAGTTGCCATCGGTGATTTCGCAGCGCGGGCCCAGGAAAACAAACTCAAGGTAGAGGAATTGCAGGGAGGCACGTTCACGATCAGCAACGGCGGAGTGTATGGATCACTGCTTTCCACACCCATCGTCAACCCGCCCCAAAGCGGCGTCCTTGGCCTGCACGCCACTCAGGAGCGCCCAGTTGCCCGCGATGGCGCCGTGGTGATCCGCCCGATGATGTACGTCGCCCTGACCTACGATCACCGCATCGTAGATGGCCGCGAAGCGGTGTCGTTCCTGAAACGCGTAAAAGAAAACATCGAAGACCCTGCGCGGATGTTGATCGAAGTGTAGGTGACCTCGCTTGAACTGAATGTCTCATTAACCACCGCGGCCTTAGCACGGTGGAAAAGACATCGGTGCGGAAGCAAGCCGTTCTACCCGCATATTTCACACTCCGCTATATTCGGGTCTAACGGCTTTCTACGATTTTCCAAACTGTTATAAACAGTTTTCCGCAATCGTCCGCGTCACTTCACCGGGCTAAAGCCCCCGCCCAGCCATGCGCGCACGAGGCTCCGTTCAATTTCGGACTTCGGATTTCGGACTTCGGGTTTATCCCGAGAGCCACCTCACGTCGGCTCCTACAGGAATCAATCCCTGCCCACCAGCTTGTTGAATTTGCTGGATCTGCTGTCCTGCTTCAGAAAAGCAAGCCGCCTCTCATCGAATAGCATAAACCATTCGTCCCACGTAATGGGAGTCAAGGCTTCCGAAGAACGGCCCCCTTGAAATTCGATCCGCAGGACGCCTTCGGGCTTTCGGCCTTTGGAACCGCGAATGATCATCGCCGGCTGGCCTCCCCTCGATTCAGCCCACCTGCGAATTTCCTGGTGGTTCGTGGTCGCGTCGGCTGACCGGCCCCGGCCACCTGAATTGCCAGAACCTTTGCGGTTAGAAGCTTGACGCTTGACCATAGAAAAACTTTTCCGGCTCGGACGCACCACAGTGGCCCGGCCCCGCGATTTAGATGCTGTTGGCGCTCTTACTTTCATATACACAATCGCACACTCCCGGTTAAATTTTGATATGTCAACCGGGTGGATTACCCACCAAGGCGAGAGAGACCAAAGTCCAAAGTCCAAAGTCCAAAGTCAAACGCCGGAAGTGCGGACGGTAAAGAGAGTAGGGGCGAGGGGCGAAACAGAGTCAGAAGTCAGAAATCAGAGGCCAGAGCGCAGGGTGTTCTTAATCTTAATCTTTCTCTTAATCCTAATCTAAACTCGGTGCCAACAGCCTCTCGTCATCGTATCCACGAGAACCGCGCAAATCGTAAATCGTAAATCGTAAAGCGAACGGGATGGGGATTAAGAGAATTGCCCAAGGCCTCTCGCCTGAACTCTGAACCCTTCTTGGTTCATTGGCCAGTGGTCTTGTAGTCTTGTGGTCTCGTGGTCTCTTCTCACCGCCCTACCACAATGACATCCAGCATCCCCGGCCCGCCGCCTTTTCGGCCGCCTTGCTTGCGGCTGGCCTGGTCGGCGCTGGCCGTGGCAGCGGCGGCATTGGTGGTGCCTGCCGCCCCCGCCGGCGCTGGTTCCACGCAGATGAGCACAATATGGTCGTTCTTTGTATCCAGCGTGCAGGTCTTGGCACGGGGCTTGGTTTGCACGGTCTGCTCAACTTCAAACGTGGTTGGGCTGGTTTCTTTGATGATGGTCAGCGTGCCATCGCCTTGTGAACTAAAGGCCTCCATGGTATTCGGATTAAAACCGCCGCTGTCTGTTCCACGACCGATTGGCAGTGTGGTAATGATCTTTCCATCTTCGGCATTCAGGACAACGCAGGTCTGCGGATCGTGGCACATCGCGAATAGAAGATGATTTTTAATATCCAGGCCCAAACCTGCCGGGCCTCCCCCTTTCCCGGCCAAGTCATAATGGGCGGTCACTTTTAAATCTTTCACATCCACTACCGCGACTTGGTCTTTGTCCTCGAGATCAATATAGAGATGGCCCTTGCCGTCGCTGGCGCCCTGCTCAGGGGCGCCGCCCAAATCAATCGTGCCCGCGATCGTGCCGTCCTTGGCATTGATCACTGTTGCGTTGGGTTGGCTGTGGCTTAGAACATAAATTCGCTCTGTCAGTGGCTCGTAAAGGATTCCATCCGGGCGGCCCTGCACCTCGATGGTCTTGATCGTCTCCAGAGTTTTAGCGTCCCACATTACCACCGGACTGCTACTACAGAAACCGTGCTGTGATTTTGGGTCCACGGCCACGCCTCGGGCGCGTGCGTCATTAATCTTGCCCGCCTCCTTAAGGCTATCCAGGTCGAATACCAGCACTTGATTGCCGCGCGGAACATAAAGCCGCCGGTTCGCATTGTCCGCATACACATAATCTATCGCGCCGGTCCCCATCGTCTGCGTCATTTGCAGAATCTTGTAGGGTTTGGAAGGCGAGTCCGCCCCGGAGGCAGACATTGTAACCGTGAGGATCAGTCCACTTAGGGCTATACTCTGAGAAAAGTGTAAGTTTGGTTTCATTTGGTTTCCTTAATTGGTGGTCGGACCTTACCCGGACCATCCCCAATGAGCAAGCCCCTTTGCTGAGACTTTGTCTTTCACTTTGTCTTCCACTTTGTTTTGTCTTTAAGTGTTTCAGGCTCGCGTGGCCATCTTGCCGTGCGCGAAAACGAAAGCGCGGGAATGCCGCGCACTCCAAACGCTTCGGGAAGAAGTACGCGCTCAAGGACTCGCGAAGCGTTTGGAGCTTGCAAACCAGGGCTGATATTAGCCTCGAATAGAAACATTTCTCCAAGTGGAGCAAAAAGCATATAAGTTGCTGATGTTCATAGAGTTACGTGATGAAATCCAGGTTTTGTTTCTAGTGAGTGTCCCGATAGCAATCGGGACCGCTTTTTTTTGGCCGCTTTCTATGCGCTCTTAACATATAAATGCGCGGCGCCGCCCCACCCAAAT
The DNA here is from genome assembly GCA_003176045.1 of Verrucomicrobiota bacterium. Classification (GTDB taxonomy): domain Bacteria; phylum Verrucomicrobiota; class Verrucomicrobiia; order Limisphaerales; family UBA8199; genus PSRM01. The sequence goes on along the minus strand of PSRM01000360.1, from coordinate 21,075 downwards.
CATAAATCATAATTCATAAATCATAAATCCCCCCACGTCGGACGTGACTTTCTCCCCGATTCCCGGTCTAATAGGTATTGAGCTACATGGCCGTCCAACCCGTTTCAGACAGTGCCACGCCTAAGGCCCCGGGCGCAGGGCTGGCGCCGAGTAAATTTGCTGACCTTTACACCGAACACAGCCGCGCCATTTACTATCTGGCCTTGCGGTTGCTGAGCGATCCACAAAAGGCCGAGGACGCCACCCATGACGTGTTCCTCAAGGCCTATCGCAAAATGGACCAGTTCCGCGGCCAATCCTCCTGGCGCACCTGGCTTTATCGCATTGCGATCAATCACTGCCGCAACATCCAGCAAAGCTGGCACGAGCGGCACATGTATTCGAACGCCAACGAAGTCCTCTGGGAAACCACCCCCGCGCGCACCGATTCACCCCTGCGTGTCCTCGAGACCCGCGAACTGGGCCAACGCATCCAACAGGCGCTGGATGGGTTGCCCAAGGAATACCGCTTGCTCCTGCTGCTCGTGGCTGATGAGCAAATGAGCTACGACGAGGTTGGCGCGCTCACCAACCAATCATCCGACGCCGTCCGCGGCAAACTCCACCGCGCCCGCAAAGCGTTCGCCGCCCTGTTCGAAAAAACTGCCTGAGATTTGTATGAACACAGTCTCTAGCTTATTAATCGCACCAGTTCGCCGGGTCAGGGGACCCGGCCTACAACGTCAGCCAATTATCGCTTCTGTAGGCCGCGTGCCCTCACGCGGCGTTCGAGGGTCCAATTATGCACCAGTTCGCCGGGTCGGGGGACCCGGCCTACAGGGTTCGCCAATTATCGCTCCTGTAGGCCGCGTGCCCTCACGCGACGTTCGAGGGTCCAATTATGCACAAGTTCGCCGGGTCGTGGGACCCGGCCTCCAAGGTCAGGCAATTATCGCTTCTGTGGGCCGCGTGCCCTCACGCGGCGTTCGAGGGTCCAGTTATGAAACAGGCTAGACCACTTTTTGCACTTTATCCGCGCGATCCGCACCGTCCGCGGTAACAAAGCAGTTATGAAACGCCATACCAAACTCACATCCGAAGAAAAAGAAGTTCAACAAACCGCCGAGCAACAAACTCAAGCCTCAACCGTCCGCGAGTTCGCGACTGTCGAAGAGATGTTGCGAGAGGACGCCGCCGGTACGTCCGTGCCCACCGCCATCGCCCATCGCCTCCACGACTCGATCTCACCCATCCCCGCTCCGCCCCGTCCCTGGTGGCGCCGGCTGTTTGGATCTTAGCGGGTGTGGCGATCAAATCATCACCAAGGATGAACACGACTAAACACGAATTATTAGTGTTCATTCGTGTTTATTCGTGGTTAGATTTGAAGTGATAAGGCCTGCCTATGGCAAGCGGCTTCCAAACCGAACTCGAGACACTCGTCCGGGCACGTTACCCGATCCTCTACGTCATCTCGAGCGAAGAGCTGCGCACACAAGACGATGTCCTCGAACTCGCGAAAAGACGCCAAAAACGTCTGTTTGAGTGGAGCCTGGGCACCGGCATTGTTCCCGCGGGGACATCCATCCAGGCCCAGAAAGCTCGTAACGCCAGCACGAAAGAACCACTCGCTGCGCTTGATCACGTGATCGAGCAAGTTGAACCGGCCATTTACATTTTCAAAGATCTCCATCCTTTTCTTACGAAGGGCAACGTCGCGATCATTCGGAAACTCAAAGAAATCGCTCTGCACCTGAAGAACAGCGCCAAGACCATCATCCTCATCTCGCCGGTAATGGAGATTCCGACCGAGTTGGAGAAAGAAATCACCGTGCTCAACTTTCCTCTCCCTTCCCGTGATGACCTGTTTGAGCTGCTCGAAACCATCATCGCCGATATTGGCCAGGATAAACAGGATCGCGTGCAGCTTGACGATATCGGTCGCGAGCGGCTTATCCAGGCTGCCCTGGGCCTGACTATTGGGGAGGCGGAGAATGTCTTCGCGAGAATCCTGATAAAGCAGGGCACACTTAGCGGCGATCACGTAAATGAGGTTTTTGCCGAAAAGCAGCAGATCATCCGCAAAAACGGTCTGTTGGAGTACTGCGCCCCCACTGAGAACTTCGAACACGTTGGAGGCCTGGCCGTGCTCAAAGATTGGCTGAATAAACGCGCCATGGCTTTTACCACTGAGGCGCGCGCTTTCGGTCTTCCGGCGCCAAAGGGCATACTCATGCTAGGGGTTCAGGGCTGCGGTAAGAGCCTCTGCGCCAAGGCCGTCTCAAACCAATGGCAGTTGCCTCTCTTGCGCTTCGACATGGGCCGCATGTTCGGCAGCCTCGTCGGTTCGTCTGAGGAAAACGTCCGGCGCGCCATTAGTGTGGCCGAGTCCATTGCCCCGGCCATTCTTTGGGTGGACGAAATTGACAAGGCGTTTTCCGGCTCGCAGGGATCTGGCGTCGCCGATGGCGGGACGACCGCGCGGGTTTTCGGCACGTTCCTGACCTGGCTTTCTGAGAAAACCGCTCCGGTTTTTGTCGTCGCGACGGCCAATGACATTTCTCAGTTGCCACCCGAGCTGTTGCGCAAAGGGCGATTGGATGAGATTTTCTTCGTGGATTTGCCCAGTGGTGAGGAGCGTCTCGAAGTCTTTCGCATTCACCTCGGAAAACGTGGACGCGACGCTGCCCGATTCTCGCTGGAAGCTTTGGCCGAAGTCAGCCCCGATTTCAGCGGCGCAGAAATCGAGGAAGCCATCAATAGCGCCCTATACGACGCCTTCTACGCTCGCCAGGAACTGACCACAGAGCATATTCTCACCTCCCTGGCTCAGACGGTGCCTCTTGCCAAAACAATGGACCAGCAAATCAGCGCCCTCCGAGCCTGGGCCGAAGGCCGCGCGAGAAATGCCAGTGTAGCCAGGAACGGATCATGAGCCGCTTTTCAAATTTGGAATTCGACGGAGAGGAGGAGGGCTGGTTCGAGGAATCGAAGCCCCTGGTCAAGAACGATGTCCATTATGCCAATGAGGCGAGGGCCGCGTTCGAAAACGGCGAGTTCGAATCCGCTTTGCGCCTATACTCGAAAGTACTCGAGTTCAACCCGTCAACCGTCGCGGCCTGGACCGGGCAAGTGCGGGCGCTGATCGAGTTGAACGAATTCCGCGAAGCCAGGCTCTGGGCTGATAAGGCGCTCGAACGATCTCCGCACGAGCCCGAGTTGCTCGCGGCAAAGGCTGTGGCGCTGGGGCGCAGCGGTGATTTACAGGGCGCAATTGTTTTTTCGGATGCCTCCATCGAAGAGCGAGGCGACACACCATACGTTTGGTTGGCTCGGGGCGATGTGCTCCTGGCGCGCGAGGAAGCGCGGGCGGACTATTGCTTCGAAAAAGCCGTTATGCTGGCGCCGGGCGACTGGGTTGTCCTCTGGCTTTCGGCACGGATTCGCCATTACTACGACCAATTCGTTCTTGCGCTGAAGCTGCTCCAGCAGGCCGTCGAGTTGAATGCGACGCATTTCCTGCTCTGGCTGGAGCTTGGCCGCTGTCAGCAGGAGCTTGGCTTGCTCGGGCCTGCCCAGGTGTCTTTCACGCAAGCCCGTCAGCTCAACCCCAAATGCGCTGCGCTCGCCCGCGTGTCCGAGGGCGGCTTTGGCTCCAGAATCAAGGGCTGGTGGCGGAGGTTGAAATTTTAGATTTTATCTTTTTTGTGGAATCACGCTCACCTGGCCATTGCGCTCGAGCGTGGCTTCCTGGATTTGCCGGATGTGATCCACCCTGCCGTGCAATCGCGCTTCCTCCAGCAGGTCGTCTTCGGAGATCTTGTGCGAACGCAGCGCTTCCTCGTTAAGCTTCCCATCCTCGACCAGGATTTCAGATTGGCCCTTTACCAGGGCGCCGAAGCCTTTCCAGTAGAAAGCGATAGCCGCGATCAATCGGTGCAAAAACACCAAAACAAACCCGCAACCCAACGTTGGGAAGAATGGCGAGGAGCCATTGACAGCTCGTGCCAGCATTGAAGCCAGGATGAATCCCAGGATCGCGTCGAAAGCCGTCATTTTAGCCAGAAACCGCTTGTTTCCCAGGCGCACCATCACCAGGGTCGCCAGAAAGACAATAATCCCGCGCAGTGAAACCTGGAGGAGGCTCAATTCCTTTGCCTGAAGATCAAGTCCCAGTAGAGTACTTAAACTCGCGTAGAAGCTCACGCCTTAAGCTCAGAGCGCCTAGGACGCAATGCCAGTAGGTACTTGCCCGATAAAAAAGCAGTTAATTTAGTTATTAGGTTAATTAAGTTAACTCAGGGGCACCTTAATTAACTCAGTTAACTCCTTTCGCCGTCATCGCCTTCCATAGCGGATGCAGGTTCGGATCACCCAGCGCCATTCGATCCAGGCGATGGCTGTGCGGCAGCGCCATGGCTTTTTCGAGCCAGCACCACGCTTCTCCCATGCGACCCAACTGGCACGCATAACATGCCAGGTCGTAGCGGATGCTGTAATCCTGTGGGAATTCGTCCACCACCGTGAGCAGGAGATTGCGCGCCTCCCGAGTGTGCTTGAGCCGGTGCGCCGCCTGGGCCAGGCAAATCCAGCCAAAAGGGCTCGTGGGCAAGGCGGTGCAGATTGCTCGCGCCACCTGGCCCGCGGCCACCCACTTGCCCTGGGCGGCAAATATGTACCAGCGCAGCCGCAGCACCTCGGGATGCCCTTGCATCGGCAACGGAATCTCTTTCAGCTCCAGCGCTGCCTGTTCCCAGTCTCCAAGCCCCAGCCAGCCCTCCGCCGCTGCCAACAGCCGCTTATCGCTCTCGCCAAGATTTTCCATCCGGGGCCTGCATTTCTTAAATCGTACAGCCGGCCCGAAAGGGCCACTCGAGGTTGCGCCGGGTCAGGGGACGGCTTGTAGCGCAGGTTTCCAACCTGCTGTATCGCCGACTTCCAGTCGGCAGCCCGATCTCCAAAACAAGCGCACCAGTCCATTCAAGCCCTGGCGGGTTGGAAACCCGCGATACAGCAGGCTCGAAGCCTGCGCCACCGGTAGGACTCGTGCCTCACCCGGCGCAACTTTCCTGTGGCCGCTTCAGCCGGCCGTTAAAAGTCGCATCTCTTTAAAAGCAGACTTGGTGCCACATCGTTTTTGAGAACTTCTACCGGTTTGCCTTTCGCCCTCAGCAGCTTATGATTCGGGCGGTATGGACGAACTCTTGAAGATTTTGCAACACAACGCGCTGGAATCGCATGAAACCATTAGCCGGATGCTCGAGATCCCGGTTGAAAAAGTGGCTGCCCGAATTGCCGATTATGAGAAACGCGGCGTCATCCGAGGCTACCAGGCGATTCTGAACGAGGACGATCTCGACCAGGACAAAGTTACTGCCGTAATCGAGGTCAAAGTCACCCCCCAGCGCGAAGGTGGTTTCGACCGCATCGCCGAGCGGATCAGTGGTTTTCCGGAGGTCCAATCTGCATATCTAATGAGCGGCGCTTACGACCTCCTGCTGTTTGTGGAAGGCCGCACCTTGCGCGAGGTGGCCGGATTTGTCAGCGAACGGCTCTCACCCCTGGAAGGCGTTATCTCCACCTCGACCCATTTCATGCTCAAGACTTACAAACGGTTCGGGGTATTAATGCGCAAAGCTGAGGCTGATCAGAGACTCACTATAAGTCCGTAAGCGATCCACTCAAGTGACTCGGAAACACCAAACACCAAACACAAGGCAGGGCCTAAACATCAAACACCAAGCACCAAACACCAAAGAAACTTCAAACACCAACCTTCAAGGACCTCACGGCTGGTCCGACTTGGTGTTTGGAGCTTGGTGTTTGATGTTTGGTGTTTGCGCAGCTTGGTGGTTGGTGTTTGGTGTTTGGTGTTTGCGGCCGCGCTGGTGTTTGCGCCCGCGTTTGGGCCTTGGTGTTGGGAGTTCCAGGCGATGAACCCACCTCTCAGCGCCCGTCTCAACACCGCCGTGCGCGACATCCCGCGCTCGGGCATTCGCGACTTCTTCGACATTGTCTCCACGATGAAAGACGTGATCAGCTTGGGGATCGGCGAGCCGGATTTCGATACGCCCTGGCATGTTCGGGAAGCGACGGTCTTTGCCCTGGAGCGAGGAGTAACACATTACACCAGCAACTTCGGATACCTCGAATTACGCCGCGCACTCTCACGATATGCGGCCAAAGCGTTCGGCATAGAATACAACCCTGAAAATGAGGTGCTCATTACGGTCGGGGTGAGTGAAGCGCTCGATCTCGCGCTGCGGGCACTGATTAATCCGGGCGATGAGGTGCTTTACCACGAGCCCTGCTATGTTTCCTATCGCGCGACGATCCTGTTCGCTCATGGTGTCCCTCTCGCGGTGGAAACCCGCCCCGAAAACGGCTTTCGCCTCACCCGGGCGATGCTCGAAGCCAAAGCCACCCCGCGCACGAAAGTGCTGATGCTCAATTTTCCGAATAACCCGACCGGCGCCGTCATGAGCCGGCAGGATCTCGAAGAGATTGCCGCGTTCGTCCGCGAACGCGATCTGATTGTGATCACCGACGAAATCTATGCCGAGCTGACCTACGATGCGCCGCACATCAGCATCGTGAGCTTTCCAGGAATGCGTGAGCGCACCATTTTTTTGCATGGCTTCTCGAAGGCCTGGGCCATGACCGGCTTCCGGCTCGGCTACGCCTGCGGTCCTGCGGAGCTTATTGAAGCGATGATGAAAATTCATCAGTACACGATGCTCTGTGCCTCTTCTCTCGCGCAAAAAGCAGCCTTGGAGGCCCTGGCCCGGCCTGAGACCGACGTGGCCGAGATGGTTGGCGAGTACCGCCGCCGGCGTAACTTTGTTGCCAGCGCTTTCAACGATATGGGCCTGGACTGTCATCGCCCGCTTGGCGCGTTTTATGCCTTCCCGAGCGTGGCCAGGGTCGGCCTGAACTCACGCGAATTCTCCCTCAAGCTGCTGCGCGACCAAAAAGTGGCTGTCGTCCCAGGAACCGCCTTCGGCGCTTGCGGCGAAGGCTTTGTACGATGCGCATACGCCACGAGCATGGAGAATTTGAAAGAGGCCGTGGCGAGGATAGGGAAGTTTGTTAAAACCTTAAAATCCTGAAGACGAAGACAAAACGCCACTTGAGCGCCCTTGGGAGCGAAGCTACAGTGGTGAGGTGAAAGCGTTAAAAGGTCATTTTGACGGTCAACACGTGGTGCTGGATGAACCAGCAGCGTTGCAACTGAACACCCAAGTGACTGTTTTACCGAAGGAAAATTGGGAAGAGGACCAATCCCACATGGATTTCAACGGATTAGAGAAGGAATTTGACGAACTCTCCAGAAAGTGGCGGGCCGATGTCGGCCCCGAATCTTCTTTTTCAAAGATTACCGGCAATCTCAGTTACTTACGGATCATATCGCTTGGCAAAAGGGCCGTCCCTCTAATCCTGAAGGACTTGCAACGCGAACCAGCTCCCTGGTTTCTCGCGCTAAGAGCGATTACCGGCGAGGAACGCATTGGCAAAGAAGAGGCCGGCAATTTCAAAGCCATGGCAGATGCCTGGCTCGCCTGGGGAAGGGAGCACGGTTATATCTAAGTGCGACTGCCGCCCGAAAAGAGGCGCTGTTGCCGCACCTTCATCCCCGGGCAGTCTGAGTGACTCGATCGAGAAGCTCAGCCGCAAAAAATGAGCTTTGAGGAACAGGTGCTTTCGAATTGCGATGGCCTCGCGCGCGATCGTGTTAGGATCATCAATTTGAGGAACCTCAACTTGGCTGCGTTGCTAGCTGGAGTGGTCTTTGTGTTTGCCACCTGGAGCGGACAGGCGGTTCGCTCGTTCCGCCTGCTTTGTCAGGCCCTCGCCGCGACGCCAGAATCGAACCTTCCGGTTTTTGTCCTTGATGCTGATGGTTTCGACTTCGACGAGTTCCGAAAAGTTTTTGGTGAGCTATCGCACGGGAAAGGGGAGGCATATTGGATTAGGGATGGGGAAAGTATTCACAAGGACCACGGATACACTGATGAGTCCAGAAACTTGCTGATTCGACGTATCCAGGATAGCAAGGGGCTCAATCAGCCAAGCTGAGTCAAGGTGTACATTTCCTGGAAATCCTTTACTGAAACCGGTCGCGGGTTGAATTGAGCAGTCCACTGACCGGCCGCTTCCGATGCGAGTTGGGGAATAGCGTCGGATTTGATTCCCAAGTCACGCAATGAGCGGGGAAGGCTGGCAAGATCTAGGAATCTTTCCACTTGCTGAGCAAGGAATTCGGCCGCGCAGGTCTGGTCTTTCGAGGACGAGGACGAGAACGAGGACGAGGACGAAGCGGCGGCATCGGCGTAAGCGGACGCGCTTGAAAGTTCCGCAGCATTGAACCGGATCACATGCGGCAGCATGAGGCCGACGGCGTGGCCGTGGACGATTCCGTAATGCGCGGTGAGCGGATTGGCGGCGGCGTGGGCTGCGCCTAACATGCTGTTCTCAATAGCTGTTCCGGCCAATGCCGCGCCGAGGAGCATCCAGCCGCGCGCTTCCAAATCCGCGGGATCTTTCAGCACACGCGGCAATCCGGCCAAGGTTAGCCGAAGCGCTTCCCGCGAAAAAAGCAGCGAGAGGGGCGTCCGCTTATTTGTCACCGCCGTTTCCAAAGCATGAGCGAGCGCGTCAATTCCGCTGCACGCCGTCACCCGCGGAGGCTGCGACACCGTGAGCGCAGGATCCAGAATGGCCACGCGGGCGGCAGCCTTCGGATCGCCACAGGCCATTTTCTGATGCGTCTGCTCGTCGGCGATCAAGGCAAATGACTGACACTCGCTTCCCGTGCCGCCGGTGGTAGGAATCGCGATAAGGGGCAGCATGGGCAACCGAGCCTTGCCGATACCCCGGTAATCTTTCATCTGCCCGCCATTAGTCAGAAGGAAATTACAGCCTTTTGCGGTGTCCAGGCTGCTGCCTCCTCCCAAACCAATAATTGTGTCGGTCGCAAACTCCCGCGCCACAGCCAGGCATTCATCCACACAGCGCGTATCAGGATTTTCCCGCACCTGATCGAAGCATGAAACCGAAAGCTGCTGCTTTCTCAAAAGATCCTGCACTTTCTCAGCATGGCCGGCAGCCACAATCCCGGGATCAGTCACCACCAGAACCCGCTGAGCGCCCAACTCGCGAGCCAATTCACCCACGCGCTCGACGGTGTTCACACCGAAAACGAGCCGAGTGCGGGGGCTGTAATCAAATGAATTAATTAAGTTAATAGGTTAATTAGGTTAATTGAGGTGGAGCAGTTCGCAGGGGCTTGTAGTGGACGACGTGAGGAGTCCTGTTAAGACCAACACCACAAACACCAAACACCAAACACCAAACACCAAAGAAACACCAAGCTTCAAACACCAAATCGCTGCACCGGAGCGCCCTGAGATTTGGTGTTTGGAGCTTCTCTGGTGTTTGGTGTTTGGTGTTTCCCTCAAAAGGTACTCCTCTTCTCGTCGTCTATAGTCGCCGGCAGTTGTCGAAGGTCGGCTCACTTGATCTCAACGGCCCGCCTTCGATAAAGGAAATCGAACAGATTGCCTTCATGCGGTTGGTCCCAGGAGACTTGCATGGTCGGGATTGCGCCCAGGTTCAAGCGTTCGATCAAGGGCGATTCGAGCAGGCTCTGCCGAAAAGCCATATCACGAGTAATTGCGGTGACTACCAGCGAGTGTCCAATCTGCCCGAGCATATCCGTTTGCGGCACTTCTACGACGCTGGCGTACGGAAAAAGGAATTCCCGATTTGCCAAAGGATGTTGGAAGGATTCGCACAGTACGATGGTCGGGCGCAAATAAGTTGCCCCCTCAAAAGCTACTTTTCGCGCTCCCTTACGATAAATCGCCGTCATCTCAGTGGCTCCCGGAGCAGTCAGCCCCTCCGTGATCATGGCATCAATGGCGTCAGCCATCTTCGGATTGGCGAAGGCCGAAAGCATCGCCCGATCATCTGCGGCGGGCTGCGGAGCCACCGGACCAAGCCGCTGCGCCAGAGCCGTGGCAATCTCAGCGGCATACTTCGGCACCACAACCGCCGAGGCATTGATGCAACTGCGGCCGCCGTTGTCGGCGATGGACGAAGCGATCAGTTCGATGTGATCGGGCCAGCGTTCAATCTGGTCCTCGGCAATCAGGATTTTGCTATAGCCGGGACCGTGCACCTGGATAGCTGGATTGCCCGCATAAGGGGCCGTGGTGCTCTGGTCACCAAACACCAGGGCTCGCCCGCAACCGCGCAGCAGTTCCGCGGCGCCTTCGTGATCGGTGGGATAAAAACCGAGCGCTTCGGCTGGACAACCTGCGGCCATCAAAGCCTGAATCAACCGGAATGGACTCCACGGCTCTTCGCGTCCCGGCTTCAGCAGGACCGGTATTTTTAGAGCGATGGCGGGAAGCCACAGTGAGTTCACGCCAGGCGAATTGCTTGGCATCACCACGCCGAGACATTCCGCAGCAGGATAGAAGCTAATCCGTACGCCCGCATGTTCACCTATGCCTCGATCAAGTATGGACAAGTCCAGGCTCCGCGTCAGTCCGCGCAGCACTCGTCGCATATTGCCCAACACCTGCGCGATCTTGTCCATGTTTCGCCGCACCAGCGCGAATGGAAGCCCGCTCGTAGCGGAAAGAGTTTCGACATATTGCCGCGGCGTTTGACTCTGTCCCTCGCCCAACGGCAAAGTTGAGTTCAGAAACAATTCACCGGCCACCCGGCAGATGTCTATCAATTTCTCGGACGGCACCTGCTTTAGCGCGCGCCGCGACTCTCCAATTTTGGCCAGGTCTTTGCGGATTATCCCCGAGTTCACCTGGCTGACGCGCGCCAGCACCTCACCCGTGCGGCAATCCTTGACCTCAGTGGTTTCGAGGCTTGTATAAGCTTTCCCAAGACGAAGGGCGGGGATGTCGAAGGGCATACTTCAGCGGCGAGGGGCGAGTTGGCATCTCATTAACACCGCGGCTTTAGCCCGGTGTAGCCAGCCAGCCGGGGTGTAAAGCCGTTTCAACGGCTTGCTAAGAGTGCGTGCAAACTGTTGAAACAGTTTGCGGACGTTATGCCTGCTCGAACACCGGGCTGAAGCCGCGGTGTTAATGAAAGGGGCCGCGGTCGGGTCATGTCCGAGCGAGGGCAAGAATATTGTGGGCAAGAAAATGGGAATTAAAATATTCTTGCCCTTAATCTTCTTGCCGCCTAAAGGCTGAACTACAAAGGGACAGATCATCTCAATACACCCCCTCCACGATGGTCTTCTCCATCGCCCCGAATGGCCGCACTTCGCCTACGCCATCCCATGCGTAAGGCTCCCGCGGCTGCCTGCGAATCGCTTCGTCTCGCTCGAGAAATCGAGGTAGAAACAACTCCTTTGTCATCGTCGTCAACTCCACCCGGCCCCATTCGCCATAACCGACCGTCCGCTCAGTTTGCGCCGGGTCCACCACGCGAAGCACGGCCCGCGGCTGCGGGGCATAGTAGGTGATCGAGAATTTATCTTCGGGTCGAAGCGGTGCGCTGGCGGCCAAACCCATCAGAGTATTGCCGTAGGTTGGATAAAACCCAATCCCATCGCCCAGCACCTCTTCAACCAGGAAACGCACTGTTTGCGGATTCATCGTCGTGCCTCCGCAGAACACGCCGCGAATTCCGGTTTCGTGCAGATTCATCTTTTCGCCCAGTGCCTCCAATAGCTTTGGCGTCGTGAAGAGTGCGGCAATCTTGCGGTGTTTGAGCAGCGTGGCCGCCTGCTCGACCACGTGCTCCATATAGGCCCGAGCTTGATCGAATTTTTTGTCCGCGATCACCTTCTTGACCCATCGCGGATCAAGGTCCACGAAATAGCACGGGCTGCCGCGGAAATTGGCCAGGTGCTCGATCGCTAACCGTAAGCGCCGAGGCCCCGTGGGCCCCACCATAAGCCACGCGGCTCCGCGCGGAAAATGTCTGTCCGACAGTTTCGACGAAAACTCCTCATAATCCACCTTGTAATCGTCCCATCCAATGCGCTGCTTCGGCATGCCGGTGGTGCCGCCTGTTTCGAAGATGTTGTAAGGACGTCCTTTGTAGTGGGCAGGAACCCAAACATCAGGCTGAAGATCGCGCAACCATTCGTCCTGGAAATGCGAAAATCTTGCGATGAGGTCGTTGAAGGATCTGACCTCTTTGCACGGATCCCATCCCACTTTGCGCGTCCAATCCAGCCAGAAAGGGCATCCGGTCGCGGGCGAAAAATGCCACGCGATCATCTCCCGCACGTGAGAGTCGAGTTGGTCGTGGGCAGATTGAGTGGTTGCAGGCTGAGAAACCATGAGCACGGAATTTTTCCCGAGCCAGAGCGGTATTTCAAGTGCTTTCAAAGGCTTCAACCTTACCGTGCAGGAGCGCGGCCTTTAGGCCCGCTTCAACGTGCGTAGCGCGAAACGCCCTGGTAAACCCCCAGCCCTTCGGTGGGATCGGAGCGTGAAGCGGCCTAAAGGCCGCGCTCCTGCACGCCAAGTTATGGGGCGATTACCCCATGCAACTTATCGCCTAAGTGGTCATAGTCAGCACGAGCAATGGATCAAACCACCGTTATGGACGTGCAAACGCCAGACCATCAACGAGTTGCGCTGCGTCAAAACGACACCCAGCCAGCCTTGCTGGGTATTTCTGGCGTTCCAGCGCGCCTTGGGCATGGGTTTTTGGCCCGCGCGAGGCCTGCTCTAACCATCGAGAGCCTTTCGCTTATGACGGTGTTGGCTGCCGTTTACATGTTTGCAGCCAAATTCGGGGAGGCTTTCTCGATACCGCAGTTAAGAGTCTCGCCTCTATGGCCGCCGGCGGGCCTTGCGCTGGCGGGATTGTTGTTGTTTGGACTTCGACTTTGGCCAGGAATCGTGATAGGAGCTCTGCTGGCGAGTGTGACTTCGGTGGCTTTGGGCTCCCTCACACCTGGACTTCGCATCATCCTTTCTGTCGGCGTCGCCCTCGGTGCAACACTGGCAGCGGTTAGTGCGGCGTGGTTGACGCAACGATTCGCGCGGGGAAAAGCAGCATTCGAGCAACCCGGAACTATCTTCCGCTTTGTGGCTCTCGCCGCAGTGCTGAGCACCGCGCTTAGTCCGACTCTGGAGTTGGCAAGTTATTCCCTGGCAGGCAACGCGGACTGGGGAACCTGGCCAATCCGGTGGTTCGATGACATGGTTAGCGTTATTGTATTGACGCCGTTATGCCTGGTCTGGAGTACCAAACGCCTTCCCATGGTGGATAGCCGCCGATGGGTGGAAATCGCCGGACTGTTGCTGTTGCTGGGACTGGTCTGTTTGGCGCTTTTTGGCAGCGGCGTTTTTGCGAAGCAACATGCTCCATTGGCCTTACTGCTGGGTCCCATGCTGTTATGGCCCGCGCTGCGTTTTGGGCAGCGCGGGACCACTGCCACGATGTTTGTGCTGGCCGCCTTCGCGATCTTAGGGACAACCCACGGCTCGGGGCCGTTTGCACTGCACAACCAAAGCCTTGCCAGTTCGCTGCTGCTGGCCCAGGAATTCATCGGCCTGGTCGGTTTGATGGCATTGGTTTTAGCAGCGGATGTGAGCCGGAGCCAGGGGATTGATGTTGCACTGAAGGATTCCGAACAACGTTATCGCCAGCTTTTCGAGTGCAACCCTCAACCGATGTGGGTTTTCGACTACGAGACACTCCGCTTTCTGGCCGTCAACATCGCCGCCCTTCATCACTATGGTTATTCACGCGACGAATTCAGCCGCATGCGCCTGCCAGACATTGTTCCCATTGAAGACGTGCCGACTTTATTGGCCACAGTGCCCAAAGCGCGGCAGGGCTTGAAGGTCCCGGCTCTGTGGAGACACCGGACCAAGGATGGTTCTCTTATTGATGTCGAACTGGTTCGGCACAACCTGCTCTTCAACAACCGGCCAGCGGCAATGGTGCTGTGCCGGGATATCACGGAACGCAACCGCGCAACAAAACGCGCGGAAGCTTTCTCAGATTTAGGCCGGCGCCTCAGCGCAGCGGGCAACCCGAGGGAAGCAGCGCAAATTATTGTCGAGATTGCCGACAGGATCTTCGGATGGGATGCGTCCATGTTCGAATTGTATCTGGCTGACATTGACGAGATAAGGACAGTGCTCTGCCTGGACACGATCTCCGGAAAACGAGTGGACGTTACCGCGACGCGCACGGTTACCGAGCCTACGGCGCGGGCGCGGCAAATCGTTCGAGAAGGCGCGAAACTTATCCTCAAGCAGCGTCCTTCGGAATTCTCGCAGGAAGCGCGTCCCTTTGGCGATACAGCGCGCCCTTCGGCAGCGGTGATGTGCGCGCCCGTGCGAAAGGATGACGAAGTCGTCGGCATCCTCTCCATTCACAGCTATACTCCGAATGCCTACACGGAGGAGGATTTGCGCGGGCTGCAGGCCCTGGCCGACCATTGCGGCGGCGCCCTCGAACGAATTCGCGCCGAGCAGGAGTTGGTCCGGCTGAACACCGAACTGCAGGAGCGCGTGCGCCAGCGCACTGCGGAGTTGGAGGCCGCCAACGAACAATTGAAAGCTCTCAACCAGGAACTTGAACAATTCTCCTATTCCGTATCGCACGACTTGCGCGCGCCCCTGCGCAGCATTCGTGGTTTCAGCGAGGTCCTGCAGCAACGGGTCGCTGGTCGCCTGGATGCGGGGGCAATGGATTGTCTGGCGCGCATCTGCGGTTCCACGCAGCAAATGGAAAGGTTGATCGAGGATTTGCTTAAGTTCTCACAGAGCGGCCGCAGCGACCTGCGTCTTGGGCCAGTCAATCTTAGTGCCATCGCGCAAACGATTGCCAACGATCTTCGAAACTCGGACCTGAATCGCCTGGCGGAGTTCGTCGTGGCGCCTGGTCTCGAGGCAATCGCCGACGAACGGTTGATGCGCATCGTTCTGGACAACCTTATTCGTAACGCCTGGAAATTCACCAGCGAAACGCCGACTGCGCGCATCGAACTGGGCGCCAGTTCGGAACAGAATCAGACCTTTTTTGTGCGCGATAACGGAGCGGGGTTCGAACCCGGTGGTGCAAACAAACTCTTCGGCGTATTCCAGCGGCTCCACACGGCCAGCGAATTCCCCGGTTTCGGCATTGGCCTGGCCACCGTTCGGCGCATCATCCTGCGCCATGGCGGGCGCGTGTGGGGCGAAGGCGCGGTAGGGCAGGGGGCCACTTTCTATTTCATATTGCCCAAAACCTCGGGCACGACCAATGGCCAGGCATGAGTCATCGCCCAGTATTGTGCCGGACTGGCCTGGTAGGGCCGGTCAATCAAGCAATTCCCACGACCATGCGATTGAGGCTATATTAATGGGGGCCGAATTAGGCCAGCCCATTAGTATGACCGACGATCGGCGTCCATTGCGCATCCTTGTTGTCGAGGATGATGAGAATGATGTGGGGCTGCTGGAAGCAACCCTGGAGGACTCCGGCTTTGCGCCGACCTGTCACCAGGTTGCGAACGCAGCCGATATGATCGCCGCCCTGGATACTCAGGAATGGGACCTGATTATTGCCGATTACGATCTGAAAAATGCCGGCTTCAATGGTTTGGCCGCGCTGGAACTCGTCAGGGAGCGGCACCTCGATCTTCCATTCATTATCGTATCAGGGGTAATCACAGACGCCAAAGCGGTGGCCGCAATGAAGGCGGGGGCTCATGACTATGTGGTCAAAGACTTTCGCATGCCTCGTCTTGGGCCAGCCGTCCAGCGCGAGCTTCGCGAAGCAGGCATCCGCCAGGAACGACGCCGGGCCGAAAAGCTCATCAGCGCCGAGCACGCCATCACCAGGCTTTTGGCTGACGCCGAATCCATGGAACAAGCAATCCCGAAAATCCTCCAAATTCTTTTAGAGAGCTTGCGAATGGAGCTGGCGGAATGGTGGCGGCTTTCGGATGACGGGCTCTTGCTGGAGCCTGGCATCTTCGAGGCTCGCGTGCAGTCGGCGGATCTCGAGCCGTTTATCCAGGAAGGCCGCCAGGTGACTTTTCGGCTCGGTGCTGGAATTCCAGGGGCCGCGTGGCAGGCCCGCCGCCCGGTTTGGGGCACAGACCTCGAAATTTCCCACCATGGCCGCAAAGCGGCAGCCTCTACGGCCGGCTTGCGCACTGCAGTTGCGATCCCAATTCAGGGCGAGCACAGCTTTTTTGGAGTCTTTAGTTTCCTGTCCACCCGGCGGATGCAACCCGATGATTCGCTCCTGAACATGCTGGCGGCCATTGCAGGAGAAGTGGCCCAGTTTGCCCAGCGGCGCCAGGCCGAGGAGGCCCTTCGCAGGGCGCACGATGAGCTGGAGATTCGGGTCCAACAGCGCACTGCTCAACTCAGGACGGCCATTGCCGAGCGCGAACGGCTCGAACACGAGCTGCTGGAGATCACAGAGAACGAACGGCGGCGGATCGGGTTGGATTTGCACGATGACCTCGGCCAGAAACTTTCGGGCATCGCCCTGATGACCAAGGCCCTTGAAACCCGCCTGGCTCGCCAGAAGGCGGGTGAGGCCACGGACGCCGCAAAAATTCATGACGAAGTGCAGGAAGCCATCGGCCATGCCAGCGGCGTGGCCCGCGATCTGACATCGCTCGATGTGAAGGAAGACGACCTGGCCGCCACGCTGCGCAGCCTGACCGCTCGCGCAAAGCAGCTATTCTCGATTTCTTGCGCCTTCAAATCTGAGGGCACGGTTCCTCCCCTCCCGGCGCCCGTGATCGGCCAACTTCACAAGATTGCCCAGGAAGCCATTACCAACGCCGTCAAACATGGCAAAGCCAAACGCGTAATAGTGACGCTGGCGCGCACCGACAGCAAGCTCGCGCTCTCAGTGCGCAACGACGGCCTGCCGTTCCCCGATCTCCAAACCCATTCCAAAGGCGGCATGGGGCTGCGGATCATGAACTACCGCGCCAAACTCATCGGCGGCTCGCTGGAAGTCAAAGCCTTCGGCAAAAGTGGCACCTTGCTCACGTGCACCCTGCCCGTGCAGTGAGGCCCCGCTTGTAGGGGACGACGTAAGGAGTCCCTTTTGGCGAAGCGTGCGAGAAGAGGACTCCTTACGTCGTCCCCTACAAGGTGCCGTCATTTCAAGCGTGGTGTGGAAGATGAAAGATCCGGCTAAATCGAAAGCGGCGGAATGCGCCGCACTCCAAACGCTCTGCGACTTCCAGCGCGTTCTGCCTCGCGAAGCGTTTGGAGCTTGCAAACCAGGGCAGATTTTAGCCAGGAATAGAAACTTTCCGCTAAGTGGCTCAAAAGCATGGAAGTTGCTGAGAATTAGAGGGTTAGGTGATAGAATGCAGGTTTTGTTTCTAGTGAGTGCGCGGCATTCCCGCGCTTTCGGTTTACGTAACTTCGTGGCCCCTTGGATCGCGTTGCGATGCCTTAAGGATTGAGGACGGCACGCCATTGCGTAAAGCTCGTCGTCACATATTGCGGAAAACCACTTAATTCCAGCGCCACTCCCTGCTTGTCCGTCTTGCAACGAAGCGGCTTGGAATCCCATGCCACTCCCTCCACCGAGGAATTTACCAGCCCTTTCGACAAATTCACATGAATCGTGTGCGGATCGGCAAGAGTCCAGGCCACTAACTTTTGTTGCCCAGCCCGGTTCTCACAACCCAGCACATAATCCTTCTCACTCTCCACATGCACGCGCCGCACAATCCGGTACCCACTTAATTGCATCGTCAAAGTCTTAATGGCCACATAGGCCGGCTTCGGACTCAAATCCTCAGTTACGGTCCCGAAATTATGTTCGTTTTCGTTCCGATCAGGGCCGTCATTTCGCCAATCGTACCAAATTGACAGCGGCACTCCGCAACATAGATCAATCAGTTGCTGGCGCGCCGCGAAAGCCGCCTGAGTCTCCAGCGAGACGCCATGTTTGAAACTCGAATATCCCCATTCTCCGCTGAGTATCGGGATTTTATTTTGCTTGCCGACCGGAGCGTATTTTTCGATCAGACCCCGCAAGCGCTCAAACTCAGGCGCGGCCGTTTCCGGCGGCTTTTTCGGATCGCGATAAGGATGAACGCTCACCGCGTCCAGGTCTTCCAATATACCAGACTTCAAAAAGCTCTCGATGTAATCCCAATTCATCCCGGCCAGCGCCGGCGCGATGATGGTCGCCTGCGGATCGGCCTTGCGAACGGCTCGAGCTGTGGCCACAGCCAATTTTGTGTACTCGGCGACATCTGGTTTAGGGCTCCAAAACCAGCCATTCGGCTCGTTCCAGATCTCCCAAAGCACGTGCCGGCCAGTGAAATGTTTGGCTGACTCCGCGGCAAAGTTTGCGAATGCGGCGATGCTCTCAGGATGCCGTGGTGAAGCAGTGCTTTTTTGTGGAACTTGCGTTTGAGGATGGGGGCTGGTGACGGTTTCCTCGTAGAATGGATTCGAGTAATCCAGAATGAGAATCGCGCGCAACCCGCGCTTATCAAGATTATCGAGAAGCCGCGCGTAACCTGCCCAATCGTATTCACCCTTTTTGCTTTCGATGGATTCCCACTGAAAATCCATCCGGATGAATTTGAAGCCCGCCGCTGCGATCATATCCAGGTCTTTCTCATGGCCGGTGACGAAGTGGATATTTACGCCCACGCCGGCGGGCACGATGGCCTCAGGGATTTCCGCAGCCCGACTGCTGGAAGGTATTAACCACGGATGAACACAGATGAACACGGATAGGGCGACAGGGAAACTTAGTCGCAAACTTAATCGAGAACTTAATCGAATTTGCGCTCGCTGCATGGCAAGGGGCCGATTCGTAAAACAGGCGCTCCGCGCACCTACCGCTTGCGACGGATGAGGCTCCCTGCCAGCAAGCCGGCGCCAAAAGCCACACCCACGGCGATCCATGGATGAAGCCGCAACGCATGGTCGGCCGCCCGCGCGCCCGACACGGCTTTGTCTCTGATCTCGCGGCAGTGCTGCTTCAGGCGTTGCAAGCGCGTTCTAAGCTGCGCCTTTTGCTCCTCAGGCAGCTTGCCTGCCGCAGCCTGCACAAATTCGTCCGCACCCTGCACCATAAGCGCTAGGTCATCCACCAGCTTCTCCAACGAAGCTTCCTCAGAAATCAGGTCTTTGTAATAGAGTTCCATAACGCTCGCGTTACATGACCCTTACCTCGTAGGAAATAACCCAAGGGTCCTTCTGGTCAAATCGTTCTTTAAGCCTTTGTTTATATCGGACAAAAAGCTCCTTGGTATCAGAGGAATCCTCAACATCAGCATAGATCAGGGCATGGCTTTCTTCTCGGCGATACCCGGTGTTTGCCAGGAAGACCTTCGCTCCGGCTAATTCCGAGGCCAAATCCTTCGCAATCGTCTCAAATTTTGCTTCCTCAACTGGCTGCCCATCCTGATTTTTGGTGGGCACTAGTATTTCGTAGCGTCTGAATGTCTTTCCCATGGCTGAGCCAAACTAAACCAAGCCGCAGGAAAAGCAAATGATCACTTCAATTCATCAATTCACTTCAATTCAGGTTCAAATACGCCAGCAGCCCGTGCAACCCGCCCTCTCTGCCGAAACCGCTTTCCTTGTAGCCGCCAAAGGGACTTGTAGGATCGAACTTATTAAACGTGTTCGCCCAAACCACGCCGGCGCGAAGCTGATTGACGATCTTGAAAATCTTGCTGCCTTTGTCCGTCCAAACGCCCGCGCTCAGGCCATACGGCGTGTTGTTTGCGCGCTCGAACGCTTCTTCGGGCGTGCGGAAGGTCATCACCGCCAGCACCGGCCCAAAAATCTCCTCCTGCGCCACTCGGTGGGAGGCAGTCACGCCGGTCAGGAACGTTGGCGGATACCAATAGCCCCGCGCGGGCAAAGTGCATTGCGGCTGCACCAGTTCGGCGCCTTCCTGCACGCCACATTCGACCATCTCCCGAATCTTCTCCAGTTGCGGTTTATTGTTGATCGCGCCTATGTCCGTGTTTTTGTCGAGCGGATTGCCGATCCGCAGGGTTTGGATGCGGTCGGTCAGTTTGCGAACCACGGTGGGAAAAATACTCTCCTGTACCAGCAATCTCGATCCGGCGCAGCAGACGTGGCCCATGTTGAAGTAAATGCCGGCGATCACACCTTCGATTGCCTGATCTATCGGGGCATCCTCAAACAGAATGTTGGCTGCCTTGCCACCAAGTTCCAAGGTGAGTTTTTTGCCTGTCCCGGCCGTCAGAGCGGCAAGCTGCTTGCCAATTTCGGTCGAGCCGGTAAAAGCGATCTTGTTCACATCTGGATGCTTCACGATGGCCGTGCCGATTTCGCCAACGCCCGTCACGACATTTACCACGCCATCGGGCAGTCCGGCTTCCTGAAAAATTTCCGCCAGGCGCAACAGGGTGAGACTGGTCGTTTTAGAAGGCTTGATCACCACCGTATTGCCGCAGGCGATGGCCGGCGCGATTTTCCAGGCGGCCATCAGCAGCGGGAAATTCCACGGAATAATCTGGCCCACAACGCCCAGCGGTGATGGGCGCCGATTTGGAAACGCGTACTCCAGCTTATCAGCCCAGCCGGCGTGATAAAAAAAGTGGGCCGCAACCAAAGGCACATCCACATCCCGCGTTTCTTTGATGGGTTTGCCGCCATCCATGCTCTCGAGCACCGCCAACTCGCGCGACTTCTCCTGGATGATTCGGGCAATGCGGTAAATATATTTGCCGCGTTCGCGTCCGGGCATTTTGCCCCAGACGTTTTCGTAGGCGCGGCGGGCCGCCTTCACCGCTAGGTCCACATCCGCCTGCCCGCTCAACGCAACTTCCGTCAGCTTCTCTTCATTGGCCGGGTTGATGGAATCAAAATACTTGCCGGTTGAAGGCGGCGAAAACTTGCCGTCAATAAAGACCTCGTGTCGCGGCGGGATCTTGATGTATTCGAACATCTCCGGCGCAGGCGCGTAATCCCACCGATTCCCGAAAGCGAGCCGCCGTTCTTTAAGCGGCACGACCGGGCGGGAGGCGACAGCGCCGCCATTGCGCTTGGCCAGCGAAATCGGCCGAACGGTCTTTGCCACAATGCGTCTCGCAGAAGTGTTGGTTTTGGTTTTCATGGTGAAATCTGG
>PSRM01000276.1 GCA_003176045.1 Verrucomicrobiota bacterium | reverse complement strand
CATAGACACTTAGGTTAACGCCGCAGCAGGAGTCAATACCGGTCGGAGGATCGAACGCCCAGGTGCTGCCACATTCCACAACTTTATTGCTGGCGCAGGTGATGACGGCGGTGTCCTGAACGGTTACGGTTTGAGTGCAAGTCATGCCGTTGCTGCAACAATCGGTGGCCAGCCACTTGCGCGTAGCGAAATAGGCGCAAGGATTGGTTGGCGATGCATTGGTGAAAGTGGTCACGACCGTAATCGTGACGTTCGTGCCGCAACAAGTGTCGAACGCAGTCGGTGGATCGAAGGACCAGGTGCTGGCGCAATCGACGGTTTTGTTGGTGGCGCAGGTCAAGGCCGGCGGCGTTGTGTCCTGGACAGTGACTGTCTGGCTGCACGTGGCGGGGGCCAGGCCGCAGCAATCGGTGGCCTGCCAGGTCCGGGTGACGGTGTAGTTGCACGGGCCTCCTGGTGGCGAGCTGTTGGTGGTGGTGCTGAGGACGGTAATCGTCAAATTGGTGCAACAGCCGCCCGAGGCAATCGGCGGGTCAAAGGACCAGGTAGTGCCACATTCGACGGTTTTGTTCGAGGCACAAGTGAGTGTCACCGGATTGGAAGCAGTGGTGGGATAATCAAAGGTACCGTTTGCTACATTGGCGCCGTTGTATCCTTTGACGTGGAGATACCAGGTGCCGGCGGAGGTCGGGGAGGTGCTGATCGTGCCGGTGGACCATTGGGTTTCGCTGCCTGTAAAGGTGTGGGTTGGAGAGGTGTCGAAGGCGTAACGGTAATATTGGACCTTGCCTGCGCCGAAGCCATTGGCGGTCCAGGTAACATCGCCGCCAACCACGACGTTGGATGGACTTCCTGAAATGGTGGCTGACGCAGGCGGGACTGAGAGCGTCCAGGCAGAAGTGGACCCCTGCTGGCCGGTGGTGTTGTTCCAGGTGCCGCGGGACTGGCTCGTGTTATCGCGCGCTTCGAGGGTGTAGGTATATTGCGAGTTGGCGGTTAGGCCGGTGTCGTTGAAGGAGATGGCCGTGCCGCTCCAGGCCGAGAGTGTAGTTGACGTGTTGCGATAGACCTGCACGCCGACGTCGCCGCGGCGATAGTAATTATTGCTGCCGGTGATGGGTTCAGTGGCGTCCTGCGCTTCGGTACTGCCGGCGCCAATGTTTACGCCCTGATCGAGCGGGATGGCCCAGCCTAAATTGATCTGAGTGGTGCTGATGACAGAAACGCTGGAGAAGCTTGGATTTTGCGGGGCCACGTTATCCACATAGACGTCGTAGTACTTGGCATGGCCGCTGTCGAAGGTCCAGCCGCCGCTGCTGCCGCTGGCCTGGCCGGAGGTGCGTCCGGATTGGCTGACGGCAAAGAAATGGAAGCGGCGGTGGCCGGTGACACCGGACTCACTGTGTGACCAGGTTGTGCTGGTGGGAGTGCCGGAGACGGGAGTGTAGTTGCCTTCGGCGTTGCCGTTATAATTATAACCCCACTCGTAGTACATGGTTTTCCAGTAGGGCACACCGGGGGCGGGCGAGGTGGACGCGGCGGAGGTGCCGTTGGCGGAGACGCTGGTAGAATTACCATAGTAGGCAGCGCCGACAGTGGGGCTGCTATTCCCATAGACGCTGCTGACACTGATGGTTGGAAACCAGGCGTCCTGCTCGTATCCAACGCTGAAGCCACCGTAACGGTCGCCCTGGAGCGTCACCGCAGGTTCCATTTGATGGAAATCGGTGCCGTTGTGCAGGCTGATCACGCCTCCTGAGCCGCCGCCGCCTTGATGCACTTTGAAAAGTACCCGATTCCAGTTTGCGACCATGCCGGTGGGCAGGAAGCGGTCCTGGTCCCACGTGACGCCTCGCGCGGCGTTGTTATCGGCAATCATGGTGCCGTTGAGCCAGATACGGTCGCCGTCATCTGAGCCGACGCCCCATTGCGGGCCGGCGCCGGATGCGGTGTTGACCCAGCAAAAGGCGTACTCGTCGCAGTTTGCGCAGGCGCCGATGCCGCCGACGTTTGCGTTGCCCTGGAAGTTGAGGTAGTTGGGATAGGTGCAATTGCCTGGCGAGGAGTTGGCCCCGCAATCGCCGGTTTGCACGCGTGCGGGGGTCTTGCCGCCATAAAGATTATTGGCGAAATAGTTGCCGTGCGTTGTGTCAATGGCGCCATAGACATAGATGCCGTTTTCGCCGAAGGGCGGGGTCCACCCCACAGTGCTAACGCCCGTGGTGTTTCCGTACCCGCCCCACACAATCCAGTCGTTTAAATAAACCCATTTGTCGCCGTACATGTTGATCTCGCGCCCGGCCTCGGGTGCGAAACCGCAGATGCTGCCGCAGCCGCCGTTGGTGTCCTCATCGGCATTGCGATAGATGCCATTGTAATTGTATTGATCGCAGGTTTCGCGATCGAAGGCCGATTGCCAGCTACAGGTGTGGGCGCAATCATTCCAGGTGGATGTTTCACCCGTCAAGCCGCCCGCCTGGTTGCGGTAGCGCATGGTCAGAACGGTATCGGCTTCGTTGCCGGCGTTGACCCACTGCAAATGAATATAACCGCGCCCATTCCAGGCAAAGCCGCAGTTGAACGTCATGTTGGCCCCGCGGGCGGTGCAAGCGGTGAACCGGTCGAAGACATACCAATACGTTCCACAATCGCCGGAGGTGGCCCATGGGCCGTTTAACGTTGTAGGCGTAATGTCCGAGTTGCCCCACCAGGCCAGCGCGGGCCGCGCAAGCATTGACACCAGCAAGAGGCAGATGCGGATGGCCGAACGTTTTCGGAACAACTCTGAGACGCGAGTATTCATATCGATTGCTCTGGGGTTAACGGAAGGGGATGGCTGCGGAGAGTCCTCGTCACAATTTTGTAACAATTTCGCAAAAGCAAAATTTGCACGGGGTTCAATATTGGCCTGTGAACCCCGATTTTGCCTGAATCTCCCTGCAAGAGTCAAGGATTTAATTTGGTTTTAATTTATTTTTCTGCGGGAAAACGACTTCAACGCATCCGCCTTCGCTAAAGCTACGACGGACAGGAAGGGGCAGAGGAAAACGACTTCAACGCATCCGCCTTTGCTAAAGCTACGGCGGACAAAAAGGCGCAAAGAGGCAAAGGCGCGAAGAAGGAGAAGGCAACCGCGAATAGACGCGAATGTACGCGAAGCACGGAAGCCATAGGCAGGAGTGTCAGGTGTCAGGTATCAGGTTTCATGTGTCAGGTGTCAGGCGGAGGCGGGATGGTGGATGAAGGATGTTTGCAGGTAATTATCGGTGGATTTGCCGCGGGTTTGCGGTTCGTTTGGGTCCGTTTCGACTAGGGTCTCGATTAAGTTCGCGACAAAGTTACATTGATGGGGGGGGTGGGGTGCTGAGCTTGATGGACTGCTGTACGCTGCTCTGGGCTGCTATCGGCTGCTCTGGGATGTCGTGAAACTGCGTGTGTTGTGTCGTTCGCGTGCGTATTAGGCGTCAGGTGTCAGGTGCTGGTGCTATTGCTGCCTGGTGCGCCCGGCGCTCACCCACCCAGGCCGGGCCTGGGTGAGCGAATTGCGGCGTTGGCGGGGGAGTGTATTGGAAGCTGGCACCAATTTGTGTACGGGCTTCCAGTCAACAGCCGGGGACAAGGCTGTCCCCGCCCCTGGAATGGAAGCGGGCACCAATTTGCGTGCGGGCTTCCGGTACCGTTTTGCGGCACCATTTATGTTTCAATGAACCTGTGGCGAGTTCTCGCTAGGCCTCTTGGCCTGCTTTGGTCGCCAGCACTTGCAAATTGTGCGATTCGAGGTTGGAAGGCATTGGTGGAATTCTCTCGCACACCTGCAGCCGATTTGTTTCCGAGCGCACCAGGTTGATGGGAGTCGACAAAGTTCGCGACAAAGTTTACGACGAATTTTGCGGCAAAGTTAGGGGGGAGGGGGTGTCCGGAATGTCGTTGATTTGCAAGGGTTTACGTTTTTGGATACTGTGTTAGACTGAGTTAGGCTGCGTTTGATTGTCTTGGATTGTCGTCAGATGGTCCGAAGTCCAAGGCTCCCAAGTCCAAACTCCATCCTCCTACGAAATGCTCCACCTTCTGAGGAAAAACTTTTTTGGTCAAATTTGGTCAAATTTAGTCAAAATTGCTCAAAATGGCTGGATGGAAGTCCAAAGTCCATCCGCCTGCGCCAGTGCTTCGGCGCGACAAGAAGTCCAAGGTCCCAAGGTCCAAAGTCCCCGCGGGCACCGATGCCGGTGCGGAGTGCCGAGTATCAGGTGCCGCCCGCAATTGGGGGGTGGCGGGCAATGCGCCCGGGCCGAGCACTGTGCTACGCTCATCGGGTGAATATTGCACAAGTTTTGTAACGCGCAAAAAATTATCCGAAATAAGTCAAACTATGATGGTGAGCCCGACCAAGGAGTTCGGGGGCCTGCGCTGGCGGTGCCAAGTGCATAAAAATACCGCACTCCAGTTTGGCCCCCTACTCAATTGGCGAATGATTAGATCTGACCCCAATTGTCCCAATGCCAATTGTCCCAATTACCCCAATTGTCCCAATTGTCCCGCAGTGGGAGATAGTTTCGCCGAAGGGGCCGGTTTCGAATTTGAGGGCGTAATCGAACGCTCCGAAACCTGTCGAAACCGCTAAGTACGCCGGCAAAATCAACATGTGCCGGTTTTTTTTCTCGGGAACGGTGAAAAGGAGATCAGGTTTTAACCGGAGCCTTAATTAAGCTCGACCTGTCGCTCAGGTGCGCCGGGACCGCCGCGGCGGATCACCACGCGGGCTCCTTTGCAGAGTGGATAAGCTCGGAGCACAGGCTCTACTGCCTTGAAAAGCTTTTCTGAGTCAGGGCCGTACATGAACAATGTCGCCCCGCCCACACCAACTTCGTCGCCGTCAAACTCACCTAGCTAGAGCGCGGCGACTGATAAGTTCTTCCAACCGATCTTCTAAGGTGACGAGGTCAAACTGCTGGTACCCGCGCCGTGGCAGACCCGCCCCCGCGAGGTGAACGAGAACGGCTTGCTGCTCGCTTGAGGACTTCTCATTCATGTCAGCTTTAGCAGGTTCCCTTTTTGCCTGTCTCTTGCGCGCCCCTAGCTCGCTCTCCGGAGCGAAACGGGCCTTCATTTCTTCAACGAGCGCCGCGCGCGCTTTTAGTGGATCGTAGACCCATGTCTTATCCAGCAGCGCAGTGAGCTTGAGTTCCGCGGCACCGTGACCTGATAATGAATCCGCAGGCAACTCAGGCCGATCGTCCGGTTCAGGCTCTTCGCGGACCCTTGTGCTGGGGTCATCGTTTGAAAAATACACGCGCCAATTCGTCCCACTCGGGAGCGGTTCACGCCGGATAAACACCGGCACTGGCCAAGCGGATCGATTCCACGACCGTGCCTGGGCGATGATCGGCCAGTCCCCGCATGCTAATCCTTGGTCTCTAACTCGGAGTATTAGAATCGCGGAATCGGATTTGAGAGGAGCTACCTCCTGGGCCTTCGAGATAACGTCACGCCGAGGGCCGAAGAAGTAACACAGCAATATGCCATTTTTAGCCCTAACCACAACTCCGACTGCATACCCACTGCTGCGAAGGGGCACAGCAAACCAAGTTCCCTCGCGATAAGAAGTTTTCATCACCGATTTAGATAGTTCTGTGCCGCCGTTATATACGAGTCCCTGTTGCGGTTCACATTGCTGATTGGGCTATTAATGTTGAGTGGCGGATTATACTCCGTGTATGCATGATACTCCAGTCCAACGATCTCAGGGCGCAACCAGGCAAGGGGCGCAAAAACTGGTTAAGCCGGCCGACCAAGTGAGCGACGAAGTGGAGGACGAAGTTTGCCCCCCTCCGCGCCGGGAGCAAAAGATATT
>PSRM01000099.1 GCA_003176045.1 Verrucomicrobiota bacterium | reverse complement strand
ACGCCAAGGAGGTGGGGGTGGGGAACCCCGCTGAAGAAACGTACTGCCACCCGAACTGTCATAACTTTATCCAGAAAGGGTTTTCTGTCAAGGGTAATAGAAGAGAGTTAATGAGTTAGTGAGTTGGTGAGTTGATGAGTTAAATGGATTAAATAGTTAAAAGGGTTAAAAGGGTTAATGCGTTAAAACGTTGAAACGGCCGTAAATCCGAAGTGGCTGCGAACTATCCATGCCTGCGGACGAGTTGATTCGTGTTTATTCGTGTTTATTCGTGGTTTCACCCCCGCGGCTCCGGTGCTGCGAGAGCGGTGCACCGTAAAGCTTTGCAAAGGTTGGGGCGGTTAAGTAATCTGGCAATCTGGCTCCGGTGAAAAATGGGGCCGGAACATGGCTGAATATAAGGTCAAATTCGAGGTCTTCGAAGGCCCGCTGGATTTGCTGCTGTACCTGATCAAAAAGGAAGAGGTCAGCATTTATGAGGTGAACCTCACGACGCTGGCGACGCAATTCATCGAGTACATCGACACGATGCGGCTGCTGGACCTGGAGATCGCGGGCGAGTTCCTGGTGATGGCCTCGACACTGATGTATATCAAAAGCCGCGAGCTGCTGCCCGTGGACCAACAGGCACAGCCTGAGGAGGAGGATGAGGGGGAGGATCCACGCTGGGAATTGATTCGGCAACTGGTCGAATATAAAAAGTTTAAGGATGCGGCGGCGCAACTTCAGACACTTGAAGCGCGCCAGGAGGACGTTTTCCCGCGGGTGCCGGCCAAGTTGGAATTTGCGCCGACGGAATCGCGGCCGCGGCAGGACGCTTCGATTTTCGATTTGGTCAATGCGGTAAGCGCGGTCCTCAAGCGCTTTGGCCAGCGGGAAGAGCCGCGGGACATTTTCGAGGACAAATGGTCCGTAAGCGAGAAGATCGAGTATTTGCTCCGGATTACTGAGGAACGTGGCAGCATTACGTTCTCGGAACTGTTCGAGAATGTCACAAGCCGGTCAGAGGTGGTGGTGACGTTTCTGGCGCTGCTGGAGTTGATTCGGCTGAAGCAGCTTACGGCTGAACAGGCTGAGGCGTTTGGCGAAATTCGGATATGTAGGGCGCTGGTGGACGTTGCGGGGCAGAGTGCGGGAATTGGAAACCCGGAGTTTCAACCACGGACCCCGCTGAGCGGGACGGATGAACACGGATGAAAATGCCGAGGCGGAGCCGCAACCAAACAGTTAGATAGGTTACATGAGTTACATAGTTACATGGTTAGGCACTTCGACGCACTGTCGGCGTCAGAAAATGGCGGCAGCAAAAAGATGGTCTGCTCGACCTCTCTGCCCGGGGCCTTCTTCCCACGACCCGCGACCCTCGACCCTCTGTCCCTGATGGAACTGAAATCAATAGTTGAGGCTGTTCTCTTTTCTGCTCAAAAGGCCCTGAGTTTGAAGGAACTGAGGGATGTTTTTGCGACGGCCCCGGAGCATGCGGAAGGCGACGAGGTGGCCCGTGGGCTAAAGAAGGTCAAGGAGAGCGAGCTGACAGCGGCGCTGGAAGATTTGGCCAGGGAGCATGAACAGGCAGGGCGCAGCTATCGCCTGGTTTGCGTGGCGGGCTCATGGCAATTCGTGACGCAACCGGATTACGCGCCGTGGCTGAAAGCGCTCGTAGGACATCGCACTCGCCCGCCCCGGCTCTCGCAGCCGGCGCTCGAAACACTGGCGATTATCGCCTACCGCCAACCAATTACCCGCGCTGAGATCGAACAAGTCCGCGGTGTGACGGTGGATGGTGTAATGCAGACTTTGTTGGAACGCGGGTTGGTCGAGCAAGCTGGGAAAGCGGAGGTTGTGGGCCGGCCAATGACTTACGCAACGACGGGGGTTTTTCTGGAGTATTTCGGATTGCGCGCACTGGAAGATTTGCCTGCAGCAGATGAGTTGCGGCGGATTGTCGTGCAAAAGCCGGAAACGCTGGCGACGGCGGAACCTGGTTTGGCGACGGTGCCGCCGGAACAGCTTGAAGACAGTCCAAACTCGGAAAAGGAAAGTCCACAGTCCAAAGTCCAAAGTCCAAAGTCGGAAGCCGCGGAAAGTCCACAGTCGGAAGAAGAAAGTCCACAGGCCACAGTCCACGGTCCACAGTCCACGGAGGGAGTCGCGGAGAAGACGGCGGACGCGGCGGGAGAAGGAGCCGGGGGAAGCTAAGGGATTTTAAACCGCTAATAAGCGCTAATAAACGCTAATTAGGGCGGGGCTGAAATCATAAATCATAAATCATAAATCATAAATTGCTTTGACCATTCCTGAACATCGCAAGGCTATAGACAAATACGATGCGCAGATTGTCAAGCTGCTCAATGAGCGGACGCGGCATGTGCTGGCTATCGGGGAAATCAAACTGAAGGCGGGGGAGGAAATTTATGCGCCGCACCGGGAACGGGTGGTGCTGCAACGAATCTGCCGCCGCAACTTGGGGCCGATCACGAATGAATCGCTTCGCGCGATCTATCGCGAGGTCATGTCCAGCGCGCTGTCGCTGGAGAAATCCATGACCATCGCGTACCTGGGGCCGGAGGCAACGTTCACCCATCAGGCGGCTATCCAGCGCTTCGGGGCGAGCTTGCGCTATTCGCCTCAAAAGACTATCGGCGATGTGTTCACGGAGGTGAGCAAGAACCGGGCGGACTACGGGGTGGTGCCGGTGGAAAACTCCACTGAAGGCGTGGTGACGCACACGCTGGATATGTTCGTGGACAGCGATCTCAAAATCGTGGCGCAGATCGTTTTGCCCGTGCAGCATTGTTTGCTGGGAAGCTGCAAGGTGTCTCAGATCAAGAAACTCTACGCGCATCCGCAATCGCTGGGCCAGTGCCGGGGCTGGGTGCAGGCGCGGCTGCCTCGCGTGGAGATCATCGAGACTTCGTCCAATGCGCGCTCGGCGGAATTTGCGGCGCGGGAAAAAGATTCAGCGGCGATTGCCGGGATGCTGGCTGCGGAAAAGTACCGCTTGCCTGTGCTGGAAATGGATATTCAGGACAATGCTGCTAACGCGACGCGTTTCCTGGTGCTGGGGCGCCAATGCAGTCCGCCAACGAAAAACGACCGAACCAGCGTTATGTTCAGCATTCTGGACCGGGTTGGGGCGTTGTATCGGTCGCTGGCGCCGTTTCGGCGTTACCGCATCAACATGACCAAGATCGAATCGCGTCCGAGCAAACGCAAAGCGTGGGAATATTTCTTTTTCGTGGATTGTGACGGTCATTTCCAGGATCAGAAAGTGGCGCGTGCGCTGGAGTTGCTGGCCGAGCATTGCAGTTATGTGAAGGTGTTGGGGTCGTATCCCAATACGGAGTAGCAGCCGGCTGTGAAGTCACTGCAACGGGCCAAATCGTTAAAAAGTTAAAAGGTTAAAACGTTAAAACGGGCAACCGTTCGGAACCTTCTATAAATGAGCGAATTCTCACCATCCGGCACAGTTTGGCACAGATTGAGAACATCTGTGTCCATCTGTGTTCATCTGTGGTTAGGTTTTTCTCTCCACGAGTGAACTATGAACCACTTGGCCCAGGCGCGGAAGGTTTTCGACATTGAGATGGCTGGCCTCAGGGCTGTGCGCGCGCAGCTCAATGGCGCGTTCACGGAGGCTGTCGGCTTGATTACCGAAACGTTGCGCCGGCGCAACAAGCTGGTCGTCGTCGGCGTGGGGAAGTCGGGGAATATTGGGCAAAAGATCGCAGCCACACTGACCAGCACGGCCTCGACGGCCGTGGTTTTGAACAGCGTGGATGCGCTACACGGGGACCTGGGAATCGTCAATGACGGCGACCTGATTCTGGCGCTGAGTTATTCCGGAGAATCCGAGGAATTGCTCAAGGTGCTGCCTGCGCTCAAGCGCTTTTCGGTGAAGTTGATCTGTGTGACAGGTGCGGCCAAATCATCGCTGGCGAGGCATAGTGATCTGGTTCTGACGGTCAAGGTGCCGCGCGAAGCTTGCCCTTTCAACCTGGCGCCGACTACCAGCACCACGGCCATGCTGGTGATGGGCGATGCGCTGGCCATGGCGGTGCTTCGGGCCCGGGGCTTTAAGCAAAAGGACTTTGCGCGGCTCCATCCGTCCGGGGCGATCGGAGCAGCGATGCTTTCAAAGGTCTCTGATATCATGCGCAGTGGGTCGAGAAACGCGGTCGCCCGGCAGGAGCTTCTGGTTCGAGAGGCGCTGCTGGTGATGACCCGCGCTAAATCGGGCAGCCTCAGCGTGGTGGATGCTCGCGGCAAACTCGTGGGCGTTTTTACTGACGGCGATTTCCGTCGTCACATGGCTTCGGACAAGAATCTGCTCGATCAGCCCTTGAAGAAAGTCATGACTGCCCGGCCAATCTGCATTCGTGAGGACGCCCTGGCCCAGGAAGCCTTGCGGGTGTTCAATGAGCGAAATATTGATGATTTGATTGTGGTGAATGCCAAACGAGAGCCTGTGGGGTTGGTGGATTCGCAAGATTTACCGAAGCTGAAGCTCATGTGAAACGTGAAACGTGATGCGTGAAAAGGGGTGTTGCGTTGACGTGAATTACGGTCGCCGAGTTGTGAGCGGCTATTCTGCTACAATCGAAGAAATTGTCGGCCTAGCTATGGCCAGCGGGGTGGTCCTGGTCCCGGTGCTTTTAATCCTGAGGGCGTCGAGAAGGGCAAAGGACAATGTTAAGTTCAGTGGCCTCGTTGCTTACATCCCCTTGGCTCTGGGATACCTTGGCTTGGTGCTGTGCTTCGAGTACGGTCTTCACATTAGCCACGTTATCGAGCCTGGCCTGGATCAGATTGATTGGGCGCGAATTAGTGCATTTTGCGGCGCGGCAGCCGGTCTTGTCATGAGCCCTTTCCGAGGTTGGAGCGGGATTGTGAATGTCGGGATTGCCCTTTCCATCGTCGTGTTCCTGTGGGCGATGTTTGGGCAGTGACGGTCTCTGGGAATCGCGGCGCTGGAAAGCGCCGCAACCGGCAGGCTGGAAAGCCTGCCCTACATTCCGTTTCTCATCTCTCACTCGGTCCTGGTTTGGACGACTCTTCGGCTGTCCTTCCGGGCGAAGTGGGCTTGCTGGGGGTGACGGCCTTCGGCGATTTCCTCGAGCATTTTCCGATTGAAGGCCGGAAGGTCCGCCGGTTTGCGGCTGGTGACCAGGCCGTTGTCCACAACGACTTCTTCGTCCACCCATTGAGCGCCGGCATTACGCAAGTCCGTTTGCAGAGAAGGCCAGGAAGTCATTTTTCGGCCTTGGACAACGCCGGCTTCGATTAGCGTCCAGGGACCGTGGCAGATGGCTGCGACGGGTTTTTCCTCTTCGAAAAAGGAGCGAACAAAATCCACCGCATTTTTATTTGCGCGTAGTTTATCGGGATTCATGACGCCGCCTGGCAGTACGAGGGCATCGTAATCCTGGGCTCGTGCCTGATTGAGCGGAACGTCGGCTTTAAATTTTTTGCCCCAGTCAGTTTCGTCCCAGGCCTGGACCTTTTCACCTTTTTCTTCTACGGGCGCGACGATGTCCGCCTGAGCGCCGGCTTCCTCCAGGGCCTCCTTGGGGCCGGTTAGTTCGGCCTGTTCAAATCCTTGAGTGACGAGTATAGCGACTTTTTTTCCAGATAAGTTTTTATTCATAATAGACCTTTCGTGTGGAGATCATGAGATCCCTGGTGTTGAACCCTCCTTTGTACTGCTTCACCGCCAATGAGGATTGGGCCATGGGGAATGTGCCCCAGATCAGGACCGAGCGGTGTAGCTTTTCAATCGGCAGACCGTCTTCAATACGAATGCGGGAGAAATTCTGTGGCGTTCGCAGGCTGGAAGCACTGCGATACAGCAGATTGGAAATCTGCGCTACAAACAGGCGAGCCGGGGCATTGGAACTGACTTATAAAGACGAAGCGTTTTTGGAATTGTATGCGCTAACGGCAGGTGGTAGCTGTAACTCGTTCAAATCAGATTATGACCTCGATTCTTCTAGGTTGCATCGCGGGGTTCATTGGTTGGTTTCTCATGCGTTACCTGGCCGCCGGGCTGTACACGGTGAACCAAAACGAACGCGCGGTGAAAACCAGTTTTGGCCGCGCTGAGCGGGTCGGGACCGCAACCACGCGCGACGATCCAATAGCAGCCTCGTTGAATGCTGAGGAAAAGGAACGCTACGACTATCCCCAGGTCCGGGTCATACCGCCGGGCGGACCCTACTTTAAGTGGCCATGGGAAAAGGTTTACAAGGTCACGGTAGCCACCCAGACGATGAACATGGCCCACGATCCGGAAGACCCGCAGGCCAATTATGGGGGAACCATTCTCGAAGCGGTCACCAAAGATCAGCTCAACACGGGCCTGAAAGGCCAAATCCGCTGGCGTGTGTCAGAACGCAATCTTTATGCGTACCTTTTCGGGGTGAAGCGCCCGATCGTTCATGTGATGGGCTACTTTATTTCCGTGTTGCGGGAGCGCATAGCGAATTTCGAAGCGCCTCCCGCTCTCAAGACAGCCGACGAACCACCAAGCCATCCCGGCGCTCCGACTCCCGTCATCGGGATTTCCATTAACGATCTGCGCAAAAATCTGCGGGACATCAACGATCACATGGACCGCGAGTGCGTCGGCTCGGCGGCGCGTTACGGCATTGCTCTGGATGCATCGCTCATTACGGGCATTGACCCGCCGGGCGAGGTTGAATCGGCACTGGCTGCGATCAATACCGCCTACAATCAGGTTTCGTCCGACATCAGCCTGGCGCAGGCGGCAGCGGACCAGAAGATCGTTCAATCCAAGCGCGCGGTCGAAATCGAGACGCTCAAAGCGCAGGCCGAAGTCCAGCCGCTGGTAGCCCTGGCGGAGCAATTGGGTGATCTCAAAAAGAGCGGCGGAGGCGCTCTTGACGCTTACATTCGCAATGTTCGGCTGAAACTGTTCAGCGAAGCCAAGTCCGTGATTTTGGAGGTGAACCATGAATAACTGGGCACTTCAATCGCCGTTAGGCTCCTTCCTTATCGCCGCCGTGGCGAC
Source organism: Verrucomicrobiota bacterium (assembly GCA_003176045.1). Lineage (GTDB taxonomy): Bacteria > Verrucomicrobiota > Verrucomicrobiia > Limisphaerales > UBA8199 > PSRM01. The sequence continues at coordinate 3,821 of PSRM01000099.1, read as the reverse complement.
GTTCGTTGGCTTTTTCATTATTATCCCCATTTTTCTGGGCATCGTGCGGTTCCTGGGCCTTTATACGATCGTCGAGGAGCGCCAGTGCAAAGTATATGTATTATTTGGAAAGGTGGTCGCTGTCATTGACCAGCCCGGTCTGCACCTGCTCATTTTGAAACTGGGCATCAAGGCCCCGCTCGTTAACCTGCTGGGCAAGTGTCATGTGCTGGATTTCCGGCTGGACCAGGAGTATCTGCGCAGCACGCCGGTCAATTCCGAGGAAGGCGCGCCCATGGGTATCGGCGTGTGGTACGAGATGTTTATCAGCGACCCGGTGGCGTATCTGTTCAAGAACGCGGACCCGCGCGGCTCTCTGGCAGCCAACGTCGGCAATTCCACAGTCCGCTGCCTCAGCAATCTCAGGCTGGCCGACATGCTCGAGAACCGGCACACGATGAGCCAGACGGTGCGCACAGAGGTCTCTCCCCAATCGCAGGAATGGGGCTATAGCCTCGGCTCGGTGTATATTCGCAAAGTCCATTTTCGGGACGCAGGAATGATCAAACAAATCGAGGAGAAAGTGGTCAACCGGCTCCGCCAGGTGACTGCCGCCATCAAGCAGGACGGCGCAAACCAGGTCAGCATCATTACCAGCACGGCGGAGCGCCAGGCCGCCATCGAGTTCGCAAAGGCCGCGGCGATGCGCCCCCAGATAGTGGGCGCCGCTCTCCAAAAGATTTCGCAAGATCCCGAAATATCAGGGGCGCTGTTTGAGACATTGGAGACTCAAAACATGATCGAGGGCGAGGCAGCAATTACGTTGATTCCCCAAAAATCCGGTGTGCTCGGCGAGTTGCTGGCGGCAACGCAGGGCAAGGGTGTGGCGGCCAAGTAAAACTCAGACGCTGAGAAGAAAACCAAAACCCACGTAGCAGCCGAGGTAACGAGGCTCTGAAATCCTTGCGCACAAGCAGATTACAAAATAATTAGAGCCTCGTTACCTCGGCTGCTACGATTCTTTCACACCTTCTTACCAGTAGTCGTTCCCAACGCTCACCGGAGCGCCTACCGCGATGGAGAGGGGAAATCGGAAGAACTCCTCGTGATTATCGCCGAATAACATCACAAAACGGCGCTGGCCTTTGTAACTGTGCCAGGGCGGGTTTTTGCTCGGGTCGTAGCCGGCGTTTTCCCAAATCCAGTCGCCTTGCATGATCTTGCTGACTGGATGCACGGCTACATCGCTGCTTTTGATTGGAGCGGTTGCGCCTCCACCCGCTGCCCCGGAGATGTGGCGCACGCCCCAGGAGTCGTAGGCCCATTGCGTGCAATAGCTGTTGCCATATTCGATGAAACAGTTATTGGCGCCGTAGTTGGGATCGCCCTTATCTGCCGGGCAATGCCAACTCTCGATTGCAGGCGTGTATCTGTTGAGAGGACGATTCGTGTAATCTGTATAGATGCCGAAGTAGGGCACGAGCCATTGGGTTGTGGCGGTGGGCGTGCCACGCTGGCCGCCGAAATCTCCCCAACCGCTCGTGATCGGGTAGGTATTCTGGTTGTCCTCGGCATACATGGCCCAGCCGATCCCTGTTTGATGATTGTTATTGGTGCATTGAACACGTTTCGCCTGTTCCTTGGCCCGAGCCAGCGCGGGGAGCAACAACGCCGCGATGATTCCGATGATCGCGATCACGACCAGTAGCTCGATCAAGGTGAAGGCCCGGGTAGTATGTCGTTTGGTGGTGAAAGCCATGCCGCGGAACTCCCGAAAACTTAGCACTTTTATACGGGAGTTCGATTACAATTTTCCCCGGACGGATTTAACGCAAAGACGCAAAGAGGCAAAGACGCAGGCGTACAGTTCCTAGCAGCTCTCAAACTCCAATACCTTTGCGCCTTTGCACCTTTGCGCCTTTGCGTTGAAAATTTTTAGTTCTTCGCGCAGCAGGCGGGATTAAGCTCTGCATTGCAGGTATGCAGCGCCACGTTCTGCTTCGCCTTGCCGGTCCCTGCGGTGACGATTTTCACGTCGCAGGCGGCGCACGTGTGCCGGACAACTTTGCTCGTGGCGAAGTTGGGTCCCTTGGTGCCTTTGTCCACAACGTTTACCAGGACATCGGAGCACGACGGGCAGCGATGCATCGGAGCGGTCGCGACTTGCGTCGGTGTAGGCGCTGCGCTTTTGCCGAATGTGGCCAGGCGTTCGGCGCCTTTCTCTGCATAGACGGCGCTTGCGAACGAGAGCGCGATGGCGCAGAGGCCAGTGATAATCAGGGAGTTGCGAGAGTTTGTTTTCATACGTTTTTCTTTATTTTCAATGTTTGTTGTTTCATTGAGCTAATGGCTCATGGTGTATAGAACGCCGGTGAAGAAAAAAACACGCAGGGGAAGTGAAACGTGATACGCCTTCGCTCGGAGCTACGGCGCGACAAGCACGTGAAACGTGAAACGTGAAACGTGAAACGTGAAAAGAGGCGCGCCACTGATGGGGCGGAGCGCGGCTGTCCTCAGCCGCAGCAGCCGCCATCGGCTAAGGATGCACAATTCAATTCAAACCGCCTCGTCTCGAAGGACGTGCTGCGGCTCGGAGAGCCGCGCTCCGTTCGAGAAAACCGTGCGTGTTTTACGTCCCGGGGGCGTATAATGATATTGAAATTGGTATGCGTAACGACATTCATGAGGTTCCGGACGACAAGCTGACGGCCCTCCTTAAAGCGGCGCGACCTTCGGCGGAGTTGCCCGTGGGCTTTCAAGGCGCTGTGTGGCGCAGGATCGAAACAGCAGGCCACCATTCACCTGGTGTACTGGAGCGGTTGGCGGCCTGGCTTTTGATGCCTCGCGTGGCGCTTGCCGGATTAGCAGTGGTCGTGCTACTGGCGGCTGGAATCGGCGCGGCTCGGGGAATACAGATCGGCGAGCGCGAGGCGCGCGACCAATATATGACCTCGGTGGACCCTTCCTATCCTGTACGTTAGTATGGGCCGTTCCCTCAGGATTCTCGTGGCCGCGGTTGCGGTCGTTGCGGCGGTGGCAGCTCTTTCCTATTTCTGTGCCATGCGTCTGTGCTGCGGGCACATGACTGGCGATGATCTGACCTGGCTCAAGCGCGAGTTTCAGTTGAGCAACCAGGAGATGCAACGTATCCGCGTGCTGCACGAGGGTTACCTGCCGAAATGCCGTGAGTTCTGCGCGAAAATCGCAGCCAAACAGGATGCAGTCGAAAAAGCGCTGGCCGCCGGAGAAGTGCCGGAGCAGCAAATGATCGAACTGGCGACCTTGCGAACCCAATGCCAGGCCCAGATGCTCAGACACTTCAAAGCCGTGGCCAGTGAAATGCCTCATGATCAGGGCAGCCGGTATCTTGCGGAAATGCAGAGGCTCACTCTGGGATTTCATCAGAATATCGAGAGTTCGATGCGGGAAAACCCAGCTTCTGGCCACGCGCATGGAGACCATTGACACCGCCGAGCAGGACCGCGCGGACATGGAACGCCTGGCTGCCGGGCATGACGCGGCGTTGAACTCGCTAATGGAGCGCCACGCCGGCCCAGTCTTTCAGTTTCTTTTTCGGATGCTTCATGATGAGGAGGATGCCAACGACCTCGCGCAGGAAACCTTCGTGCGCGTGTACCGCCATCGAGACCGCTTCGGCAGCGGCAAATTCACAACCTGGCTCTACACCATCGCCTCGAATCTCGCGCGAACCGAGTATCGAAGGCGCGGACGGCATCCGAATGTTTCCCTGGAATCGGAAGGTGGGGTCGAAGGCACCACGCTGGCGGACACCCTTGCTTCGCGGAATCCGACACCACGCGAAGAGGCCGATGAAGCCGAGC
>PSRM01000016.1 GCA_003176045.1 Verrucomicrobiota bacterium | reverse complement strand
AAGCCTGCCCTACGATGGCGGACTTTGTCACTGGCCCTGAAGTGTCTTGAATGATCCGGTCCGTTCGCTTAAGACCATAGAACTGCCGCCGCCGTGAATGAATCCATCCTCTGTTCCGCGTCTTAAGAATTGGCGCTTCCTGCTCGTTTACCTGGCCATTCCCGCCCTGGTTGGCTTCGTGGTGATCTCGCGGGCGTTCCATGGCGACGGCTTCCTTCCGCTGGATGCGAGCGACGAACCGGCCGAAACTTTCGTTCAGGTCCCGATGGCGCAGTCCGCCCTTTCGTCCGGCGACATTCTGAAGATCAACCTCTTCAATAACTTCGGCACGCCTATTCTGGGCGACCCCGTAGTTTGCCCGTTTGCCCCCCACGCGCTGACTTACGCCGTGTTTCGCCCGGCCGTGGCCATGTTGATTAACAAGTTCCTCATGGCGGCACTGACGATGGCCGCTCTGACGGCGTTCTTCGCGAGCTACATGCCGAGAGGCATAGCCTCCTTCTGCGCATTCCTGGCATTTTCCAGTCCAGCCTTCTTCTATTTTTTCCAGTATCACCCACATCAAGGGGCTCTCTTCTACTTTACACTCGGCCTCCTGGCCTGGCGTCGGTTTGCCGTATCCTCGTCCTCGCCTGCCCGCCGAAGCCTTGGCGAAGGTGGGTTCTCGTCCTCGATTCTTCTGTATGTAGCGCTTCTGCTCTTCTTCGTCGGTGTCGGAACGAACGGCGTGCTGCTCGGCTCAGCGTTCATCCTCGCCTTCGCCCTCCTGACCACAGTCGGCAACTGGCGTGCGCTTCTCTTCGGCTTGAGCCTGGGTGCCACCGCCTTCATTGCCGTTCATCCACACTTTGTCGAGTTCTTCCGATTGGCCGCCGACAGCGCGCGCAAAGATTTCGATTACCAGACCCTGGTGCGGGTTTCCCCGGGCGATTTGGTCGGTGGCCTGTTCTTCCGTCGAGACCTCAATGAAATGAATTGGGGAATCGTGGCCGACATATTCTATTCCTGGCCGCTTCTTATTCTGATCGTGGCGGGACTTTCGCTGTCCATCGCTAATGCCATGCGAAGTGGAAACACCGAAAACCAAAGCCCGGGCCTGGCACTGGGTATAGTTCCCTTGCTTGTTGTGCTGTTCCTGCGATTTTTCCATGATCTAGCTGCCCGCATCCCGCTGTTGAAGGCGATGAACGTGACCCGGATTCTTTGGTTCTCGGATATCTTTTTGATGTTCGCTGCAGGCATCGCGCTGGATGCGATTCGGAAGAGAATCGCCTTCCTGCGCCGCGGCGCGCAGGAGCGCGGCATTCATGCCGCTTCACCATCCGCAGCCACCAGTCCGCTCGATTCGCCCACCTCCAAACGCGAGTTGAAGCGGCCTCAAGGCCGCGCTCCCGGGCCTGCGCTCATTGTCTTCGGCGGAATAGCGCTTGCTGGCGCCACTCTCTGGATCCGCGGCGTCGCCTTTTACAAAGAAGCAAACTTCTGGTCGTGCGAGGAAAGCTACACGCAATTTCAGCCAGCGCGTTTCCTGGCCGACATGGAGCCTGGCAAAAGATTGGCTACGCTGTTCGATGTGTTTCCCATGAGCCAGGACGCCAAAGCCAATGCCCATGGCATCCTGGGCAGCGCCGGGCGCGCGATAACGCTGGATCGTCAGTTCCGCGATTTGCTTCTCTCCCATCATCTGATCAAACCGGGCTTCCACGGAATGACCTACTCGTTTGTAGCCGCACCCCCGGAAACATTGTCGCGCTTCGGCATCCGCTACTGCCTGAGCGACAACCCCAGTGATTCACTGGCACAGTGGGGCTGGGTGCTTCGCGACCGCGTGTCAGACCGCTCGCGGCAGCATCAGTTGCTTTTGTATGAAAACCCAATCCCAGCGACCCCGCTCTATATTGACGGGTCAAAAATCGAATTCATCCAAAATTACCGGCTCGGCGTCAACGAGATCGAAGCCGACCTGCCGGCAACGAATTCGACATTCGAGGTAACCGTCACGTTCTTGAATCGGCCAGGTTGGAAAGCCTTTGTGGACGGCAAGCCCGCTGTGATTAATTCATCACCGGAGCACTTCATCAAAGTTACAGTGCATCAGACAACGAACGTCCCATCCAAATTGCTTTTGAAATACGAACCGTTCACCAACATGTACCTAGCCTGTTGCTGCGTCATATCTGTGGCGGCAGCAGTCTTGATCTCCAAATGGACTAGCCGCCGGCGATAGTCAGCACCCACTTCATCGCATCGCGGAGCGATGGCTTGAAAGTAGCCGTGGGCTTGAGCCCACGGGTGAAGGCCAGGAAGCATTTCCGCGTCGCGTCAGCGACGCCTGAGCTATTAACTTAATGGAGGAGATGGATGCTCGTTCACGCGTCGCTCCGCGACGCAAAGGAATTATTTCATCGATCCGTGGGCTGAAGCCCACGGTTACTTTCGTCTGCCGCTACGAGGCTTTGAAGTTTGCCTGAAGATTGAAATTTGGAGTTTGAATTTTACCGCAAAATTTCCCTCATAAACCTGCAATTCTGCTTATAGCTCTCCACCAGGCCCGCACCGGCCGGCACCGCCCCTTCTATCTGCACCCAGCCCCGATAGCCGATATCATCCATCGCCGCGCGGGCTTTGTGGAAATCCACCTTCCCCTTGCCCAGCAGCGAGCCGTTCTCCTTTGCATGAAACTCGCAAACCCGGTGGCCCAGGATTCGAATTTCCCGATAAATGTCGTAACCCATGTCATTCGAATTGCACAAATCGTAGTACACCTTCACCGCTTTCGAGCGGACGCGATCCAGAATTTCGATATGCTCCTGCGCGCTCAGCCAGCTCTCGATGCCAAGGCTCACACGCGCTTTCTCGGCTTTGGGCGCTACCAGCTTGAGCCGCCGCACGACTTCGTCAATTCCAGCCTTGTCCCCGCGCAGATCATCGTTGCTGAAGAAAGCCAGCAACACAACGCGCAGTCCCAGGGCGCGGCACACGTCAATGCTGTCGCTGACCCACTGCACGGTGCGCGGATCGCTCTTGTACGGAATGTGGTTTAGCTCGCCGATGGCCAATGAAGCAATCTCCAGCCCGGCCTTTCGCGCTGCTTCCTCGTATTGCGCCTGCACCTCGCCTTTGCGCAGGCTCATGCCGTTGGCTTCTGTGCCGAGGCTGACCTGAACGCCATCCAGGCCGATTTCTTTGGCCAACTGAAAGGCTGACGGCTCGCACATTTTCCCCAGCGACCAATCGCAGGCGCCCAGCTTGAAGCGGCGCTTTTCGGGGGCAGCGAATAGAGGAGCTACTTCGCCAGCAAAGAGCGCCAGGCCGGCGGCGGCGGGCGTACAGCGGCGAAGCATCTCGCGGCGAGAAATCAATGGCGAAGAATGACCTATGTTATTTTGCACGATTCTGATTTAAGCAGGTAAAGCGGGAGAGGACTCCCGCACTCCACGACGCTAGCGCGAATTTCCTAGCCCCTCCGGTTCACGTTTCACGTTTCACGTTTCATGTTTCACGCAACACGCAACACGCAACCCGCCCCTCTACTCCTTCATCACCAGCGGCTTCACCCTGAGATTCCTGAACGCCACCGGTCCATGGTCGCCTTGCAGCCGGATCGGCCCTGTAGCGGCTTCCTGCTCGGGCGATCCACCGCGCGTCGGACCGTTCAATTCAATGTTTTCGTGGATCAGCTTGCCGTTGTGCAGGATCTTCCTGATCTTCGCATTCTTGACTTTGTGCCCGGCACCATCAAAGCGTGGCGCACTGAACGTGATGTCGAACGACTGCCATTCGCCGGGCGGATTGCTCGCATTGACCAGCGGCGAGTGGCCTTCGACGTTTTTGTTATCAATCCAGCGAGGGTAAATCCCGCCACATTCGATCCCTGGGTAAGCGTCTTTCTGCACGCCGTAGCTGTCATAGATCTGAAGCTCATAACGTCCCATCAGATACACGCCGGAATTGGAATGTTTAGCCACGCAGAACTCAATGTGCGCCTGCATGTCACCGAACTCCGCCTCCGTGATCAGGTCCGTAGTGTGGGTGCCGGGACTGTTGAGCAGGACGCCCTGGCCAGGTGTGACGGCAAACTTCTTCCCGTCCGCTGGATCCAGTGCGACCGCTTTCACCACCGCCCATGTCCCCGTCGGCTTGCGCCAGCCGCTTAGGTCTTTGCCATCGAACAAAGTCTGCGCTTTCTGGGCGCTAGCCGTCGAGAAAGCCAGAAAACAGAAAACAATTATGAATGAGGGTAGCGCCAGAAAACTGTTGAGAAAGAGGTTTTTCATAATCAGATTTGCCGCGATCCTATGTCCCCCGCTGAAACTCGGCAACCCGATTTCACGTAGCCCATGCCGATTGAGTATTTTAGTCCCGGAGGGACGGCAGATAATAGCCCAGCGTTTCAATTTCAACGCTGGGTATGAGCGCTTGAACGGCAGGAGTCCCGTAGGGACGACAGAAAAAGTTGTTCTTTCGTCCCTGCGGGACTTTGCCCCGTTGGAAGCGCCCCAGCGATGAATATGAATCGCTGGGCTATTCTCTGCCGCCCTGCCGGGCTCTGCTCCGTTCTCTCTGTTTCCTTTTGTTCAACTCAATTCCTTCAAAATCCCCTCCGCCGCCGCTCGCGGATTGGGCGCTGCACAGATCGGCCGTCCGATCACCAGCCAATTCGCGCCGGCCTCGATAGCTTCCTTGGCCGACATCGTGCGTTTCTGGTCATCCGCTTTTCCGCCTCCTGCACGGATTCCAGGAGTGACGAGCTGAACTGCCGGCGGGAGCAATTGCCGAAGCGCCCCGATCTCCAGGGGCGAGCACACGAGGCCCCGCAGCCCAGCCCGCACTGCCAGTTGCGCCAGCCTCTCCACCTGCTTTTGCACAACGCTTTCGCATCCCACTTCCGACAAGGCCTCCGAATCCATGCTCGTCAGCACCGTCACAGCCAGAACCAACGGCGCTTGCCGCCCCAGCTTTGCTGCCGTCGTTTGCGCCGATTCTCCAGCCGCTCGCAACATCTGCATTCCTCCAAAGGCATGGACCGTTAACATTTGGACATCCAAACTTGTCGCCGCTGCCACTGCGCGCGCGGCCGTGTTCGGAATATCGTGGAACTTAAGGTCCAAAAACACCGGGCAACCCCGCGCCCGGATATGCCGCACAATGTCTGGCCCGGCACTGGTAAAAAGCTCGCTCCCAATTTTGAAAGCGCCAACCACCGGCGCAAGCTGTTCAACAAGCGCCAGCGCCTTCTCTTCGTTCGAAACATCCAGCGCTGCTATGATTGGATTGCTCATTCTGATCTCGTTCAGTCCCGC
>PSRM01000121.1 GCA_003176045.1 Verrucomicrobiota bacterium | reverse complement strand
ACTACACATGCAACTCGTTGAATTGCAGGAGGTTGCGTAACGTGAAGAACGTTTTGTTTCTAGTGAGTGCGGCGCTTTCCGGCGCTCTCGTTTTTAAGGGCGGCTAAAGCAAAGCAAAGTAAATTCAAGCACGATCCGGCGACCGCTACAGGCTGGCTGGATCTGCCAACAATTGCGCCACTCGTGCCAGTAGGCGGCCGGCGGCGCCGCCGTCGAGAACTCGGTGGTCAAAGCTCAATGTGACGTTGGCTTCCATCATAGGCAGGAACTGTCCTTTGGCGGCATCCCATTTGGGCACTTGACGAGCAGCGCCCATGCCGAGGACGAGTGTTTGCTCCGGCAGAGGGATCGGCGTGGCCCAGGTCAATCCAAACGTGCCGAAATTGGTGACGGTCGCAATCGAGCCGCCCGTGGCATCAGTTGGCAACTTGCGTTGGCGGGCCAACTCGACTAATTCATCGTATCGAGGCACGAGAACCTTCAGCAGCGTTTTGTCGGCGCCACGAATCACAGGAACGAGCACGCCGTCTTCAGCCTCGACGGCGAAGCCGACATCAATGGAAGTGGGATGGACGATTTTGTTCCCGATCAGGCGCCCGGCGGGGGCGCTGTTCTCGGAAAGCGCGATCGCCAAGGCACGTAATGCGTAGAGCGCCGGTCCGGGCTTGGGCACGCACTGCTTGCGGTGGGCGAGCAGGGGGTCGAAACAGACGGGCAGGGCGACTGTAGCCAGCGGACGCGTCCAGCTTCGCCTCATGGCATCCGCAACGGCGACGCGCATGCTGGAAGCCTGGCTTAATTTGTGCCGTTCGAGATTTTCGACAAATTTTTCGAAATCCTGAATGGTGACGCGTCCGGCGGCGCCGCTGCCGGCCAGACCGGCCATATCGGCGGCATGGAGGCCCAGTTCAATCATTCGTGCTTTCATGCGCGGAGACATGTAGCTGGCGCCCGCCGCGTTTGCCGGTACCGGGAGCCCACGCACCGTGGGTTGGACCTTCCTTTTCGGCGCACCGTCGGTGTGAGGTTGCTCAGGTATGGTCGTGCCGGGCTCAGTTTCGGGCGGAACTGCGTTTGCCGCAGGCGAATCCAATCCCAGCCGCGCAGCATCATCGGGACTCGCCTGCAGGTAGCCTAGAGTGGCTCCGACCGCGTAGCTTTCGTTGGGTTCGACGAGGAACTTTTCTACTTTGCCCGGGCACGGTGCGGCGACGTTCATAGTTGCTTTGCTGGTCTCAACCTCGATGATGTCCTGGTCGGTCTGAACCAGGTCACCAACCTTTACGAGCAAACTGATCACGGTGGCTTCGGCGATGGATTCGCCAAGCTGCGGCATGATGATGGGGATGGCGGGCATTTTGGGGCGTGTGGAGCGGGTGGAGCGTTGGAGCGTGTGGAGCGTGATGCGTGATGCGTGATGCGTGAAACGTGAACGGAAAGCGTTACATGAGTTACATAAGTTAAATGGTTAAATGGGGAAGCTTGATGCGTAAGGTTCTTTGTTCACAGTCGCAATAGTCTTCTTGCTGCGGCGGCGATGGTGTGGGCGGTGGGGCGGTGGGCGGCCCAGAGGTTGGGGTGATAAGGCACGGGAGTGTCTTTTGCGTTGAGTCGTTGCGGCGGGGCGTCGAGCAGACCAAAGCCTTCGCTCGCCACGCGAGCGATGACTTCGGCGGTTACTCCTCCCCAGGGAAAGGCCTCGCCTACGCATAGGAGGCGACCGGTGCGCGCAACGGATGCCATGACGGTGTCGGTATCCAACGGCTTCACGGAACGCAGGTCAACCACCTCTACTTCGCTTCCTTCAGAGGCCAGCTCCTCAGCCACGGCGAGCGCTTCATGCACCATCGCGCTGTAGGCTACAAGGGTCATATCGCGGCCTGCGCGGGCTATTCGGGCTTTTCCGATGGGCATTGCTTCAGTAGGCAGCCGATCGGCTTTGAGGTGGTAATAGAGATATTTGTGCTCACAAAAGATGACCGGGTCATCCAGGGCCACTGCCTCCAGCAGCATGCTATAGACATCCTCGACGGTTGCAGGGGTTAGCACCAGGAGGCCTGGGTAATGGGCATAGATGGCTTCCATGCTCTGGCTGTGAAACGGGCCGCTGCCGGAGGTGCCGCCCGAGGGCAGGCGAATGATGATAGGGCAGGGGACTTTGCTGCGCCAATGGAGGGTGGCGGCCTGGTTCACGATTTGATTGAAGCCCGCGGTCGAGAAATCGGCAAACTGCATCTCTATGATTGGCCGCATCCCTTCAATGGCAGCGCCCACAGCCAGGCCCACCATTGCGTCCTCGCTGATGGGCGAGTCCATGACGCGCCCGGGAAATCGCTGTGCCAGACCCTTGGTTGCTTTAAAAGCTCCGCCGAATCCGCCGATGTCCTGTCCGTAGATGAAAACGCGCGGATCTTCGGCTAGAGCGCGCGCCTGCGCTTCGCGGATTGCGTCGAGGTAGGTGATGCTCATCAAAAAGAATTCCCGCCTTCGCTCAAGTGTTTGGATGCCAGTGCGCACCAGTCTTCCTTATAAGGGTCGGGGGCGGGCTCGCGCTGGACTTTGGCGACGGTGGACTCGACGTTTTGGCCGGCTTCAGCACGCCACGCGCGCAAGGATTGAGGGTCGGCCCAGCCGCGTTCGAGGAGTTGTTCCTCCGCGGCCGGCAAACAGTCGCGGCCAAAAGCCGAGCGTTTGAGCTTAGGATCAATGTAATGGGCATCGTCATGTTCTCCGTGGCCACAAAGGCGCAAAAGGGTGGCCAGGATCATCTGAGGGCCCGCACCTTCGCGAGCCTTCGTGACCGACGCGGAAACGAGCCTCATGCACTCGGCCAGGTCCGTGCCGTCCACCGATTGCACCTCAATTCCGTATCCTGCCGCTTTGTCGGCCAGAGAACGGCAGGCAAATTGCCTTTCATTAGGTGTGGAGTAAGCATAGAAGTTGTTGGTAACCACGATCACCAGAGGCAGCTTTTCCACGGCGGCCTGGTTCAGCCCCTCATGAAATGCTCCCGTGGAAGTGCCACCGTCACCGATACTAGTGGCTCCGACTCGGCCGCGCTCGCCCTTGAGGCGATGCGCCAGGAGCGCGCCATTTACCACGGAGATCATCGCGCCCAAATGGCTGATCATGGCAAAAAGGCCTTCTTTGGGTCGGCCACGATGCACGTTCCCATCGCGAGCGCGCATGGGTCCCAGTGCAGAGCCTAAGTATGTCCTCACGGAATCCAGCAGCGGCTCGCCAAAGGCCAGTCTCCCCGCCGTGTCGCGAATCAGCGGGGCAAAAATGTCTCCTTTGCGCAAGGCCAGACCTATCGAAACGCTAAGCGCCTCTTGTCCGCGCCCCAGGAAAACGCCGCCCTGGATTTTTCCCATCCGGTAAAGGCTGGCAAATTTGTCGTCGAGAATGCGGGCCAGCAGCATCAGCCGGTAGGCCTTTACGCATGCCTCGCGAAAAATGGAAACCTCGTCAACCGCAGCCGTTTCGACCAACGTTTGCGCCATACCTTGACTTTAGCCTGAGCTGGCATCTTTCCGCAACGGTTTCTTTGAAATTCAGAAACGCGAAATACGCGTAAGGAAACCAGTTTGCCCGAATTCTGGCCTCTTGCATGAGCAAATGACCCTTCCGCTTTTACGTTGGACAATGCGGTAACCGCTTCCTTGTCCACCGGACGCAATCATAGACTTACTCACCCAGAAAGGACGACTGTCTCAATTTAAGCCAATGATCCTGCTTGCGAATGATCGATGGAAAAGACAAAGACGAGCGGAGTTTGGGCCTTAATCATCTGCGATGAGCCTTAAAAGCCATAAAAATGAACCAACTCGAACATCAGTATAGCCTTTGCTTCGGGTTTGGTGTTGAATGTGCTTTGTGGAACCAGATTTTAAGTTGTGCCGGGACGCGGCGTTATGTCCTAAACGGCACGGCGAAGTAGTTTTGAGAGCGACAGATTATGAATGATCGAGAGCAGCGGGTGTTGCTTGTCGAGGACGACGCGGAGGTAGCCGGACCACTGGCTGCCCTCCTGGCGCCCGATGGAATTATCGTGAGCAGCGCCAGAGACGCTGCCGAAGCTATGACTTTGGCGGGCCAAGATTCGCCTGATTTGGTGTTGTTGGATTTAGGCTTGCCGGGAGGCCCGGATGGTTTCGAAGTGCTCAGACAAATCAAGGCCGATCCACGGACGCAATCACTGCCGGTGATTGTCCTCACGGCCTGGCATGGTACGGCAGATAAGCTTCGCGGGCTTGAGATGGGCGCGTTGGATTACCTGACGAAACCGGTGGAACCCGCCGAGCTACGGGCGCGAGTGTGCGCGGCTCTGAAAGCGAAGCGGCTGCAAGATGAGCTGACGGCAACCAATCGCGAACTTCTTGCTGCGCGCGTCGCCGCCGAAGCAGCGGGACGGGCGAAAGCGGAATTCCTGGCCAATATGAGCCATGAAATCCGCACACCCATGAATGGGATTATCTCCATGGCCGGACTGCTGCTGGAAACGCCGCTCAATCACGAGCAGCACGGGTATGTCGAAACCATTTATTCGAGCAGCGAGTCGTTGCTGACGATCATTAACGATATCCTGGATTTTTCGAAGATCGAGTCGGGCCGGCTGGAGCTTGAGCAGCATCCCTTCAGTCTCTCGGAATGTATCGAAGACGCACTGGATCTCCTGGCGGCCAAGGCGGGCGAGAAAAAGCTGGATATCGCCTACCAGATCGAAGAGGGCATACCAGCGCAGGTTGTCGGCGACGTGACGCGATTGCGGCAGGTGCTGGTCAACCTTCTGAGCAACGGCGTCAAGTTTACCGCAGCCGGCGAAGTGGTCACCCAGGTCAAAGCGGTCTCCAGACCGGCCACGGAGCGGAACGGGGACCCCAAATGGGTGCTTCATTTCGCAGTGCGTGACACTGGTATCGGGATACCTGTGGACCAGATGGCGCGGTTGTTTAAGTCCTTCAGCCAGGCGGATGCCTCGACCACGCGCAACTACGGTGGAACGGGGCTGGGTTTGGCGATCAGCAAACGGCTGGTCGAATTAATGGGAGGTAAAATGTGGGTCGAAAGTGTGCCGCAGAAAGGTTCGATTTTCCAATTCACATTGCCGCTGGCGGCTGCGCCCGAACCTGCGGTGCGTCCGCTGGAAGGCCCTCAAGCAGTCCTTGCTGGCAAAAGGCTTTTGATCGTTGACGACAACGAGACCAATCGGCGCATCCTGACCGTGCAAACGGCGAAGTGGGGTATGACTGCGCGTGCCACGGAGGGCGCAACCCAGGCTTTGGAATGGCTGCTCGGCGGCGAGCAATTCGATCTGGCGATTCTGGATATGCAGATGCCCGGGATGGACGGGCTGATGCTGGCGGAGG
>PSRM01000045.1 GCA_003176045.1 Verrucomicrobiota bacterium | reverse complement strand
AACTCGAAGGCTCACGGGCCGACGCTCGCAAAAAATTAGCTCCTACCTGTGCGAAATCCTAGCGGCATTGGACAAGAATGTCCGCGCTCCGGCCCAAGGCGCTTCCGATAGCGGCAGTGCCCAGATGCAATCCCGGCGCCACCCATTTAACCCATTTAACTTATTTAACTTCTTTAACCCATTGCTTATGCTGGCCCCGTGCGCCTCGTCCGAGTTCCATTGGGCAATCGCAGCTACGACATCAAAATCGGTCCAGGCTTACTGCCCGGATTGGGCAAAGCATGCGTCCGCCTTGGCTTGGGCAACCGGTGCGCCATTATTTCCGATTCCAACGTGGCTCCGCTTTACGGCCACAGGGCTCGCCAGGCCCTCCAAACAGCAGGTTTTGCATCTGTTCTCATCACCGTTCCGGCCAGCGAAAAAGCCAAAAGCCTGAAAACGGTTCAAGCCTGTTACGATCAACTCGCCGCTCACCGGCTCGAACGCAAGTCATTCATCGTTGCCGTGGGAGGCGGAGTTATTGGTGATTTGGCTGGCTTTGTGGCGGCCACTTATTTACGCGGCATCCCCTTCGTCCAAGCGCCCACTACGCTGCTCGCCCAGGTGGATAGCTCGGTCGGTGGAAAAGTCGGCGTGAACCTTAAAGCAGGCAAAAATCTCGTCGGCGCATTTTACCAACCCAAGCTTGTCCTATGCGACTTGGACACACTGAATACCTTGCCTAAGCGCGAACTTCGCGCCGGACTGGCTGAAGTCATTAAATACGGGATCATTTATGACGCGAATCTTTTTGCCCAACTCGAGCGTGACATGTCAAAACTGCTGCGGGGCAACTCTCAAACTCTGGCCGGGGTAGTAGCGCGTTGCTGCCAGATCAAAGCCGAAGTTGTGGGTCAGGACGAGAAGGAGAGCGGGCTTCGATCAATTCTGAATTTTGGCCATACCATCGGCCATGCCCTCGAAGCAATCTCACGCTACGGCAAATACCTGCACGGCGAAGCCATCTCCATCGGCCAGGTCGCCGCCGCCAAACTATCCAATCAACTCCTGGGCTTGCCTGCCACCGAAGTCGCCCGCATTCACCAATTATTCCGGCGCGCCGGGCTCCCAACTGAACTAACCCTCAGCGCGTCTCAAATCGGGGATGCCTTTGGCGCTATGAAGCTTGACAAAAAGGTAAAGGATGGCGAAATCAAATTCGTGCTGGCCCGCAGAATCGGCGCCGTACAATTCGGCTGCCAGGTGCCGGAGATTGTGTTGCGAACCGTTTTGCAAGCCAGGTCGTGAAATGACCCTTCGCGCCTCATTTTTAACGCCAAGACGCAAAGACGCAAAGATGCAAAGAAACAAACGTGACACGAATTTCACGAATTTGCACGAATTCATGTTAATTCGTGTAATTCGTGTCTCTCCTTCTTCGCTTTGCGTCTTTGTGCCTTTGCGTCTTTGCGTTAAATCCGTCTCCTTGTAAAATGGGCGCTGTCAGCGAAACCATTGTCCGGGAGTACTTTGAGCTGCACGAGTTCCTGGTCCGGCAGCATCGGAAGCATGTCGGTCAGACTCGCCGCGGTGAGGAGGACGACATTGATTTCTTCGTACTTAACCCGCACCCCCAAGAGCGCCCGTCTCCCCTGCCCTTCGTGTTGGGCTCGGCCGATCTCGCTTTTGTGTCCCGTGCAATCGTAGTGGTCAAAGGCTGGCATACTCAGACCTTCGGCCAAAGCCAGTTGACTCACTCGCCCGCGATTTTTAAGTTCGTGGAACCAAAAGTCTTCCAACAAGCCGCCCGCGCCTTTGGCCAGGACAGCTCGCCTCTGAAAATCCTGGTCGTCCCCGCTCTACCTCACGAAGCGACCGCTCAACAGCAAAGCATCGGGCTACTGCGTTCCAAAGGCATTGATGCCGTGATCCCCTTCCGCACGATGCTCTCGGACCTGGTCAACCGGACTGAAACCAACCGCAACTATCAGAAATCCGACCTGCTCCAGCTCATCCGCATCCTCAAGAACTACGATTTCTTCAAAGAGCCGCAGTTGGAGCTGTTTAAGACCAAGCGCCCAAAGAAAAGAGCCACGCCTTCCAAAACCACAAATGAACACGAATGAGAATCATCAAACCTCAAACTTCAAGCTTCAAAAAAACTTCAACCTTCAAGTGATCGGGTTCGTGCCTGGGTTGAATATTGAACTTTGAGGCTTGTTTGAATTTTGACAATTGAAGTTTGCTGTTTTGTTTCCTTTGTTTGCGACCGCGCCACAAATCCACTAAACTATGGAAACAATGGTCCTGGTCATAGACAACTACGATTCGTTCACCTACAACCTCGTCCAATATTTGGGTGAGATGCAGGTGGAGATGCAAGTGCATCGCAATGATCAGATTTCCATCGAGCAGATCCGCGCCCTGGCCCCGGAGCGGATCCTCATTTCACCAGGCCCGTGCTCCCCTCGCGAATCCGGCTTGTCCAATGAGATCATCCGTACGTTCAGCTCGGAAGTCCCGACCCTGGGCGTTTGCCTGGGCCACCAATGCATTGGGCACGTTTTCGGTGGCAACGTCATCGTCAACTACCGCATGATGCACGGCAAAACCTCCCTCATTAAGCACAACGGCAAGGATCTCTTCGAAGGTATGCCCAATCCATTTGCAGCCACCCGGTATCATTCCCTCGTGATCGAGCGATCCAGCCTGCCCGATTGCCTGGAGATCACGGCCGAAACCCAAGAAGGCGAGATCATGGGCGTTAAGCACACGCAACTTCCCATCTGGGGCGTGCAATTCCACCCCGAAAGCATCCTCACCGAGAGCGGCCGCCAAATATTGAAGAACTTCCTGAAATTGAAATCACCGGATCCCGCGGTAGCCACAGCCATGGCCAACGCCTAAAGTCCCCAACCCTTCGCGCCTTTGCTCCTTTGCGCCTTTGCGTTAAAGTTTCGGCCTGCTAGGGCGCCTGCTTCCATGTAACCATGTAACCATGTAACCCATTTAACTCAGTTAACCCAATTAACCGGTGGGTTAACGGCTATATTCCCGCCGCCCCTCACGCCTGCCATACCCACCCCGATCTCGATCCCCTCCCGACCTGGGCCGTTCTTCACGCGGACGCGCCTCATTGACCGTCAACGCCCGCCCATCCACCTCTTTACCGTGCAATCCCTGGATCGCGGCATCCGCTCCTTCCTTGGTTTCCATAGTGATGAATCCAAACCCGCGAGGCCGTCCGGTAAATTTATCCATCACGACTTCGGCTTCGATCACCGCGCCATGGGCAGCGAACAGATCTTGAAGTTGTGGCTGGGTTGTGTTGAAGGAGAGATTCCCAACAAATAAACGTGTACTCATGCTAGCTTTGCCTTTCGTGTGGCTGCCCGTTCTCCACTTTTTCCCGTCATCGGGAATCTCAATTCGTCACCAGTTGGGGCTCGTCTGAGAGGATTTCAAAGCGGTCGAGATCGGTCAGTCATTGTGTTGGGCGCAATTATACAAGCGTCACTGATTAAATTGCAAGCTTTATTTTTGGGTTACTTCGAACTGAACCTTTTACCCATCGAGCCCACTAAATACCTTGAACAACCGGCTCGGAGCCGCGAACCATGGCCGAAAACGTTTTGGTTGATACCAAAGCCAACACACCGAACGACCTCGAAGGTCTGAGCGACCTGGATCTCATCGCCGCCATCAATCATGGCGACGCTGGGGCATTCGAGATCGTGTACTTCCGTTATCGTGATTGGGTGGTCTCGCTGGCATATCGGTTCACCCAGGACCGCGATGCTTCCATCGATGTATTGCAAGAAACCTTTCTCTACGTTTTGAGGAAATTTCCCGGCTTCAAACTGACCGCCAACTTCAAGACCTTCCTTTATCCAGCCGTGCGCAATCTCTCGATTGCCGCACGGCGCAAAGCCTCGAAATATCAGGCTTCCCCAGCCGGCATCCACGAACTCGAATCTGCTGCTGTGGAGACCAGCAAACCTGAATGTCACGATCTGGAGTATCTGCTGAGCAGCCTGCCTCTGGAACAACGGGAGGTCCTCCTCCTCCGATTCGTTGATGATCTGAGCCTGGCTGAAATCGCCGAAGCACTGGCTATCCCGCTCGGGACAGTGAAATCGCGCCTGCACAATGCGCTGTCCGCCCTCAGGGCAGACGAACGCACAAAAAAGTTTTTCGAGCATTGAACCTTTGCACCCCGAATCACACTGAAGCTTTTGAAGATGCAAGAACCGGATGATAACGAGAAGCCTCCCGGAACCTCCTCCAGGCCCGTGGGGCCCTCCAATACCGAGTTCCTCGATGCGCCTCTCGGCTTCATCCAGGCACTGAAGCGTACTCAGGAGCATCGCGTTGCTATTCCACCGTCAGTGGATGAGGTAATTCTGCGGACGGCTCGGCAGCAGTTGAAGAGCGGTCCGCAAAGCTCCAAACTCCAAAGGTTCGAGGGTCTTGGCCTGCTGTGGCGTAAATTGGCGCGATTGGGAGAGTGGCAGCCGAACTGGGGTGCGCCCGCGGCCTGGATTGGCGCGACGGCAGTGATCGCGCTGGTAATCTTCCTGGCTGTTATCCACAAAGGTCCTTCGCAAAACAAATCTGCAGAAAAGGCCTTCGTGCGTGAAGATCTCAACCACGACGGGCAAGTGGACATTTTGGATGCGTTTGCCCTGGCACGCCAACTCAGGGACTCGTCCAACCTCCCTCAACAGTTGGATATTAATGGCGATGGCGTTGTGGATGAACGCGATGTTGAAGCGTTAGCCACCGCAGCAGTAAAACTCGCGAAGGGAGGCCGCTCGTGAAGCCGCGCATTGCGCGGATAATTCGCGCTACCGGACGCCGGGTGAGGGCACCCGGCCTACAGGAGCAGCGCGTCCAGCTTGTAGGCCGCGTGCCCTCACGCGGCGCTCCGTTGCCATTCGCAGAAAAGTGCGAACCAATAGGGACAAGCTCACTCATCTTAGTTCTGGCGGCGGTGCTTTTCTCTGCCCTGTTTCCTCCTCCCACAATTCGCGCCCAGCAGCGATCCGATGAGGCCGACCCCGCCCACTTCTTCGCCATAGACATATACATAGATTCAAAAGGAACCGCGCTCGCGGCCTATCAGTTCGAGTTCGCTGCCACCAATAGTCTTGTAAAGATCGTCGGAATCGAAGGTGGCGAACATCCTGCTTTCCGTGTGCCGCCCTTCTACGATCCAAAGGCAATCCAACATGAAAAGGTTATCATTGCTGCCTTCAGCACGTTACCTCGCGCCAACCTGCCTTCAGGCAAAACGCGCGTGGCAACAATCCATCTGCTGAAAAACGGAACCAGGCCGCCGGGCTTTTCCTTGCGCCTCCAGGCGGCCGGGGACCCGGACGGAAACAGATTTTTCCCGCAACCGTCCTTTGAACAAAGAAAACCTGAATAATATGCGAGTGCAGCAACCTCAATCAGGAGTTCGAATAGCCCGGTTCTGTAGCGCAGGTTTCCAACCTGCTGTATCGCCGACTTCCAGTCGGCAGGCCTGCCTCCAGCCCAGACGTGCCAGTCGATTGCCTCGCCCGCAGGTTGGAAACCTGCGATACAGCAGGCTTGAAGCCTGCGCTACGGCTGCAGCGTTAGGATGCACCCAGTTATCAGTAGCGATTTTAGTCGCTCTTTTACTGTCCGGTTGCTCGACGATCCAACCTCCCCTGGCACCGGCGGGTGCTCCGGCGTCCCTGGTGAGACAACCCGGAACAGCAGCGCTGCTTTCCCCGGGTGACGAGTTGTGGATCGTCGCCCGCGGCGCCATGCAACCCTCAGGCATCGTCTCTGAAAGTCCAAGCTCAGCAAATTTGCTGGTGAAAGCTGGTACAGACCTGGTTCCGATGCCTCTCAAACACACCGAGGCCCGCGCCACAATCCGCGGCCCCATAGGCCAAATTACGGTGGTCCAGCAATTCGCCAATCCGTATTCCAGAAAAATCGAGGCTCTGTACACATTCCCGCTGCCGCATACCGCAGCCGTCAACGAATTCATCATGACGATCGGTGACCGGCACATCCGCGGAATCATCCGCGATCGTGACGAAGCCCAACAGATTTATCTACAAGCCAAACGCCAGGGATTTTTAGCGTCCCTGCTTAACGAGGAACGACCCAATGTTTTCTCGGCAGCCGTGGCCAATATCGAGCCAGGCAGGGAGATTGATGTAAGCATAGCGTATTTTCAGACGCTCGATTATGTGAATGGCTGGTATGAATTCGTTCTTCCCACAGTTGTCGCCCCGCGTTTCAATAGAACTCGAGAGATTTCTTACGATCAACCGCACGTGCGCTATCTGAAGCCGGGCCAACGCACAACCCACGAGCTATCCATTAAAGTATCCGTGGATGCCGGAGTGCCGATCGAGGAATTTGAATGCCCGTCTCACCTCGTCATTTCGCAGACACCGGCGCCCGAACGTTTGGAAATCTCCTTACAGCCTCCGGACAATCTGCCTGATAAAGATTTTGTCTTGCGCTATCGGGTGGCTGGAACCCGGATTAAATCGTATTTCTTGCCGCAAGAAACGGAACAAGGTGGTTTTTTCACACTGTTGGTCTATCCCCCATCCGATTTAGCTGGGTTGCCTCGGCAACCGCTCGACATAGTCTTTGTACTGGACTGCTCCGCCAGCATGGCCGGCCTGCCCGGTCTCGGCGGCAAAGATGGTCTGTCACCGATTGAGCAAGCCGGGCACATCATCGAATCTGCCCTTAACCAACTCGAGCCTGCCGACTCGTTCCAGGTGATCGCCTTTTCCGACGCCATTTCACACCTTGCCGACACACCACTCGAAGCCAACCCCGCCAATGTCAACCGCGCGCTCGGCTATTTGCGTACACTAAAAGCCCGGGGCGGCGCTGCGTTGCGGGAGGCAATCAGAGCCGCGCTCGGCCAGCCACATCCACCTGAGAAGCTACACTGCGTGTGCATCCTGACCGCCGGCCACATTGCAAATGAGAGGGAGTGTCTGAATGAAATTCACGATGGCCGAAACTCAGCTCGTGTCTTCGCCATCGGCCTGGGGCCGGCGCCAAATCATTATCTCTTAAGCCAAATAGCCAGAGCCGGCCATGGCGCCGCCACCTTCCTCGCGCCAGCAGAAGAAAATAACCGGCAGATAGGAAATCTTTTCTCTAGCATCAGCCATCCGGCAATGACCGATCTGCGTGTTGATTGGGGTGGTTTGCACGTCACTGAAGTTTTCCCAAAGCAACCTTTCGACCTCTTCGTGGGTCATCCCGTGCTTCTCATCGGGCGGTTCGCCGGAAACCTCGATACGACTATCTTTATCAACGGCACAGTCGGACAACGCCCCATGCAGATCGCTATCCCTGCGAAACTGCATTTGGCGGCAGGAGATAACGGCGGCAATCAAGCAGAAGTCCACAACGGCCAAAGCGCTGCAACGCAGCAAGGAACACCACGCGCGGCCGACGGTTCTCCCTCTCCCCTTCGTCAGGGGGATGGGGCCGAAGGGGAGAGGGTCGGGGTGAGGGGTTCACCGGAAGCTCAATTGGGTGCCGTGGCAAGATCGCACGAGGACAATGTGGCCTCTCGCGCGCTGCCGATGCTCTGGGCCCGCGCGAAAATCGCCGACCTGGAGGAGCGCTCGTATCCCGATTCCGAAGAGATCAAACGAGTCGCGCTCGAGTACGGCCTAATTTCCCCTTACACCTCATTTATCTCCACGGATTCCACTCACCGCAGCTCATCTACGCCCGTAAACGTTCCGGTGGCCGTGCCGCTTCCAGAGGGAAACAATTATCCGAAATGAATTTATATTATGAAAAAATCATATATTGCTCTATTGGCCTGCGCGCTCTGCGCAGGATGTCAGACCTCAACTCGTTCGATCTCGCATTCAGGTTATTCTGAAGCCGGTCGCGCACCCACCACGGATCCAGGCTTCGAATATCGCGGCGAGCTTAGCGAATTTGATGTCCTCGGTATCTCGCGTGGCGACCTGGTGTCTGATGCCGAGATCCAGAGCGCTTTGGCAAAGGCGACTGGTGTGAGATTGCATCCGGGCAGCTCAGTATTGCTCATCCAATCAGGAGCGCTTTTTCCTGATGGCGACATGGTAAGCGAGTTGGGCAAGCACTTCCGGGTGGTCCCCTTTTCCGGAACGCCGCCCTCCAATAAGACTGCAAACACTCCTCAGAGTGAAAGCCTGGACCCCGAGAGCTATTCCAAATCCTTGCGTTTAACCGCCGCCCGCAGCGGCAGCGACGTTATCCTCTGCTATTGGGGGATTCTGGAAAGCGACAACCGGAATCTCCCGACCAAAACAGTGTCCTGGGTCCCGGTGGTTAACTGGATGGTGCCGGACGAGGTTGAACACGCTCGCATCCGCCTCAAGCTGGCCCTGATTGATGTTCGCTCCGGTAATTGGACCGTGTTCAGTCCGAACCCAATCGAAAGTGGTCGCCTGAGCATCAGACCAAGGCGCGGAGTTGCAGATCAAAAGCAAGTCGAGAGCCTTAAGCAGAAGGCCTACGAAGCGAGTGTCCACGATCTTGTTAGCCGCTATTCTGACGTGCCGATCTGACCTGGTCTGCATCGCCTCCGACTATTGGCTTTTGCGGCGGTGTGTGTACAGTATGGGTGCATGGATTTTCATGAGGTCACGCGCACCCTCCAACAAATCTGGGAGGAAAGACCACGTGTCATCGTGCTTCTGGCCCTCGGACTCGTGATCTTCGTGTTTCTGGTCCTCGACGCCCGCCGGCTCAAACGCCGGAAGAAGAAACCTCAAGACCACTGACCACGGGACCACAAGACCACGGACTGCGGGACCACGAGACCACAAGACCACTGACCACGGGACCACTGACCACTGACCACAGGACCACGAGACTCACAGAATTTAGCCGGCGCCGATCGGAGGCAAGGTCTTGTGGTCTTGTAGTCTTGTGGTCTTGTGGTCTCTGAAAGTGGGGTCTTGTGGTCTTGCGGTCTCGTGGTCTATTCGAAGTGGCGACCCTAAGGGGAATCGAACCCCTGCTACCGCCGTGAAAGGGCGGTGTCCTAACCGCTAGACGA
>PSRM01000028.1 GCA_003176045.1 Verrucomicrobiota bacterium | reverse complement strand
AATCGGCGATTCCCATCCCACAAATCCGCCATACCCCGGAAACGGATCCGGCTGATTCACACCCGGCCCAACCAGAATCCCGAGACAAGCATCCGCATTCGTCTTCGACTCTCCACCAGCGATAACCTTTACCTGCGGCACCTCTGCGCGTGCCGCGGCGACCAAAAAGCAAAAAAACAGCAAAACGGTAACGTATCCGCGCAAGAAGGGCTGCCTCCCGTTCACTGCAGCCTGCGGGTTGGGCGCTGGTGAGCCCAACTCCCTCTGAGTTTGAATGTGCTCGGTCCTGATTTGCTCGAAACCGCGCAAATGGAAAGCTGATGAAGCTGCTGTGTTCATCAACGGGATGTTGGCTCCGCCTATAGGAGGTGTAAAGGAGCTAAACAATTAGCCGGTACATAGAAGCGGTAGCCAGTGGCTTCGTCCACCGAACTGGGGACAAGAATTGCTTTCTCATGATAAAGCCTGAGCGTTTTTGCGGATAGCCCGGTGATTTGCGAGAACTCGCCGATACTGTATGTAGTTTTCATATTCGCAACTTTTACGCCTTCCAGTAAGGGGAGAGTCAATGGGTATTTTTTAAAATCGGAAGGAAGGGGATAAGCAGGCGCGTGTTGACATTAACCTTTTCCCGGACATTTCCCTCCGAACGCGCCGGGAGAGGGCACCCGGCCTACACTGTCTGCACCAATACTCTTGTAAGCCGGGTGCCTCACCCGGCGCTTCGGGGATGTGCGTTGCGCAGGTAACAGTTAAGCCCGAGTTGCTTTTACGGGCATGTCGAATGATCATCGCCAAAGCGTTATGAACTCGCCGATGACTCGTCCTGAGCCCAACTTGTCCTTACCGCCGCCGGCTGGCTCCGATTTTTGGGATGCGCTGGCGCCGCATCATTCGGGGCTCGAGAATAATTTTTTCAATGTGCCGAGCGTGCGCCGGATGCTGGACGAACTGAGGCCGCCCGTTTTAATTGTAGGCGCGGGGCAGGGTCTGATCGTCGCTGAGCTGCAGCGCAAAGGAATTCGATGCGATGGAGTTGATCTGAGCCAGGAGATGATACGGCACGCGAAGCAACGGCGTGGATTGACATTGATCCATGCAGATGCCCGGGCGCTGCCATTCAGGAAAGGAAGTTACGGGACAATCATCTACGCTACTGGTGTGATTGACTTCATGGCTGACGAAGGCGCAATTGGCTCCATTTTTCAGGAAGGCAGGCGAGTTGCAGGTGATGACGGAAAAATATTTGTCGCTTTCTATAGATTGCACGCAGCGCAGGAAAAGTTTTTATCCAGAGCAGGTTTTCTCAGGAATAATGTCCTTATGCACAAAGAAATTTTGCGACTTCATTTGCTTGGTCCTGCGGAGACAGTGGTGTTGATGTCAAAGCGCACAACCATGGGTTGCTTCCGCGCCGCTCTTTCGTTGCTCGCAATGGCCGCTCAGACACCGCTGCGGGATAAAATTACGGCGTTCAAAATGAGAAGGATCTTTCGAAATCTCGAGACGGCCGAACTGCTGATTAACTCGGCCCCGGAAGCGCTGCCCTATAGAGATCAAACTGCGATTAAAGATCTATTCGCCAGGCTGAACATTCCGGTGAAACGGTTTCAAACGATGGCGAGTTGCTTCGTGGTGGAGTTGGAATGATGGAATAAAGGGATAGTGGAATGATGGAATAATGGCGCCCACCTTCGCGTTCCTCCCGCCTTCGCCATTCGTCGGCGCGACAAGTAGGCGCAGCAGGTCGGCGGAGCGAGCTGTGTGGATACCATGCCGCCACTCCGGCCTGACGTTTTGCTTTAAGGTCCCGTTTCCCTTTGAAGGATCAGATAACTCTCAGTCGCGTTGCCAATAAGCGAAAAATGGGCCTCATTCAGTTCCGTGACGATCTCGCGCAGAGGATCAAACGCCGGTTTATGTGGAGTCAACCTGACCGGAAAGAGCAGAATGCCAGAGAGCGCGGCGGAATCTCCTTTGGCGGCGGTTACCGGATCCAGGCCCGCGGAGAGATTCGCCGTCGCGGTGGGCAGGATCACCAGGTCCATTGTACGGAGGTCCGCCAGCCGCTCCTCAAGCTGCGGCCGAGTGCAAATTTCGCGGAAGGGGCAGAAACGATGGTTGGGAGCAAACATGCCATTGAGTTTAAGGAAGCGTTCGAGGTCTTCGCCAATGGGGATGGGAACGCCGATATTTTTAAACTGGAGCAACTGCTCGTAGCCTGAAGGGATGGGAAGCATTTTGCTGCAATGGAGCAAGCCGCTGGTAGCGGTAGGGGAGGCTGAGGAGGCGGTTTTGCGCATGGCGATCTCCTGGTCAACCAGCGGGCCATAAATATGCCACATGCTCATAAAGCCGAGGCCTGTCCAAACGGCTGCGTATATCACACCAACGGCCTTGAACAAGCCACGTTGAGCCTGGGCCAGAGCTGCCAGGAAAAGGAGAAGAACGCCAAAGCCGTTATAGAGGACATGGCCCGGGTCGCACCTTCCCAGTGCAGGCACGACGAGCAGCCCGGTGGCCATGCAGAGCGCCAGGGCCAGCGCCCCTCGAGAGTCACGATGTTGCACTGCGATCCTGGCGAGCAAAGGCGTAACTGCAAACAACGCTGCAAGCAGCAAAAGGACGTGCGCTGCGGGGAAGATGGGCAGGTTGTGTCCGCCGCCTGAATAAAGGACAATCGAATCGAAATAACTGCGCGAGAACAAAAGCACCACAGCAGGCAGAGCCGCGGCGACGGACGCCAGGCAGACGGTTAAAGACCGGAGCGGGGTAATCCATAAATGCGCAAAGTAGGCCGCGGAGCCCAGCCAGGTCACCACGCCCATCTCAGGGGAAAAAGCAAAGTTGATCAACGGCGCCAAAAAGGCCGCAAGCGCAACCAGCAATGACCACTGACCTCTGACCTCTGACCTCTGACCTGAAGAGTGGCAACCTTGAATATTGAACCTTGAACTTTGAACTTTGAACAAAACAAAGCGATGCAGAGCAATCAATGAGGCTATCGGAAGCGTGAACCGCAACAACGTATAATTGAGGCCAAGGCTGATGTTTAGAGAAGGCACGGCCAGAAGCAAGAAGACCGCCGTTCGCGCGAAATTGCCCGCAAGCCGGCTCACGATGAAATAGAAGAGGTACAGCCCGAAGACCCAATGCAAGGCCAAGGTTGCGCCATAGATTTGCTCAACTGAAAAATAACGGTGGAATAGCAGGCATCCCCAATAGGAAGGGTAAAGCATCGCCGGGCCGAAATTGAAGTCGAAGTCCCGGTACGGCTGCAGGCCCAGCAACATGGCCTCAATGCGCGAGATGAACAGCGCGGCCTCGCCGAAATACGCGTTCGGCAGGTAAGCGAACCAACCAGTCACCACGACCAGTGTAAGGACCGCCATGGCGCAACAAGCTGCCCGCAACCGCTTGTTGACACCTATCTTCCCTCCATCAGGCAGAATCTCCCATAAACCGCTCTGCAATCGGCTGGGCTGGCCTCCCTTTCCAAAGACCAGCCCATAGGCTGTCAGCAAAACCAGCATCAGCCCAACCCACAACCAGGCCACGAAATTGTTGAAACCATAAATGTGAGAAAGCGACAAGGTGCGGTGCGAAATGGGCCAATGCCACGGAAGCACAAAGGTTCCAAGCGCAAGCGCGCCGAGGAACAGCGACCCACCGGCCAATCGCCCAAAGGGAATCCGTTTTTGGATTCTAACGAGAGTGGGCCTCCGGGGTGGCCTTATGGGTAACCGGGCTTTAGCCATGAGCAGAATTGCTCAGGCAAAGTATCAGGTTACTTACCCAACGGGCAGCTTTATTAAAACGGACCACAAGACCACAGACCGCGGACCACCGGACGACAGACCACGGACCACGGACCACGGACCACGGACTACGGACGGGGAGCGGGTTCACGGTTCAGGCATTCCCGTTAGCCAAATAGCCAAATAGCCAAAAGAGGCCACGAAACGACAACCACGGAAGATCGAGGACGAGGACGAGAAGGGCCTTGGTATTGGAGCCAGCCACTTGTCGCTTGCCACTCGGGCGTTCGACGGCTACAACCCCTGCATTATGTTTTCGTTGCAAAAGCTGTTTGCGCGGGATGATGAGTTTTTTAAGCTGTTGGAGGCCAGCGCGGAAGATAGCCGGGCCAGTGTGCGGGCGCTAAAGCAAGTGCTGGGCGGGGCGAAGGCCAGCTCCAGCCTGGATCAATTTGCCGCGCTGCGCAGCAAGGACAAGGAGATTACCACTCAAATTCGGGAATTGCTGGCCAAGACGTCCGTCACGACGCTCGATCGCGAGGACATCGAGGCCATTTCGCACGTGCTGTATCGGATTCCCAAGACGGTCGAAAAATTTGCGGAACGTTACCTGATTGCAGCGGACAAGCTGCGGGACATTGATTTCTCACGGCAACTGCACTTGATGGAACAGGCGACCGACACGGTTGCGGCGATGATTGGGGAGTTGGAGAAGTCGCATTTTGAAGAAGTGAACCAATACAATGAGAAGCTGCAGCAGACCGAGAGCGAGGCGGATGATCTGATGCTCGAGTTGCTCAAGGAGCTTTACAGCGAAAAATATCCTGCGATCAAAATGGTCATTGTCCGGGATATGTACGAATTGTTGGAGAAGGTGGTGGACCGGTGCCGGGATGTGGGGAATGTGGTGGCGAACGTGGTGTTGAAACACTCGTAGTGAAAGGGGTTAAATCGTTAAAAAGTTAAAACGTTAAAACGTTAAAACGGAGATGCTTTCGGAACGTTTGCTGACGCAACAGGAAACTGTGGGCAAGAAGATTTTTGGCAGGAAAATTGAAGGCAGGAAAATTAGGCGGCAGGATTTCAAACTTCAAAACCCAATCCATTGAAGGCGAACATTAGCCAATGACATTGATCGGCTTTCTGCTGCTGGTGTGCCTGATCGTGCTGATTTTTGATTACACGAACGGGTTTCACGATGCTGCGAACGCGATTGCCACGGTGGTAGCAACGCGCGTCCTCACGGCCAGGCAGGCGGTGGTGCTGGCGGCGGCGATGAATTTGCTGGGAGCGTTGTGCGGAACGGCGGTGGCAAAGACCATCGGCGCGGGGCTGGTGGATACACAATACATCACCACGATGACGATTCTGTGTGCGATGATCTCGGGCATCGCCTGGAACATTCTGACCTGGTACTACGGGTTTCCATCCAGTTCGAGTCATGCGCTGATTGGTGGATTGCTGGGCGCGGCGCTGGCTTCGGCGCACAACCACTGGGGCGTCATCCAATGGAACGTGGCAAAAGCCGACCCGAAGACCGGCCATGTGGCGATGGACGGGCTGTATCCAAAGGTTATCGTGCCGATGTTCGGTTCACCGATTGCGGGCTTTGTTGTGGGAATGATAGTGATGGGTATCCTTTATGCGATCATCCGGTCCATGACCCCGAAGATGGTGGATCGCGTCTTTGGCCGGCTCCAAATCGTCAGCGCGTCTTATATGGGCTGGGCGCACGGACTGGCGGACGGCCAAAAAACCATGGGAGTCATGGCCCTGGCGTGCTATGCGGCTACGAAACACGGCGACCTGAACAATCTGCCGTCGTGGCTGAGCTTCCTTCATACCCCGGATTTTCAAATCAAAACGTGGGTCAAATTTGTCTGCGCGCTGGCGCTGGCAATGGGCACTTACATCGGCGGGTGGCGAATCATTCAGACATTAGGACGCAAATTGGTGCACCTGCGCCCGGTGCACGGGTTCGCTGCGGAAGTGACTGGCGCCAGTCTGCTGCTCACCACGGGGCGGCTGGGTATGCCGGTCTCCACCACTCACGCGATTTCGACAGCGATCATGGGGGTGGGGGCGGCGCGGCGGTTCAGCGCGTTGAACTGGACGTTGATCGAGCGGATTTTATGGACGTGGGTGCTGACGATTCCTGCGACTGGGGTGATGGCTTATCTGATGGTGCAGGCGGCGCGGGTTTTGGGGTGCACCAATTAGTCAGTGAATGAGTTATTGTGTTGATTTGCGCTATGAGAGAGCGGTGCCGAGGGAGAGGTCGATCAGGAGCACATTGACAAGGCCCTGGCGGACGATTTCCCGGACCATGTCGGCCTTGGCCTTGCCGGCGGCGACGAGGATCACGCCGGGAGCGCCGCCCGACCTGGCGCTTTTTGCGACCTCGCCCAAAGCCTTGCCGTCAATGCCTGTCCAGCCTTTGTTGAGTTGCTCGACAATGCTCTGGTCCGACGCCTTAAGATTGGGCCTGGCGATCAGCCAGCCTCCCATATCACCGTAGATCAGCTTTGCCAATCCGGATTCTGAGACCAGGTCTTCCTCCTGCTTTAGACGTTCGATGATGAAGTCGCCCGTCTTCTCGAGAGCGGCTTTGCCGTCTGGCGGTTCGTTCTGAGTCTGCTTTGGATTGTTTTTTGCGATGATGCCGGCGCCGCTGATGACGGTATCCAGGCGGGCTATCCAGGCCCGTTCGCGGCCATCGCCGCGGCCGAAAATGGCGCGGTAGCCCGGGATTTCCTCGACAAACTTGCGCCAACCTGCGGCGGCTTTGTCTTTCTCGTAGAATTTTCGGCCGAAGTATGCCGGCACCCCGGCCAGGGCAGGCTCGAGCACCAGCGCCGGCTGGCTCGCGCCGTCGCTATCTTCGTTACGCACCGCGTTGCCGAGTTGAGCCGCGAGGTGGGAGGCCGAAAAATTGACCTGGCCCCGATTCATCAGGTGAACCGGATCACCGCACAAGGGAATGCACTGAATCTCATGGGATTCGCGTTTGGACCGTCCTGCCACACAACCTTTGACCCTCGAAACCATTCTTTCCAGAGTTCGTCCGTACATGATCCCCGCCACTTGCGAATGGCGCAACAAATCCACCACGCACTCAGCGGCGGCCTCGGCAAAGGCGTCGTCGCCGTCAGGCAGAAGGTGCACATCCAGATAAAGTTTCGCAGGCGCCAGGTCTCGGAGCTTATTGCGCAGCTTCTCCGGCACGTAGTACCGGCGGTCAACCTCATCGCGAATCGACTGCTTCACATTCCAGGAGAGAAAGGCCGGCGAGCGCGCCAGAAAATCGTGTTCGACCGCATCGGCGATCAGGCGCGAAACCTCGGGCTGGCTCTTTATCAGCTTTTTGGCGATTTGGGCCTGTGTCTTTCCATCCCCCCGCATGCGCGCGGCGGCTGCGACCAGAATAAGATGTTCATCCTCGGGATTTTTGACGCGTTTGGACATAAGTGAGACCTGAGTCGGCAGGCAGACTATCTGCGGCTAAAGGCGGTCGCAAGCCGGCAATGAAAAGGAAGCTTGAATATAATTGCAAGATGTGGCATGAATATAAATATTCATCAAAATGAGTAGTTTTGAATGGTTTTTGTTGAAGCTTGCCCCGGAATAGTGTGGAATTACCCTATGACACGCCGCGCACACTATTCACCCCGGAGGCGACCTGGTCTCCTCGTGGCGTGCTTGATCCACTCCCGAGCGACCTATGACCCCACTATCATTCATTCCACCGGACCCTGGCCGGAACGGCCAGCCAGAAAGCACCGCACCCCGATCTGAAACACCGGAGCATAGCCAACCAACACCTAAGAAGACACCCAACCGAGCCCGGCAACATACCACAAAACGCCGGCGACGCAAACCGCGGCTTTTTAAGCAGACCGCGCCCAATCACGCCAAGGCGGTGCGCCACCTTCTATGGCTTCTGAGATTCTTACAGCCGTTTCCCGCGCGCCACAAACCCGCCACGCTGGAGATTCGCGGAAGGCCTGGAATCGGTGACCAGTGCGAAGTCCGGATTAACAAAGCGCCGATAATCGTCCTCCAGGGCCGTGAGAGGTTGGTGTTTTTGGTTCTGGCCCGGTTTGCGAAATGGTTGGCAGCGGCGTCGCCAGCGGACAGAAAATCGCTTCCTTTGTTCATCCGGGCCAAAGTCATCGCAGAAATCCTGGACAAGTTGACAACCGCGGATGGGCCGATGCCTGGCCGACGATGGCGCTATCCCATGGATGTGGATGTTCACCGCAGCATTGGCGAATTGCGGGGCCTTTTAAAAACAAACTCCAATTTGATTGAAACTGGGCCGAGACCCGCTGGCTACCGGCTTTCTCCCCGAATCAACCAGATCATCCTCAAAGACGCCGGACTCCCTGAAAAGTACTGGAGCGCCATGTTCAATTCACAGCTTCGCAAGCGCGGAGGTTCAGGGGAGGCTGATTCTTGAGCCGCAAAAAGGCGCCGAATCCGCCGGTTAAACCAGCGCGGCGCGAGCAGCAGTAAAAAATGAGATTGGCTTCATATATAAAGTCCATCCTGAAGCGTATCATCTCAGGCGAAAGATTTTTTTATGCACTTTTGGATTGAAGCTGCCGAACGTGACTGGGCCATCCAAACGCCCACGGGCGAGTGCTGTGTGCGTTTGGGCGATGGCGTAGAGGCTCGCCTGACGCCGCCCTATGGCCAACTCGCCGCTGAGGACGTTCGAGTCCTGCCGGTGGCTAAAGGGGCAGGCAGTCCTGAATGGGTGCTGGTCGCAGGTCAACAGGTTCGGCTCCATCTCAACGGCGAACCGCTGCAGCTTGGGCTGCGGGTGCTCCGGCACAAGGACGAGATCCGAATTGGCGGGCAGCGCTGCTATTTCTCGACGGAAGAGCTGGCCAAGGTGATCGCGTTTGAGGGCCTTGCTCAGCCCGTTTTTTGCCCGCGGTGTAAAGAAAAAATAGAGCCCGGGGACCTTTGTGTGCGGTGCCCTAATTGTGGAGCTTACCATCATCAAAGCGAAAGATTTCCCTGCTGGACATACGCGCCGACATGCGCGGTGTGCGGTCAGCAATCCACCGAACTGGACGCGGGTTACTCCTGGACCCCTGAGATGCTTTAGACGTATGAGAAAGCAAGTTAAATGGGTTAAAAGGGTTAAATCGTTAAATGGTTCGGAGTCCCGGTTGCTCGCAAGGGAATCGGCCATGAAGAATCCGCCGCGGTTGACCATTTCCGCGGTGAAGCGGCCTGAAGGCCGCGCTCCGGCTGCGGCTGGGCTACCGCGGGCCGGCCAGTTTCACGTCCGGCCCAAAGAATCAGTTACGAAAAATCGGCCCCGGCTTTGTATTTCCCGCGTGAAGCGGTCTAAAGACCACGCTCCCGCCTCTGCCGAGCGTCTGCTGCCACCGGCTGGTTTCGCGACGCGCCTGGCGCACCTAGTGGTCTGCGGGCTTGGAAATATCGGCTCCTACGTTATTCCCTTGCTGGCAAGGCTCCCAGGCGTGTCGCACCTGACGCTGATAGATCATGACCGGTACGAGGCGGAGAATTTGAGGTCGCAGGCAATTACCCCAGCCGATTTCGGACAGCCGAAAGCTCAAGTTCAAGCCCGCGTGGCTAAACGAATCAATCCGAAACTCGCGGTTATGCCGATTGTGGACCGCCTGGAAAATATTCCGCGCGGCTGGCTACGAGGTAATTTGGCGCTGGGATGCCTTGATTCGCTGGAAAGTCGGCGCGGTCTCAACGAAATCGCGTGGCGGTTGGGGATGATCTGGATTGACGCTGGCGTGGAGCCCAGCCTAATGCTGGCGCGGGTGAATGTTTACCGGCCGGGCAAAGACCAGCCCTGCCTGGAGTGTGCCTGGAGCGAAAGTGAATATGATAATCTGACCACGTTGTATCCTTGCGACCAGGGGACGCCGAAAACGTCTAGTACGAACGCGCCGTCATGCCTTGGCGCCTATTGCGCGGCGTTGGCGGTGCTGGAATGCCAGAAACTTCTATTTGGGAAATCTGAAACCGCATTGATTGGGCGGCAGTTGGTTTTGGACACCACGACGCACCGCGCGATTACCACGAGTTTTTGCCGTAATCCTGATTGCCGCTTTGATCATCGAATTTGGACGATTGCCCCTGGCCGACCGAATCTGCTGCCAAGCCCCCTCGGCTCGATCCTTAAGAGGCCTCCAGTGGGCGGTATGCATACAGAGCTTGGCTTCGGCGGCCACGCAGTCGCTAAAAGGCTTGATTGCCCGGCCTGCGGTTTCGGTAGGAGCGTCTTCCGCTTGCAGCATCGTCTGCGTGACCGGGAGCGGTTATGTGACCGCTGCGGGGCGGAGATGCTGGCAGCGGGTTTTCACATGAAATCGCGCCTCAGCCGCGCCGACCTGGGGCCCGGCGAGGCTGAGCGGACACTTGAGAGTCTGGGGCTGAGAGGAGGGGATATTATTTCGCTGCGGGAGGGGAAGAGTGAAAAATTTCTTGAACTGGCTGGGGCATCGCGGAAAAACGCAAACGAAAGCGGCGGAATACGCCGCACTCCAAACGCTTCGCGAGTCCCGGCGCGCGCACTGCGGGGCGAGCGCCTTGGAGTGCGCTCCCGATCCATCGGGAGCGGTTTGGTTGGTTCCGGACAAAAAGCCAAAGCGGCACAGGAGTGCCGCACTCCAAAAGCTTCGCAAGGTGGTGCCCGTGTCCAGGCACGCAACGCCTCTGGAGTGCGCTACCTTCCCGCGCGTTCGGTTTCACCCTTCCACCCAAGAACCACCCCATGAGCGACCACATCCGCGAAGCATTTTTGCGCCGACAATACAAAGAAGGCATGGCACTCGCTGCGGAGAGTGACATATTCGACCTTACGCCTTTGACAGACTCGGACCCGCCGTCGCGTTATCTAGCACATTTTTCCTGCCGGGGTCTGGTGCGGGATGGCCGGGGTAAAATTGTCGAGTTCGACCAGTTTCGGGTGGGTATCTGGTTCACCCCGGACTACTTGAGATACGCGAATGTTGCCCAGAGCCTGACTTATCTCGGACCCCACCGTTTTCCGTGGGCGCCGAACATTCGTAACCCATTTTTGTGCGCGCACATCGCCCCTGGCACGCCATTGGTTGACCTTATCTATGTCTGTTATGAACTCTGGACTTGGAGGCTCTTTGCGACTCATGACGATGGGCTAAATCCGGCCGCCTCGCAATGGGCGCGCAACCAGAAAAGTTTTCGCTTCCCGATCGATAACCGCCCCTTGAAACGCCGCTCTGTCCGCACCGGCGTGGCCCCGGCCAAACGGGAGGAGATGGAATGAATATTACAGTTGATTCAATAGGCGCCGCCATCAAGAGTTCTGCTTCGGACTTTGCTGCCTGTTTAGCCAACTCGTGGCAATTCACCTGGCACAACGGAGCGCCTCACAAGGTCATGGCCGAAGCCGATAGTGATTGGCTCAGAATCCTGATACAACTTAACTCTGGTCCAACGCCGCCTGGACTGTGGGCTGCACTGCAGTTGAACTCAAGAATACCTGGTCTGGCAAGATTTGTTCTAGCCAAGGAGGGCTTCCTTCAACTTCGGGCTGACCTGCCGCTGTTCGATGGTATTGATTTGGAACGCCGGGTTCTGGAGACGCGGCTCGGTTTTGAAAAGGCGTGGATAGGGCTCGGTAGCAGTCGATCCGCAGACGAGCGGGCGGTGGGGATTTCGGAACCCAAACCCGAATCCAGCCGCTGCGGCTCAGGAGAGCCGCGCTCCGCCGCTGCGAGTGAGCCGGAGCCAGCCACCGCGAACCTCCAAACCCTGTGCACCGAAGCAGGCTGGCCATTCACGGAACGAGGCGGCCGATTGCTTGCGGTCGAGTTGGAGACCCCCGGCAGCTTTAACCAGGCTCTTCTCGCTCCTGCCGGGGAGGGCGTTCGCATTACCTGTGAACTGGCCCGGCTCGATTCACTGACCGAAACCTGCCAAAGGGCGGTGGCCGGCTTATTGCTCGCTGCTTCCGGTGTGGTGCGGATGGCGCGAGGTTCGCTGCGTGCGGATGAAAGCCCCGCGATTCGCGCCGAAACAGAGGCCGGGGCCGGAGAGGCCTCCAGCGCTCAGATTGCGCAGTTCGAAGTGGTCTTCGCGTCGGCCCCGGCTGCCATCGAAATTTCCAGTGCACTGGACTGCCTGTCGCTGATCTGCAGCATGAGCGGCGAGGCGGAAATAAAAGCGCTGCAAACGCCCGAAATTGCGGAGCGCTACCTGGCCATGCGCGGCTGGGATGCAACCCCTGCGAATCGGGCCAACGAAAGGACAGACACACAATGAAGAACAAAACACTCGACATTTCTGCCGTTGACGTCAGCGGCCAGAATGTCGTTAACGTCAGCCGGCTCGATCGCGAGATGAGCGTCGGGGAATTGTTGGACAGCCTCGTCCCTAAGATGAGGCTGCCCGTCCTTGGGAACGGACGTCGAATCACGTATCACGCCAGGCACGACAGGACGGGTCAACATCTCCATGCCAGCCAATTGTTGGCCGATACCGGGCTCGAGGACGAGGACCGCATCACGGTGCAGCCCTCGATTCAAGCGGGTTAAGCTTATGACCACCCGGCAGCCACACCGTTACGTGATGGAGCTGTTCAAACGGAATGGCGCCGCGCTGGGCCAAGTGCCGGTGGTGGCGGATTGGGAACCGGCCTGGGAGACAGCGCGATTTGCGGCGCTGCGCCGGTTTCCCATCGCCACCATCGGGCCTGGAGCCGTGGCCGAGCTGCGGCCCGTCTGGCACACAGACCTCGGTGCGCCCTTCGTGGGCGCAGTCGAGGTTGCGCTTCAGTTGCCAGGCGTTGGGGAAGTCTCCTGCCAGGTGCCGACGACTTATTTCAAATCCTTCGCAGGGGCGGCCAGCGCTCCGTTCGTGGGGAAAGGTCTCCTTAAGTCGGGAGAATATTTCAATTACCGGATCGCCGCCTTTGCGAACCCGCCGGAACCGCCCATGAATCCGCAGCGCAAACCTCGCTTCCAGATCGAAGAAGTCTCTGAACCACTCCCGATCCGGGCCGCTTCGCTAAATGATTTTAATAAGCGCTCCTCCGCCGTCGGCGAACAAAACGAGTCGGATATCCGTGTGTTCGTCTCGAAGCAGGTTGTGGCCGAGACGGAACAATTAGCCAGGGCCGCCGGTGGGCTTGAGACTGCCTCGATTTTGGTCGGCCACGTTCACCGCGATCCAGGCGGCGAGTTGTTTCTGGAGGTGACAGCGCAAATCCACGCGCGTTACGCAGAGGCCACCGCCACAAAAGTGAGCTTCGGCCCCGAAACCTGGGACGCCGTCAGCCATGCACTCGCTCTCCGGGGCAAAAATGAACAGTGGCTCGGCTGGTGGCATCTGCATCCGTCAAGCGCATGGTGCAATCCGAAATGCGCTCCCGAGGAGCGCGCCAAGTGCCCGTTGCAACGGTCTTTTTTTAGTTCCGATGACTGCGACGTTCACCGGACAGTTTTTCCCAAAGCCTTTCAAGTCGCGCTGCTGATTACCAGCACGGACGCGGGTCTGCGCCACGCGATGTTCTCCTGGCGCAACGGCCTGATCGTCCAGCGCGGATTCCACATTCTTGCAACTAACGGAGAACTAAACCCGGCCCTCGTGCCTGACGCGACGGCCACAATTGGAGATGACCAAGATGAGAAAGCCTGTTCCCGATGAAATAACCCCCGACCAGGTCCGCGCCCTCCTGAACAACGAAGGGCCGATGGACATTGACGCAACCCTCACGAGCATCCAGCAGTTGCGTGGAAAATCACCCGAAGCCGGTATGGCAGTGGACCGGTTGGTGCTGGACATCCTTGCGGTTTACCGCCGCACCCTGCGAACCACTCAGAACCAAATCAAAGAGTGCCGAGCTCTGCTGGAAAAGCTCTCAGCCCCGCCACTTTACCCGGCCATTTTTCACAAGGTCATTCAGGCCGGCGGCAAGGCTATGGCGCTGGTGCAAATTTCTGGCGCCCGCCGCACCGTTTCCCCGGGCGAGGGAATTGATTTTTCCACCCTGGTCCGTGGAGACGAAGTATTCCTGAACAGCGAACAAAACCTGATCGTGGCGGTATCGCCTAATGGTTGCTCCGCTTGCGGCGAGACGGGGATTTTCGAGCGCTGGCTGGCTGATGGGCGCATGATCGTGCGCCATCACGATGATCCCTTCGTGATGGATGTCTCGGGCAGGCTGATCAAAACCGGCCTTAAAGCCGGGGACGCCGTGCGCTTTGATCGGACCACCTGGATGGTCTATGAGAAAATCGAATTGGAACTTGGGCGCCGGTACCTGCTCGACGAAGTTCCGAACCTTTCGGTGAATTCAGTGGGCGGCCAGCGGGAGAACCTCGAGAAGCTCTTGGCCGTGCTGACGGTCATCCTGGTCGAACCGGCGCTGGCCGCTTCCTATTATTTGAGTGGCCGCAACTCGATTCTCATGGTTGGCCCGCCGGGTTGCGGCAAGACGTTGATGGCCCGCGTGGCCGCCAGCGAAATCAGCCGGATCACGGGCAAGAAATGCCGGATTGCCATCGTGAAACCTTCGGAATGGGAATCGCCCTGGGTCGGCCAGACACAGGAAAACATCCGCCAATGTTTCCAGGCCCTGCGCGAAGCCGGCGAGGATGGCTACGCGCTCATCTTCATGGATGAGGTCGAAACCATTGGCCGCATCCGGGGCGGAGCGGTCTCGCACCACTCGGACAAATTCCTGGGCGCTTTGTTGACCGAACTGGATGGCTTCGCCGAACGCAAAAACGTGGCGATCATCTGCGCCACAAACCGTAAAGATTTATTGGATAGCGCATTATATGAACGCCTCTCCGATTTGGAGATCAGCGTAGGTCGGCCTGACATGAAAGGCGCGCGCGCCATTTTCCGGATTCACCTGCCGGAAAATGTGCCATTTCATCCAAACGGCGCACTCGCTGTGTCCACGCGGGACGAACTGATTGAACATGCGGTCTCGCAGTTTTACAGCCCCAACGCGGGCAATGAACTTTGCACCATGCGATTCCGCGACGGCAAGGAGCGGACCATCGTGGCCCGCGAATTGGCCAGTGGCCGGTTGTTCGAGAACGTCTGCCGGACCGCGCGGCGGGCCGCGTTCCTGCGTCATGTCAACGGTGGGACGGCAGGGGTCCAGTTGGTGGACATGCAGGATGCCGTCAGCGAAACCCTCCAGCGCATGCGCCGCATCCTGACGATCAACAACGCTCGAAGCTACCTCCACGATTTACCCCAGGACGTGGACGTGGTCAGCGTGGAGCCGATCGTGAGGAAAGTGAAAAACCAACATCGGTATCTGAATTAGCCAATGTGACCAACGACATCTGAAATCTTTAACCACGGATGAACTTAACCACGGATGAACACGGAATAGACACGGATGAGAAATCCAAGACAGGAAAATTTAAGACAGGAAAATGCACACGGAATTGAAGGCAGGAAAATTATGCGGCAAGAAGATTTTAAATTCCATATTCCTGCCGCAAAATTTTCCTGCCTTTCTTTCTCATTTTCTTGTCTTCAATTTTCCTGTCTTCATCCGTACAGAACTATGAGAATTCGCGCGTTTTTAGGAAGAAATTTGCCGCTCCGGCGATCGGACATTGCTCCGGGTCCGGCTTCACCGGATCCGTGTTCATCTGTGTGCATCCGTGGTTAAAAAATTGGACTAAATGAAAACTCGTTTGCCTAAACTCTGCGGGGGTGACTTCGAATTGGCCAACTTCATTCTCGGGCTCGAGATGCCGTCCGGAACGGCCGCGCTTGCGTCACATCTGCTCCTGCGCGAATTCGACGGGCTTCCGTTGGCCCGGAAGAGCCTTTCGTTATGTTATTGCCGGGCGTGTGTGGCGCGGCGCCAGGCGCTGGAGAACGGTTACACCACCACAGAGGCTCTCTCAGAAGAGTGCTTGTTGAGCAAGTCGGGCTCGACTTACAACGCCCAGGACTGGGCGCGAAAATTCCTGTGGAATGGCGGCTGCGCATATATTGATCTCTCGCACCTCGAACTGTGTATTGCTGAAGTGCTGAGCGCGAAGGACCACGTGGCGGCCTCTCGCGCCATGCTGCTCCTGGCCCGGGCGGCTATGAAAATGGCCAACGCCCGATTGCCTGAAGGAAAACGGATCGTGGTGCTGGCGAACAACTCCGACGGCCAGGGCCATTCCTACGGCAGCCACATCAACTTCCTGGTCACCCGCAGCGCCTGGACTGATCTGTTCGAGCGACGCTTGCATCATTTGCTTTTCCTGGCCGCCTACCAGGCCTCCAGCATCATTTTCACCGGGCAGGGGAAAGTGGGCTCCGAAAACAACCGGCCATCGGTTGATTATCAAATTTCGCAGCGAGCGGATTTCATGGACATGTTGATGGGCTCGCAAACCACCTTCACCCGGCCTTTGGTCAATAGCCGCGACGAGGCGCTGTGCGGTTCCTGGTACGATCGGAGCGCGGATTCCACCAGCAAAGCGCGCTTACACGTCATTTTCTACGATCATACCCTCTGCGACACCGCTAGTTTCTTGAAGATCGGCGTGATGCAAATCATTCTGGCCATGATCGAGGCCGGGCGAGTTCGTACGCATCTTCTGCTCGACGACCCTGTCGAGGCCCTTTGCCTCTGGAGCCACGACCCAACTCTCCGCAGCCGCGCCCGGTTGACCTCGGGGCGCAGCCTTACCGCCGTCGAGTTGCAGTTGTTGCTCTACGAAGAAGCCCACCGGTTTGTAGCTGCTGGCGGCTGCGACGGTGTCGTGCCCGAAGCGCCACTCATCCTGGAGCTTTGGTCGGACACGCTCCACAAATTGCGCCAGCGCGATTTCGCGATGCTGGCTCGCCGCCTGGATTGGGTGCTCAAACTCCAGCTCCTGGAGAGAGCGCGCGAGCACCGCGCCGGCCTCGACTGGTCGTCACCAGAATTGAAACATTTGGATTTTCTGTATGCCAGTCTCGACGAGAACGGACTATTCTGGGCTTTGGAGAAAAACGGGCAGGTGGACAAGCTAGTTACGGATGAGCAAGTAGAGCGCTTTTGTACCGAGCCTCCTGAGAACACCCGCGCCTGGACGCGCGGCATGTTGCTGCGTTTGGCCGAGCCGCGGCAGGTCGAGCGCGTGGATTGGGACTCGATGACGTTTTCAGTGGAGCGAGACGGTTACTGGACGCGCGACAAAACCATCAAACTGACGGACCCGCTCGGATTCACCAAGACCGCCTGCGAAAGCGCATTTCAAGGGGGGGCCACTCTGGAAGAGGTGCTCGTAAATCTTGGCGCGGATGCGAGCCCGGTGCAATCTCCCATCGCCGTTAAGGCGGAGCCATCAACCACGCATAGACAAGTATGAAGACAAATATTGAAGACAAAAAATGAAAAAGAAATGCAGGAAAATTTTGCGGCAGGAAAATGGAATTCAAAATCTTCCTGCCGCAAAATTTTCCTGCTTTCAATTCCAATTTGCATTTTCCTGTCTTAAATCTTCCTGTCTTGGATTTCCCATCCAATTTCAACCTAAAACGAACCTAACGAAATCACACTCAACCCCAAAATTAAAGAGCATTATGGATCAACACGAACGTCCGAGACCCGAAAATCAACCCAGCCAATCACCCGGCTCCGCTGGCGGTCCGACTGGCGCAAACTTGAACGCCATCCGCCAGCAGGCCGCGGGCATGCTTCAATTCAGTGAGAGCATGCTCGTCAGCGCCCTCTCGATGGACAGCCAGTCCTTTAATCAGTCGGTGAAACAGCCGCCGGCGCAGTAGCTTGGTCGGCGAGTGGGGGAGAAGAGGTCAGAGGACAGAAAGAACAGAGCCTCGTTACCTCGGCTGCTACGAGGCTGTGGACTGTGGACCACGGACTTCGGACTTTGAACTTTGGACTTTGAACTTTGAACTTTGAACATGGCCGAGCGGCTTTTCGGAATGGAAATCGAATACGGTTGCGCGCCGCGTTACCGCGAGGGGCGGCGCTCGACTCGCGACGGCAATTGGCCGGACCGATTCCTGAAAATCGCCTGCGCTCAATTGCCGCACTTGCCGTGTATGGAAGGGGCCGGGATTTTTTTAGAAAACGGGGCGCGCCTGTACGTGGATTGTTCGCATCCGGAAATGACCACGCCCGAGTGCGCCAATCCCTGGGACGTCGTTCGGTACATGCAGGCGGGGGAAAGGATGTTGGCGAGGATCGGCGCGGAGATGGTGCGCACTGATCCCAGCCTTGCGGAGGTCCTCTTATTCAAAACCAACGTAGATCATAGCGGCACCGCTTCGACCTGGGGTTGCCACACCTCATTCATGCACCGCACCAGCCCGGAACGGCTGCCGTCTCAAATCATTCCGCACCTGGTCAGCCGGATCATCTACTCGGGGGCGGGCGGTTTGGATCTTGGACCCGATGGCCGGCTGAGTTTTACACTGTCGCCGCGCGTGGCGTTTCTGGAGCACGAGATTTCAGAAAGCAGTACCAACAATCGCGGGATCTTTCACACCAAAGACGAAGCACTGGCCAAGGACGGTTACCATCGGCTCCACATCATCTGCGGAGAAAGCCTTTGCTCCGAAAAGGCTCTTTGGCTGACGATGGGCACGACCGCGATCATTGTGGCCATGATTGAAGCCGGTCTGCGCCCGGGATACGGGATGCGCCTGCACGATGCTTTGGCCGCCATGCGCCTCTTTGCGTTTGATCCAACCTGCCAGGTCCGCGCGCCCTTGGCCAATGGCGAGCTCATGAGTGCACTCCAGATCCAGCGCCGTTACCTGGAGGCAGCCGAGGCGCATCTGGACGATCCTTTTATGCCGCCCTGGAGGCGGGAAGTTTGCGCCGAATGGCGCAGGATGCTCGACCAATTGGAAAACGGCGCGCCCGCATCCGTCGCCAGCACGCTCGACTGGGCGATGAAGTTCGCCTTGTTTTTGCAGCGCACCGAACATCATCGCCTCACCCCCGACTGTTGGCATCACGCCAATGGCGCTGTGGAGCGCGGCTCTCCGAGCCACAGCGGCCCCGAAATTATCGCGGCGCTCAAATCTGCTCCAGGCACTCGCCCCGCTGTCTCCTCCCCTGCCCTTTCTAAACTCTACCAGGAACTCTGCGAGATAGACACCCGTTTCGGCCAACTCGGCGGCGCTGGAATTTTTTCAACACTCGATCGCGCGGGCCTGATCGCCGATAGCCGTTTCCCCGGCGTGAACAATATCGAACATGCCTTGGCCAACCCGCCCGACATTGGCCGGGCCCGGTTGCGCGGGCGGTGCGTCCAGCGATTTGCCGGAACCGGCCACCGCTACGCTTGCGGCTGGCAACAGGTTTTCGATCACGAGAAACGGCTCATGCTCGATTTGTCCGATCCGTTTGCCGCCGAGGAAAAATGGCGCTCCCCGCCTGCGGGTTTCTTCGACGCGGACATCTCGATGGAGCCGTACGTGCACCGGATGCTCGGCCAGGTCCGGGCCTACCATGAGCGAGGCGATCATGAAGCTGCCGCCGATTTGCTCGAAATGCTCAGCAGCCTCCCAAACGCGGCCGAACTGCAATATCATGAAGATCTTCTACGCCTGCGCGCCTGGATCCAAAGCCGCCGAGGCTTTCTCGATGGCCGAATCGCGCTGGATCAAATGGCACTGTGCGAGCCACAGAACTTGTCGCTGATCAATTGCTACGTTTGCTGCTATCGGTACCAGGGCCTAATGCCGCCTCCCGCCATCGCGGAATGGATCGCGCGCGGACGCCAGCTCCTGGCAGCCGAGCCCGATCCATCGGACGGCGCAGCATTGCCTTTTCTGGATCATTGGGGTTACTCATGTTTGCGCACGGGCCGGCCCGAGAAGGCCCTCCAGCGGTTGCAGGATGCCTGCCTGCCTGCGCGGCGCGGGTCCTCCAATCCCGGCGCCATCGCCCGCGCCCTGGCCGATTATGCCGATGCCTGCCGCGCCCTCAATCACCGCGCTGACGCGATGGCAGCGCTCCGGGAAGCCGAGGACATCCAGGTATCCCATCAATTGGATGGCGACCGCTCCGATTTCGTGCTCACGTATCGCGCCAAGCTCGAAACTGATCCCGCCCGGGCGCTCGATGCGCTGAAACAGGCCAAGTCAATTCAATTGCGCCAGCGAAATATCATAGGTGAAGCCCGGTCACTCGTGCTGGAAGCCCGACTCCTGCGGAACAGCTCTCTGGCCGCGCCCCTCAACGTCCGCCTCCACGAACTGCGCGGCCTCCGCCCTGCCCTTTCGCAGTGCAAGATGCTCGGCAAGATTCTGGACCACTGGGATGCGTGGACTACCGGAGCGACGGATCCGAATGGGGGAACGGATGCGTTTTGGTGGGTGTGAGTCTCGGCTGTTGACAACCCCCCTCGGAAATTGCACTATACCAGTCAGATCGGAGTTGTTCGTGATGAAGTTAACATTGGCCCTTATTGTGGTTTCTCTCTGCCTTGCTACCAAAGCTTGGGGACAGGATTACATTATCAAGCAGCGCGCCAGAGAGCTGAGCAACCAGAATAACGTGCGCCAGGGTGCCGCTGCGCCCGTGGAGCCCACCCCCGCAACGCCGGCAACCAAGCCGGCAGCCACTCCCCAACCGAATCCTGCCCTCGGCCGGCTGAAATCCGACCTAGCGGCAATTCAGGCGGGCTCTCAAGTCACAGCTCAGCAAAAACAGAAAATCACGGCGGACATTATTGCCCTGGCCAGCGGTACCGCCAAACCTTCCCAGGCTTCTGCTGCAAAACTGGCCGAAAGCCTTTGCGCCGCCTATAGTGAAAAGCCTCTATCCGACTCCAGCCGATTGCTGCGCGACCTCGAGGCGGTCCTTAACCCCACAAAATATCCTCAGGCAAAGTGGGACGCCATTTTCGCCGATGTGCAGGCCATTTTTCAGGAAAACGGCGCGGCAAGGAAGAACGCCGTCAAGGTCGCGGATGATGTGAGAGCGATAGGAGCGGAGGTGAAGAATTGAAGCACGCGAACCCATTAGGATGATGCAAACACCAAAAACCAAAAACCAAAAACCAGAGAAACACCAAATCCCAAACACCAACTGTGTGCGGTGTTTCCTGTTGAGATTTGATGTTTGGAGCTTGTTTGGTGTTTGGTGTTTGGTGTTTGGTGTTTGCGATTTGCTGGCCTGAGTTCGACGCTTTTGAATCACTTTGCTCAACTTCTGATCGGTCAAAATAAAGCCCAGAAATCGCTATGAATGGAAAAACAGCAGTGCCGAGGCCAATCGGAGGCTTGCAATTTTTGTGGGCCTACCTGTTGAACCATAAACAAACCGGTTCGGTTGTTCCCAGCGGGCGCGCGCTGGTAGCCCGGATGATCAGGCCAGTGCCGCAGAATTACTCCGGCGAAATCATCGAGCTTGGCCCGGGCAACGGCACGCTCACGGTCCGGTTGGCTGCCAAATGCCCGAACGCCCGCATCGTTGCCTGTGAGATCAATCCCGCCCTGGCCCGCCGCACCCGCACCAACCTGGCGGCCGCCGGCCTGGAGCATCGGGTCGAAGTCATCTCCGATTCCGCGCAGAACCTGCTCAACGACCGCATCCGGCGCGGTGTTCCGCCGGCCGACTTTATC
Source organism: Verrucomicrobiota bacterium (assembly GCA_003176045.1). Classification (GTDB taxonomy): domain Bacteria; phylum Verrucomicrobiota; class Verrucomicrobiia; order Limisphaerales; family UBA8199; genus PSRM01. The sequence continues at coordinate 18,059 of PSRM01000028.1, read as the reverse complement.
ATTTCTGGAATCCCCCTTGCCAACCTTACGCGCCCCGATACTTTCGAGCTGATTGACACCATTCACGGCGCGCTACGCAAACGCGGGATGTACATCCAATTTCAGTATGCGCTGGTGGATCGCGAGAAAATTAAAGCTAAGTTTTGGCGCCTGCGTACCGTTCCGGTCCTGCTCAACATACCGCCGGCGCTGGTTTATTACGCCTGGAAGTGAAATGTGTTGCGTATTGCGTATTGCGTGTTGCGTGTTTCGTAAAACGTGAAACGTGAAAGGGGCGTGCGACGTCGCGCCAGCGTCTTGGAGTGCGCCAGTCCTCTGGCGCTTTTCTTTAGTTCGAACGGAGGCTCCTTCTCGGGAGCGGTTCTTCTTGCAAAGCCCCCTCACCCCGGCCCTCTCCCCTTCCGAAGGGGGAGGGAGAATTGTCGGCCGGTTGTCCTGCAAAGGCACGTTCCGGAGGGGGCGATGCGCGGCAAGGTCCGGCGAATTCTTACGTCGTCCCAAGAATAGCTTCGAGCATCTTATTGCGCTTTACGTCGCGGGATTTCACACTAAGCGCCGGTGCATTTAGACCTAATCGCAGGCGTCCTGGTCGTTCTCAGCTTTCTTCTTACCCTTTGGCAATGGTGGGTTGGAAGTAGATGGGATAGGGCCAGAAGCCGGGCGCATGGTCCAGAGTTCAAGGTTCAAAGTTCAAGGTTCAAAGTTCAAGGTTCGGCCTCCGCGGAAAACAATACGTCGGATCGTTTTCCAGGCGTCACAGTTCTTAAACCGCTCAAAGGAGCCGACGCCGCCACCGAGGACTGCCTGCGAAGCTGGTTCACGCAGAAATATGCTGGGCCCTTGCAAATCCTATTTGCTGTCGCAGGCTCGGAAACCAGTAATCAATATTCAGTAACCAGCAACCAGGATCCAGTTTCCAACATCGAGCACGCATTATCCAGTTTCCAGCATCCAGTATCCAGTATCTCCAATACGCTCCCTCATCCCCCTCAGCGGGACGGCTCTGCTCAAGCCTCCCCTCGCCCCCTTGGCGCGCCGGAGCGCAGCGCAGGCGGCTCGCCCCTCGCCCCTCACCTTTCCCCCGACCCTGCTTGCGAAATCGTGGAGCGACTGCTGCGCGAGTTCCCGGACGCGGATGCCCAGTTGGTCGTCTCCGGCCCCCTAGCCGGCCCAAATTCCAAAGTCTCAAAACTGGCCCAACTCGAACCTCTGGCCAAACATGACATCCTCATCATCAGCGACGCCGACGTGCGAGTGCCTCCGGAGTTAGTCTCAAATATCGTCCAGACGTTTGAAATGGACCGGAGAAAGACCACAATTCACGGACCACAGACCACAGACCACGGATCACGGACCACGGACCACGGACTACGGACTACGGACCTTGGCAGCATCCAGCATCCAGTACCTGCTGGTCCCGGTCCGCAATTAGTCACCTGTTTCTATCGCCTTGCCAACCCGTCCAACCTCGCGATGCAGTGGGAGGCAATCTCGATTAATGCGGATTTTTGGAGCCAGGTGCTGCAAGGAATCTCGCTCAAACCCTTGGACTTCGCCCTCGGAGCGGTCATGGCAGTCCGCCGCGGCGCACTCCAGGAGATCGGCGGCTTTGGCGCGCTGGTGAATTGCCTGGCCGACGACTACCAATTGGGCCATCGCATCGCCCAGCGGGGCCATCGGCTCGAGATTTGTCCAGTGGTTGTCGAGTGTTGGGACGAGCCTCTGGGCTGGCGTGCCGTGTGGAAACATCAATTGCGTTGGGCCCGCACCATTCGAGTCTGCCAGCCCGTGCCTTATTTTATTAGTATTCTCGGCAACGCAACACTCTGGCCTCTACTGTGGCTGGCGATTTCGCGGTCCTGGCTGAGCCTCGCGGTGACGGCGGTTCTCCTGCTTTTCCGCGTCTTCACGGCGCGGGACCTTTACGGCAGGATCGCAGACTCGTCCTCGGCACGCGCAGAGTTCAGGGTTCAGGGGAGGGTCGAGGGTCGAGGGTCGAGGGTCGAGGTGCAATGCTCAATGCTCAATGCTCAATGCTCAATGCTCAATGATCGAATAAACGGCCTCCCCCTCCGCCTGGCCTGGCTTGTTCCATTGAAAGATCTGCTCCAGGTTTTCGTGTGGCTGTTGGCCTTCCTCGGCAACCGCATCGAATGGCGCGGACAGAAGTTCCAGATGAATCGCGACGGCACGCTTGTCTGTAGTCAGTAGTCCGTAGTCTGCGGTCGGTGATCAGCAGTCCGTAGTCTGTGGTCCGTGGTCCTGTGGTCCTGTAGCCTGCTGCCCCCACATGAATATGTATCTTGACCGTCACTTATTTTTTATTTTGACACTTTCTGACATTCCTGCTAAAGTGGCTGCCGATAACCTAATTGATGTGTCCCGCAGCCCGCGCGGGTCAGCGCTTGGGATGCGCCGGACACAAGTGCAGCAGTACAACCACCAAATGAATCCCTGGCTTTCGTTCGCTGCTTAAGCGATCAAAGCAAATCTATGAACATGAAAAAACTCGTCTCGAAAAAATTGAACTTCATTTCGCTGAGCCTCTGCTTGCTGTTTTGCGGTTTCGCTGGGAGCACACAGGCTGCAAATTCGTATTATTACCATCTCAACGGCACGGCCACGGCTTATGGGATAAATGCGAATGACAATGATTCATGGGACGGTACGTTCTGGGCGACCACCTCGACTGGCGCTCCGACAAGCGACTATCCCACAGCAGTAGCTGCCAGCACAGCAGCAGGCGGCGTTTTCCCAAGATTTAATAGTAGTGCCACTCCCTATACCGTGACGGTCAACAACTCGGAAGCGATGGCTGGAATGTTTGGGGCGTCTGGTGTAACGATCACCATTGCTGCGGCTGGCGGCGGCAACCTCAACGTCGTTCCCAACGCCACTCTAACCGGAGGATTGCCTGTGCAGGGGTTCTTTACCGGGGGCGGGAATTTGCTCATCACCGCGCCGATCACCGGCACGGGCGGCGTCTCGGAATCGGCCGGCGGGGGCAACTTCGAACTGCTGGGCAACAACAGCTATAGCGGCGGGACAGTGTTCAACTCGAGCGGCACTTTGACCTACTTCAATAACAACAACTCGTTTGGCACAGGTCCGATCGTCATTAACGGGACCACGTTCGCTCCGATCCTTGGCACGGGCGGCAACCCGATTACCATCGCCAACAATTGGACTAACGGCACGGCCACCAGCGCGAGCACTTTTGGCGTGAATTATGCCGCTGATGCAGGTGTTCCAGTGACCCTCACCGGGCCATATTTCCTGTTTGCCAATTTGAACCTGAGAAATAACGGCGGGGGCGGCACGGCGCCTCTGACACTTTCCGGCACAATCGCCGGGACCGGAAATTTGAACCTCACGGCCAATAACAGCAGCTCGATCACGCTGAGCGGCAACAACACCTACACCGGCCAGACCACTCTAGGTGGTGGCGGTGCTTCCGGCTCGACAGTAACCCTGATCATCAATTCGCTCAAAAACCTGAGCACCAGTTGCAGCCTCGGCGCACCCACCACCACCGCAGCGGGAACAATTGGGCTGGGCAACGCCAGCGTGAACGCCGCACTGGTTTATCAAGGCGCGGGCGACACTTGCAACCGCGTTATTGATCTGAGCGGCAGCGGTTCGCCGGTTGGCAGTCCGACAATCGAGGCCGACGGCACGGGGGCGCTTGTTTTGACAGCGGTTAACACTGCGTCGGGCGCCGCGTCCAAGACGCTGACGTTGCAAGGTTCGAACACGGGGAACAACAGCATCGGCACTATCGTGGACAACTCCGGCGCGAACAAAACTTCGGTTGTTAAAGCTCAAGCAGGCAAGTGGGTGCTGACTGCGGCCAACAGCTACACCGGCGGTACGACCGTCAACCAGGGGAGCCTGGAAGTGTCCGGATCAATTGCCGGAAACGTTACCAACAACGCGGGCGCCACCCTCCAACTCGACAGCACCACTGCACTTGCCTCAAGCGCTGCCGTCTCCCTATCCAGCGGCGGCACGATCAACCTGAATTTCTCGGGCACTCAAAATATTGCAGCCCTGATCATTGACGGAACGCTTCAGCCGTCGGGTTCCTACGGGGCGTCGGGCTCCGGCGCGGGCACCACGCTGACCTTCGCGACCGGAAGCGGCAAACTTAACGTCCTCGGCTCGCCGGTCATTGTGCAGGAACCCGCATCGGTTACGACATATCCTACCACCAATGTGACCTTTAGTGTCAGCGTCATCGGCGATCCCTCATTCACCTATCAGTGGAGTTTGAATGGCACCGCCATTTCCGGCGCAACCACCAGCGCCTGGTCCACCAACGCTTACGCCGGCGACGCGGGCACTTACACCTGCTTCATTCACAACAACTTCGGAAACACCAACACACTGAACACGACCGGCATTCTGACCGTCCTGGCGACCAACGTTTACACGGAAACCATCCTGGGTGACGGCCCGATTGCCTACTGGCGCCTGGACGAAGCCAGTGGAACGACGGCCAATGACTATGTGGGTGGCAACAACGGCACTTACAATAACGCGACGATTAATGATAACAACGGTTACGCGGCTCCAATAGATACCGATGCCTGCATGGGCGTGCCCAACTCCGGTTCGCCTCGAGGCTACATGAAGGTAAATAATGGAGCGCCCTTCGTCCTCTCCGGGGCAGGCACGCTATTTACATTGGAGGCCTGGGCCACATTTACAAACCTGACCACCAAAGGACGCTTGTTCTCGACCCTGAGCCTGGCCAATCCAAATGGATACGCCTTCGGCGTGCTGCCTGGAGGGACAGCCCTGGAGTTCACGGCTGGCGCGGTGGCCGACAATGACGTCAACCTCAGCACGGCCCTCATAGCCGATGGCAAGACCTGGTATCACCTGGTTTGCGCCTACGACGGTTCCGATTACAATTTTTACGTCAATGGCGCGCTGGTCGGCCAGGTCGCAATTACTGGCCACGCCGTTAACGGGACGTCAGGCACCTTGCAATTGGGCGCCAATCCATCCGCATACGTTACCGGCGGTTCGGATGGTGGAGCGGAGCAAGTCTATGGGCGCATAGATGAAGCCGCATTTTACAACTACGCATTGACGCAGTTGCAGGTCACCAATCATTTCAACGCCCGCTATGGCAGCTTGCAAGTGCCCATCCCCACCGCGCCGGTAGTCCAACCGCCGACAAATTACGTGAGCCTTTCGGCCGCGCTGACTGAGAACGCCGCCGGCACGGCCTTAAGTTACCAATGGTACAAGATCGGTACCGGCCTGCTCGGCGGAAAGACCGACCAGACGCTGACGATCTCGCCACTCCACCAGAGCGATGCGGGCAGCTATTATTGCAACGTAAGTAATCCTGCCGGCAACAGCAACAGTCCTACCTCTACCCTCACCGTGCTGCCTATACCGACCAGCGCAGCCCAACTCCACCTCACCAATGGCCTGGTACTGCACCTGCCATTCGACGGCGACTACAAAGACATCTCGGGCCGTGGGCACGACGGAACCGCGGTCGGCGCGCCGACGTTCTCGACGCCCGCCGCTATTGGCTCCGGCTCGTTGCACTACTCGACCACGCCAGGCAGCACCAACTACGTGACCCTGGGCGTGGTGCAGGACTTGAAGTTCACTTCGAACATTGACTTCTCAGTATCCTATTGGGTCAAACAAACGGCCGGATCCACAAATCTGCCGTTCTTCGGCGACGCTGTCGGTTCGACAAGCCTGGCTGGCACAGGCTTTTCGCTGGCTCCTTATCAGACCGCCTCCACAACTGGCGGCTGGCAGGTGTCTTTGAGTGACGGCACACATGCCATGACCACGCCCAGCCAGTTCACAACCTTCCCTGACGCCAACCTCATTGACGACGGCAACTGGCATCTGCTGACGCATGTGTTTAGCCGGCCTGCAAACGTCACAACTTACCTGGACGGCTCGCAGGTTGACTCCGAAGCCATCTCGTTCATCGTGAACGTCAACAACAACAACCCGGCAGTCATCGGGCAGGATCCGACCGGCGCTTATTTCCCGGGCCTGACTGCAGACGCATACGTAGATGACCTTGGGGTATGGACCCGCACCTTGAGTTCGCTCGAAGTCAGCGGCATCTATCTGGCAGGCTCAAGCAATAGCGTGAGTTTCGCGGCCCTGCCGCTGGCTCCGGTCACCATCGCCATCCCTGCTATGGGCGCCACAACCTTGAGCTACAGCGGCGGCGCGGGTTCGCAGTTCGTGCTGCTCAGCACCACCGTCGCCACCACGCCCGGCGCAAGCTGGACACGCGTCGCCACCAACACGGTCACACCCGGCTCGTTCTCGATCCCGGCAATCGGCAGTCCAGGCGCCGCGAAGTACTACCGCATCCAAAGCCAGTAAAATGGAGGCGCGGACGGCCTCGTCCGCGCGCGCAACCAAAATTCAAGCGGGGCCGGATCTCACCGATCCGGCCCCGTTTCTCCGGCAGCCATTAGCTCAGGTGTTGCGGTCTGTGGTCTCGTGGTCTGTGGTCTGTGGTCTGTGATCCGTGGTCTTGTGGTCTATGGACAGCGGTTACGTAGACGGTGTGAAATAATTGTAGCAGCCGAGGTGACGAGGCTCTAATTTTTTTGTAACCTGCTCGTGCACAAGGATTTCAGAGTCTCGTTACCTCGGCTGCTACATGGGTTTTGGATTTCTTCACAGCTTGGTAGTCAATGACTCGTGGAAAGTATCTTGTCAGTCATAATATTTTTTAATTTTCTTCATTGACAGCCTTGCGGTGTTTGCCCTAAGATGGACGCCAACAAGCTTAAGAAACGTCCGGTGCCGTGTGCGTGCGCGCCCCGTTGCGCACACTTTGCCGGGCAGAAATACCAATCCTCCTATGAGAATCAACTCGGTCCCCCTCATCCGTTCCCTGATTGTCGCAACCGCTCTTACGAGCATTTCATTAACCCTCCACGCCCACCCGTTCGCCTCCGGTATCACCGGCACTAATGGGTCCGGTCAGGTCTCGTTCTACATGAACGAAACCGGCGCTGTCGTCACGGTCACGTTCGAAGATAGTTCCACCTTGAACATGGGTTATCTTCCAGCCGGGCCGACCAACTTTTCCGTTGGCGCTCACACCAGTTGGTCAATCAGTTGCTTCAAACCGGGCAACGGCACACCCACTCAGATTTCCTCGGACAGCAATCCCAACTCAATTTGGGCCAACGCCAGCGGTGTGGCGGCTAATAAAAATCCCAAAATCGGCGCCCTGTTCGGTCGTCTCTATATGGCTAGTAGCCTGACTGGCGAGCATGCGCAAGGAGTCTATGCCATGAACGCCGACCAGAGTTCGGTGGCATTTGCCGGCAGTCCCGGCACCAACACGTGGCCTGGCTCGATCAACTCAAACTTTAAGGGCCCTGGCCGCATGCGCGTGGCCCCGGATAATACCCTGATGGTGGCGGACGGAAAGGGTGTGGGCGACCAAAACATGATTTACGCGTTCGCACCGGATTTGAGCAGCGCGTACCCCCTGCTGGGAGCCTCGCGCGCCGCAGGAGCCGGCGACGTTTTCGGGACACCCTGCGCGGTCGGTTCTCTGGCCGCCGGCAACCTTGTGCTTTACGTTCCTCAGGCAGGCACAGGCGCGGGCGCTCCTCCTGCTACGCCTGGCGACACCAACGCCATCCTCGGACCACTGACTGCCGCAGGCGATTTCAATTGCGTGATGAGATATAACATCGGCTCAGGCGCCGGTGGCCTCCCCTGGACCAAGCGGCCCGACTACTCCTATTCAGTCGGTTTGAATGGCATCGCGCAATTGCGCCCCGAACTTGACATCGAAGCCGATGGCACGATCGTGGCCGGTTTTGGACGCGCCAATCTCTCCAACCCGGACATCCAGATCCTGGCGCCAGTCCAAACCACCAACGGCATTACCGGCGACCCAGCCAACAGGGCCATTATAATTGGCGCGCAGAGCACGACCAACTGGCTTTACACCAGCGGTATCAATCCGCCCTTCAATTCGGCCCCGGCTGCCGATCCCTGGAATGGCGTCAACAGCGGTGCGGGTGGTGCGGTCGGAACCTACGCAGGTGTGCGCGTTTCGCCCGACGGTCAGTTTCTCGCCTCGGTTGACGTGCTCAACGGCGCAACTATTGCTTATATGAATGGCCGCATTCCTGACGACCGCACTATCTTTGGAATATCTGATGCCCCCTCCGGCGGCGGTAATTCTCGCGGAATGGACTGGGATGCCGCGGACAACATTTGGATCTCCAGTTCCGGCGCTGGCAACCTGCGCTGCTTCTCACTGGGCCTGACCACCACCTGCGTCAGCAGCAACGACTGGACCGGCACCAATGGCGCTTTCGCAGTGACCTTCCCGGGCACCCACGCCTCTTTGTCCGTCGTCAACGCCATAGGCACTCAAAATTACGTCAACAACTTGGTCAATGCCGGCACTCCGGTCCCCGCCGTGGTTCGCATCACTCTGAACACAAGCGATCTGACAGCGGTCGGCCCGACTCTCATTCCCATATATCTCTCCGGCACCAGTATCGGGCCAAGCGGCCAGGTTACGTCCTTCGTGGTCACCAACGCCGGATCCGGCTATACCAGTGCGCCCACTGTTACGGTTAGCGGTGGGGGCGGCAATGGGGCAGCCGCCACGGCGTCCATCAACACCACCACCCATGTAGTCTCTTCTGTGAACATCATAAACCCGGGAAATGGGTACACCAGTCTTCCGACGGTCACCATCTCGGGCGGCGGAGGCAGTGGGGCGACTGCAGGTGCTGTAATGTGGAACACTGGCAAACCTACAAATTTTCTCCTGAACACTAGTCAAACTCCCAATGGCGTGACTATCCTGAATAATGGCGTGATCTTCCCGGGAACCGCCTTCTCCGGCTCCAATGGCCCGAATTGGAATGTGGACGTCCAGATGATTCCGACGGCGCTTCCTGTGAGCGGACCGGAAACAGCTATTAACTTCCGGATTCCCAGCGGCACAAACTTCACCGCTGTCCCGCTGCTTGCCACCACGCTTTCCATCATCAACACTGGCCCGCAAGTGCTACAATTGACAGCTCCCTCGCCAGGCAGTTTGGCAGGAATGAACCGCGGCATCCTGCACGATATGGCCAGGTTTGTCATTACCCGCCTTGGCGACACCAATGGCCCTGGCAATGACGCCATCAATCCCATTGTGCAACGCTCGTACACGGTTACCAACATCAACTATTATCCCCCCGCCTCGGCGGCAACCCCAATGGCAGTTCTGGGAACGGATTACACTGCCGGGGTGCAGAATTTCAATAATGCCGTCCTCTCCGATGGCTCGCCCGGAATCGTCATCAACCCTGGCGTCAGCACGGTCCCTGTCGCGATCGGCAATCCGGTCAAGCACACCAACACCAACCTTCGCAGAACCAACGAAGCGGTCGTCATTAACCTGACCAATATCTGCAATACTGTGACCACCCCGGGCTGCAACACAAACCTGCTCAGCTCAGAATTGCTCCAGTACGCAGTCACCACCACCGCCCAAACGTTGAACGAATTCGACAATGCCAATGGCGGCGAAACGGTGCTCTGGTCTAACCCGCTGACCAACGCGGCTGACAGCTCGAATTGGACCCTGGTCTTTGCGAACATAAACCAGGCCTGCGGCAACTATTCGGGCACCCCGGTTCTGCCCTTGGTCCGTCCGAATTACAACAACGACGCGCAAGACCCGAGCGGCGCATACAGCGCGGTGTTCGGTGAACCAGTAGCAACCGAGGCCGGGACTAGCGGTATAAGCGTGCCGCAATCGGCCGCCATGGCCGCCAACGGCTGGACGACAGCCTTGAGACTATCGGCCAACAAGGACCCGGGCAACGCCGGTGAAGCTGGCCTTAACTTGTATCCGCAGGGTATGAGGTTCGAAGGCAACTACGCCCTGCGCTTTGACATGTATCTCTCACTTGCCGACTTCACCGTCGGCCAGGGGGCCAGCGCGGGGACTTTCCCGAGGGAATTCGCTGCTTTCGGCATCAACCATCGGGGCACCAACGCCAACTGGCGCCTGGACCTCAACCCGCGAGTCCAGGGCACTGGTTCCTACCCCATCAACGCAGACGGCGAATGGTGTTGCATAGACGCCGGCAGTGGTTCGATCACCCCGGCTGATTATGACATGTTCATCTCGCCGGCCTTTGCCCAGTTCAACGCCGGAACCGGTGTGCCCATCGCCCAAAACATTCCCTACAACACTGGCACCTTCACCAGCCAGAGTGCATCCCCGTCGTTCTCCCCATACACAAACAAGGAACTGGCCTGTTTCGACTTCACATTCACGAACTACGTTGGGACGAACTACTTCGCCAACGCGGGCGTTCCCAATGACCAGTTTAGCCAAAACAACAATTCCCCCACCACCAGCCCATCCCCGGAGCAGGGAGTCATCAAGAGTCCGCCGTTCCTCGGCATCAACTCGCTTGGCGGCGCCCCGGACAATCAATGGGTTGATGTGAGCCTGGAATTGACCCGCCAAACTAATCTGACGCTCTATGTCGCGCAGCAACCGGTCATGAACTCCAGTATTATCAATCCCATCTTCGGCACCGCCAATCCGATTGCTCCATTCGGCGGTGTGCCCATGCTGGGCTATCTCGATCCGAATAAGGACATCACTGATTTCAGCGCGTTCGTCTATTATTCCAATCTGCGCGTGGTCGAACTTTCACCGTTCACTCCGTGGACCAATCAGCCACCGAACCTGATGGTCGTGACCCAGGGGCAGAGCTTCACGCTCAGCTCGGCGGCTCTGTTCGCCTCCAATCCGCTGACAAATATGTGGTTCTTCTCCAATACCAACGGCCCAACCGGCTTGAATGGTGTGCAGCATTGCGCGGAGAATGGGACGATACAATTGCTCAACGGAGGGGCGATTGTCACAAACACGTTCGCGGCCACAAACGGCACCGCCAATCTGACCCAGAGCCTGCAAACCGGCACGAATTATATGTCCGTGTGGAGCGACCAGGCAGGCTCGCTGACCAACTTCCAGGCCATTGTTGAAGTTGTCTGGGTTAACACGAACAAGACTGTGAACTATGGCACCACCAATACCCTGGCAGTTGTGGCCTCGGGCAATTCGCCGCCCACTGCCTTTCAGTGGATGTTCGCCGGCACCAACCTGGTCGCCAGCTCTCACTACTTGAACGTGACGACAGCCACGCTGACCCTCAACCAGGGCACACCGGCTGACTCCGGGCCTTACACCTGCCTGGTAACCTGCAGCAAGACTTACACTAACAGGGCCAATGGCAGCACGTATCCCGTCGTCGCCAGCAACTCGCCGGCGGCTACGCTCACGGTCCTGCCGCCGCCGGCACCCACAAACCTCGTCGCTTCAGTAGGTGGCGGGAACGTTACGATCCACTTCACCAGCGCGGACCTTTCCGCGCCGTCGAGTGCCTTCGCGCTGCTTAGCACCGTCGCTTTGCAGTTCGGCTCATCCACCAACAACTCGCTGGGCGCGTTCACCAATTATCCCGGCGGCGTCTTCACCGGCAGCAGCGGCTCATTCCAGGTGGTTGTGCCTCAGAACCCGAGCGAGCCGGATCGGTACTACCGTATCGAGGACACAAGGCATTAAGGGCCGCATCCTGCGCATGAATCAGAGAATATAGCAAAATTCAATCCCCGCACGTGCGCGCGAGCGCACGTGCGGGGAATTACCTTGAAAAAAGGATGCACCCAAGTCCCGTCAGGCCGGCAGGGCATCTCTCCCGGCGAACCGCTGGACTTCAGATGGGCCTTGTGCTGACCGAAGCGAGATGCTAGATTTTTCAACTGAATCGGATTAACTATGGAAAAGCTTAGCTGTAAGCGACAAGTAAAAGTCCGCTGTTCATACGCAAGCCCTGCCCGGGCTTTCACCCTGATCGAATTGCTGGTCGTTATCGCTATCATCGCCATCCTCGCCGCCATGCTTTTGCCGGCGCTCCGGAAAGCCAAGGACAAGGCGCTGCGGACCAATTGCATGAGCAACAAGGGGCAAATCACCCGCGCTTGCGCTATGTACAGCGGCGATTACTCGGAGTGGCTGGTTCCCAATGCTCCCTCTCAAGCTCAGAGTGCACAATTGGACCTCAATGTTGGTTGGTGCCCCGGCCAGGAAAACTGGGGTAATAATTCCGTGAATATTGATGCGGATGCTTACAAACAGGTTGTCCTGGGGCCTTATGTGAGCAACGTAAAGGTTTACAAGTGCCCGGCTGACAGCATCCCTTCGGATAACGGCCAGCGGATTCGCAGCATTTCCATGAATCCCGCCTGCATGGGGGACCTGTCGCGCGTTCCTGGAGCGGCCAAGGCCATGATGGACATGCTTGGAAACAACTGGAAGATGTTCTACCATACCGGAGACTTCAATTGCCTGGGTGGTCCAGCGAACGTTTGGATTTTCATGGACGAAACCATGTGGAGCCTTAATGACGGCTATTTGGAATGTAACCTGACGATCCCAAAATATCCAGATTGCCCCGCCGCGTATCATGATTTCGGCAACTGCCCTTCCTTCGGGGACGGCCATGTCGAGTACAAAAAGTGGGTTTACAAAACAAATGATCCCGACACGGGAATTCGTAATGCCCCTTATATGTACAATCGTACGGCCATGAGGAATCCTACCCAGAACTCATCGGGTCTCGACAACGACTGGAAGTGGCTCAGGGACCATACGTCCTGCCAGATCACTTCGACCGGGCCTTGAGTTGACCGCCTGCTTCCGGAGGGGCTTGGGGCATTTCAGGCTGGACGTGTGGAAATCGCCTTGCGGAGCAGTTCAGCCGTGCGCGTGACCAAGCGCGCAGCACCTTCCCTTGTAAATGCTCTTTCCCGCTACAAGCCCCTAGCGGAATAGCCGGGTTCCGTGACTAAAGCGGAAGAGAGGGAAAAAGATCGCCTTCTTTGAAACATCAGCGCATGCTTTTCCGTATCACATATTGCAACAAATTCCTTTTCTGGCGATGGGCGCGTCTGGACTGGCCGTCTCTTTCCATGCGGAGCCGCTCCGACTGAGGACAGCCGCGCTCCGGCATTTGGCCCGTCACTGACCGGTTGCACATTTTTCCAGTTTATCGCTTGACGGCTTGGGCTTTTTTGCCTATACACTGGAGTTAAAGCAATCAAGACCCTGTTCACCCATTTGGCCGCGCTTCGGTTTCTGGCGCTCCGGTATCGGAAGTAAGCTTGAGGCGACGAGGCGACGCAATGTTCGACTAAGTTTGTGATTAAGTTTGCGACTAAGTTCGGACCGCGGATCGAGTGGGTGATTGACAAATAAGACCTATGAAAAAGCTGCATCACATCTGGACTCTTTCAACCCATCATTGTGTATTGCTGACCGTGCTGTTGCTGGGCCGCTGCACTGCGCCGGCCCATCCTTATGCCACCCACGTGAGCACCAATGGCGCGGGAGGCGTCGCGTTCATCCTGAACGAGAACGCCACGGACGTTACAGTGGTGTTCGATGGCGGCGGACCCGGCAAAACCAATGATCTGGGCGCGCTCAGCAAAGGGACCCAAACCTTCGCGCTGGGTGCGCACACCAGCTTTGCGATCATCGTGAACAATGTCGGCTCCGGAACGGCCAGCCAGATCAGCGTCACCAACGGGCCGAACGCCAATAATCCTTTGTACTACTTCGGTCCCCGCGGCGTGGCGGTGAACAGGAACCCCCAAAACGGAACCAACTTCGGGCGCATCTATGTTTCCAATGCCAATGCCGGGACAGGCAACGGGCGCACGACCGGGCGAGGCTTGTACGTTATCAATGCGGACGCTACGGATGCCCTGGGATTCGGGAACACAGCGCAGTTGGCCGGAATGAGCATCGGCGGCAGCACCACCTATTCTCCATGGAAGCTGAGTGTAGGTCCTGACGACATGCTATACGTGGGGGACGGCAACGGGCCGGGCAACAACGCCTCACCCCTTGGCTACGGTGTCTGGATGGTGAAGCCGGACCTGTCCACCAGCGCCGCGCTGTTCCCGCAATCCACTCGCACTCCCTGGGATTTCAGTTCGGCGGGTGGAGTGATCAGCAAACCGGTAGTGAGCGGCTCGTACGCAGCCGGCAGCCTGGTGCTGACTTTGATCTCCACCGATTGGACCAATGCGCCCAGCGGCTTTAATAACGTCCTGCAATTCAACATTGGCAGTTCCGCCCTGCCCTGGCCTGCAAACACTCCAGGCACGATCCTGGTCCCGCCAGCCAGTGGTATCGCCGCTACTGGGCCCGAAGTGATCATGGATATGGACATTGCTCCGGACGGAAAGATTTTCACACTCCAAAACAGCGTCCAGGCCGGCGGCCCGACAGACCCTTTCATCAGGGTCCTTTCGCCGGACGGCAGCACGCTTTTATGGGATTCCTGGAACAACGCCAATCCGGCGGCTAACGGAAACGCCGACCCCTACAATTTCGAGTACTCGATCGCAATCTCGCCCGACGACCAATTCATGGCCACGCTCATTACTTCGGAGCGAATTGCCATCACCCCATTGGCCAGCGGCGTTCCAAATTATGTCACAAACAACCTGAGCCGATTGCCTGCCAACAATCCTATCGTCCCTGCCGGCGCTTCGGGCACGGCGCGCCAAATTGCTTTTGATGCTGCCGACAACGTATACGAGGTCAGCGGTGGCAGCGACCAACTCCGCATCTTCTCGCTGGGCCTGACCACCACTTGCGTGACCAGCAACGATTGGACCGGGACAAATGGTTCGTTCGCTTTCATCCTGCCTTCGACTACAATCTCTGTCTCCGCCACGGCGCCAAACGCCTCACAAAACGGGCCCACGCCCGGCGTCTTTACGGTCACTCGCACCGGCCAGACCAGCGCCCTGACTGTCAACTTTGCCCTCAGCGGCACCGCCACCAATGGCACTTACACCGTGTCTGCCCCAGGCTCAACTGGCAGCGGCCCTGGACCCGGCACGATCACCTTTGCCGCCGGCGCAACCAGCACCAATATTTCAATAGTGCCAGTCAACGACGGAAAGGCACGGCCATCTCAAACCGTGGTGCTCACTCTGACTTCCGGCGCCGGCTACAACCTGGGCGCGCAGATCACCGACACGGTCACGATCCAGAACACCAACACGCCCCAGATCTTTCTCTCCGGCGGCGCTACATCCATGTACAAAAGTTTCTCGAATGATTTCGCCTCCTTCATTCTTACTCGCTGGGGGAATACCAACGCAAACCTGACCGTCTCGACCATTACTTACGGGGGCACAGCCATTCCCGGCACTGACTTCGTGACCACAAATAACATTCCTTTGCCCCCCGGGACCACCACAGCCACTGCCACCGTTTCACCGCTGGATCCCACTTCCTCCTACACTGGCAACAAAACAATTGTTGTTGGGGAGACGGCCGGGAGCGGCTACATCGTGGGCGGCAACAATGTCACTCTGACCATTATTGACAATGCGACGCCGCCAGCCACTTCTCTCTACTCAAACCCGCTGACCGATGCCGGTGACGCCATGAATTGGGGTCTCACGTGGGCGAACCGGGACTTGCAAGTCATTGGGTATGACGGCGTGGTGGATTTTGGCTATGACCTGACCAGCACGGGGCCTAATGGGTCCACCCCGCTGCCCCCCAGCGGCGCCACCACTGGCCTGCACGTGACTTATAACAAGACGGCGTTATGCAGCGGGGCGGTAAACCTTTATCTGACGAACCAGACCTTCAGCGGCGACTACGCCGTTCGCTTCAACATGTACCTCGTCAAAGGAAGTTCGCTCACCCTGGCCACCGAAGGAGCGATGTTCGGCATCAACCACAGCGGCGTGCAAACCAACTGGTGGCTGACGGAAACCCTGAAAAGCTCCACGAATATATATCCCAACGGATGGAACTGTGACGGAGTGTGGTGTTGGATCTCGTCGGACCCGGGCGGAGCTGGGTTTGGCGATGACGTTTTTATCACAGGCCTGCCGGCCGGCCAGGCTACCAAAACGCTTTGGTGGAAAAAACTCCTCACTCAAACCTATCCGACCTTTGCCAATGTGTTCAAAGCGCCAGCCGTGTTTTCTGTGACCGACGCAAATCTAGTTCCGGTCTCAGGCGTCCCGGCAAACGCCAGCAGCGTGGACGTCCCCACGCTCGGTAGTTGGTGCGATGTCGAGATGAAACAAGTGCAGAACCAGGTGACCTTCTCGATTGATAAGATCGCGATGTTCACCTACCCGAATACCAACGCGCAGTTCAGCAGCGGGATGATCATGCTTGGTTACGAAGACCCCTTCTCATCCACGGGCCAGCCGGACGGCGCAGTTTATTATTCAAACCTCAGGGTCGTGAGGATCACCCCGCCCATTTTCACGCAATGGAGTGCAAGTGGTGGAAACGTCATTTTCAATTTTGTGACCTCGGATGGGGACGATACCACCGCCTCGTTTGCTTTGCAGAGCAGCGCCGCAGTCAATCCACAGGCCTGGAGCGATGTGAGCCCGGCAGCGACCTTTACGCAGTTGAGCACCGGTGCGTTCCAGGTCTCCTACCCTCAAAACGGGCCTATCCGGCTGTACCGTTTGAGGCATAAATGAAGCGCTCAGCAGCCGACGTAAGGAGGCTCTGAATTCAAATCCGAAATCCGAAACCCGAACTTCGAAACCCGAAGTGATTAGCGCCTCCTCACTTCATGTGGGGCGTGAATTGCAGCGCAATGTTTCCCAGAGCTAACCGCTGAGGTTGGTCCGGGGTCGCTGGCGCGGCATGGGCAGTCGGACCGTTCTTGCCATTCTGTTCGAGAACCACGGTTAGCTCGATGCCCGCAGGACCGAGGGGCACGGCCGTGATTACGCATACTGTCCCCCCACCCAAATCCTGCCGGCTGGGGGTATTAGCTGTCAGTTCCACCACGCCGAGATCCACCGACTTGGGCGGCGCATCCGAGGCCGACGGTGCCTGTTTCGAACAGCCACCCAGGAGCACCGCGGCGGCCATGATGGCGCAAACAGGTAACCAAACTGAAAAGCGCATTAGTAAGGATGTGTCGTCAGTTCCTTGAGTCTCAGCCAATCGTTGTATCCGCCCTTGGGATAGGGACCGCCGAGACCGGGCCAACTTAGACTCTGCTGTTCACGCATCGGAAAAAGTTCGCCGTGGCCATCTGCGCAGGCAATGCAGCTACTGCCCCCATGGTTGCGAGACGGAAGATTGATAAGCCGATAGCCACCCCCAACGTCCATCAAAAACAAGCCGTCGTCAATGCTGGCTTGATCTTCGTCTATGAACACAAAAGTTTGCGCCGGCGATTTAATCTCGGTTTCTTTGACGTAAACCGGATAGTTCGGGTCCTGCGGTCCATTGGGACTGGTGACCACCCAACCTGTACTGGTCCCCAGGCCGGTGCCATACATGAAAGAGTTCATGGAATAGGTGCGCAGAATGGGCTTGCCGGGGAATGGCGCATTCGGATCGGCGTACCGGTGATCCGTTGGACAGTGATAAATGCCCAGGTTTTTATTGCAAGACCAGAGGAAGCCGTTGGTGACACCAGCCGGGTCTGCTCCTCCGAATTGGTAAGAACCCGGTTGGCCACCGGTCTGCGCGTTGCCGGGGACCCAGCCGCTGGTGAATCCGTTATAATCGGGGTAAGACGAAACGATTCTGCCGTTGTTATCGTCGGCATAGATCCTCCAACAAATGGCGAGCTCGTGCAGGTTATTGATGCACGCCGTCCTCATTGCTTTTTGTTTCGCCCTCGCCAGTGCAGGAAGCAGCATCGCGGCCAAAATGGCGATAATGGCTATCACAACCAGCAGTTCGATCAGGGTAAAAGCCCGCTGCGGGCCGCCATTTTCGTCATAAGCATGATTCATAATTTATCACCGCCACTATCCAGCTTACTCCACGTTGCTTGCGAACGTCAATCCTAAAAAACGTGCGACTGTCGCACAAATTACTTGTAGGGGACGACGTGAGGAGTCCTTGTAGGAGACGACGTGAGGAGTCCTTGTAGGAGACGACGTGAGGAGTCCTTGTAGGGGACGACGTGAGGAGTCCTTGTAGG
>PSRM01000335.1 GCA_003176045.1 Verrucomicrobiota bacterium | reverse complement strand
TTCCAGCCTGCGAAACGTCCGAAATTTCTGACGCGGTTGGCTTACGCACGGTCTGCCGATTGGAAATCGGCGATGCAGGAGGTTGGAAACCTGCGCTACGGCGCGAGCCGCGCAAAAAAATGATCGTTGTAACAAAATAACAAATCGCAATGCGCTGCAAAACACCCGGTATGCGGACGTGAGTAGCGATGTCCTGAAGCCACGGACCGAAACCTTTGTGGAACAAAGAGCCGTCCACAAACCATGAGAAGAGGTTCAGGAAAAAGCCCAGCCCGAAAAGGATGAGCGCGCGGCGCGCGGCATGAAAGAAAAGCTCCTTGCTGCTCTGGCCTTGCTCAATGCGCCGGCCTACCGAGAGTGGAATGGCCACGCCTACGATCCACAGGAAGAATGGGAATACGAGGTCGGTGAATGTCCAGCCGTGCCACGGAGCGTGTTCAAGCGGTCCATAGATGGCGTCCCAACTGCCAGGGTTATTGACCAGGACCATCGCGGCGATCGTCGCGCCACGAAAGGCGTCCAGGGAGGTCAGACGGGCGGGGGCGGGAGCGGGCGGTGAGGATTCAGGATGCTGGATACCCGATTTTGGATGCTGGATACTGGATACTGGATGCTGGATGGTTGGTCCCGAGCTCAAGCCTTGGAGTTTAGGCTCTAAGGTCCAAAGTCCAAAGTCCAAAGTCACGCCGGCGGGAGTGCGGTATTTTATGCCGCTTCACCGGACATTGCGATTGACGCGTGGTGTATAGCCTGGGGCCCTCCCTAAAATCGATCGTTGAAGCGGCATAAATGCCGCGCTCCTGCAGCTAACTCGCGCCGTTCACGCGGCCCTGGTTTCATCATCCCCTTTCCCCCGCGAGGAACGAACAGGGGAGACAGCAGAATACAAAAAAGAGCGGCCCACCTCATGAGCCGCTCTTGGCCGTGTTCAAGAACCCGCTACCTTTCGCTTTGTTAAGCAGGTCCTTTCCAAACCACAACCCAACCAACCGATAGTTTGGAGGGGCGGTGGCGCATTTTCGTTCAAAAGAATTTTGGATTTCTCAAACCGCTCGAACCCTGAATTTCACTTTTGGGTAGATCGGACCCAGATCGGATTGGAGCGCCGCGTGAGGGCACGCGGCCTACAGGACAGGCACACTGCTCCTGTAGCGCGGATGCCCCGCGCGTAGGGTGTAAATTTTCGGCGCAATTGCAGCAAGCGCTCGATCTCCCTTCGCGTCGGCGCCGAGGCCTGCGCGCCGGGGCGGCCAACGGAAATGGCGGCGGCGGCGTTCGCGAAGCGAGCCGCGTCGATCAAAGGCTTGCCTTCGGCCAGGGCAACGGCCAGGGCGCCATTGAAAACGTCTCCGGCCGCGGTGGTATCCACGGCTTTCATCCGATGCGCAGTAATGAGCTGACATACGCCATCCCCTCGAACGAAAGCGCCCTTTGCGCCGAGGGTGATGATGACGTTTTGGGCGCCGCGGGCAAGGAGTTGCTCGGCTGCACGGGTGGCGCTCGAATTGTCCTTCACTGCGATGCCAGTGAGCAGCTCGGCTTCAGTTTCGTTAGGCGTGAGGATCCAGACTTTCGAGAGCAACCGCCGCGGCAATGCCCGGGCAGGCGCAGGGTTCAGAATCACGGGGATGCCATTGGCACAGGCGAGCTCGACGCCCGCTTGCGCAGTTTGGAGTGGAGTTTCGAGTTGGGTTAAGAAGATTGCTGCTCCGCGAAAGGCAGTCGAGGCACGCTTAATGTCAGATGGTGTGAGATTGGCGTTCGCTCCCGGAGCCACAGCGATCTGGTTTTGCCCATCCTTACCCACGAGGATCAGGGCCACACCTGAAGCACTCCTCCGGTCTCGAAAGATGAAATTCGTTCTGATGCCTTCAGCCTCGAAGCCGGCAATTGTTTGATTACCGAAGGCGTCCCGGCCTACTCGCCCAATAAAAACAACATTGCCTCCGGCTCTAGCGGCGCTGACAGCCTGGTTTGCGCCTTTGCCGCCTGCTGTGCTGACAAATCCACCGCCCAATACTGTTTCACCTGCTTTTGGAATGCGCGGGACCTTCACAGTCAGGTCCATGTTGGCACTGCCGAGGACGAGGATGGCGGTTTTTCCCACAGGCAAAAAAGCTGAACATGTGTGGGAGTGGCGTCAATGCGAATCCCCCAAAGCCCGTCCGGCAAAAACACGGTAGGACGAATCGAGACACTAATTGCACGAATTCGCTCGAATTCTGGCTAAGCAGTGAAATATTTCTGCGCAACATTCGTGTGTCCCCATTCGTTTGTCTCCTCTTTGTGACAAGCGAATAGGGACAAACGAATGGACGTGAAGTCATCCCTGGGCGGGCGCGGTTTCGGGTCCGTCGTGGATGCAGGCTCGGCTTTGCTCGCGCTCACTCCGCAAGGGGAACTTACGATTTTCAAACCGAGCGAAAAAGAATACGAAAAGCTCAACAGTTACAAAGTCGCCGAAAGCAACACTTACGCTTACCCTGTGCCGGCGGGCAAGGGAATTTTCGTGAAAGCGCAGAACGCGGTGTCGTATTGGACTTTCGACTGACGCGCCCAGGAGCGCGGCATTTATGCCGCTTCACCGGACTTAGCAATGAACGCGTGATGAATAGCCCAGCGCCCTTTGCATTCGAACGTTGAAGCGGCATAAATGCCGCGCTCCTGCTGCGACACCGCTGCGACGTGGCTTTGGACCTGCTATGCGACCAGACGGTTTACGTTTTGACCTTTTAGCGTTTTAACCATTTAACTCTTGGATTGCGGCGCCGCCCATTTTACGGCGTTGACGAAGATCTGCCGCACCTCGGGTTTGTAATAGTCGTTGTAAGTCTCGTGGCCGGGTGTGAAGTAGAAGACCCGTCCCTTGCCCACGGTCCAGCAAAGGCCCATTCGTGCATTTTCTGTCGTGCCGTCTGGCTTGGTATAGATTCCCTCCAGCGGCACTGATTCCGGCTGCGGAACTGCAAACGGCTCACCGTAACGTTCGATCTTGGGCAACTTGAAATTTTTCACCCCTTTGCAGATCGGGTGATCGGGTTCCTTCACGATAATTTCGGCTGATGTCCCGTCGGCGACATACTCACGCCAGCTACAGCGCGTGCCGAGGAGCCTTTTGAGCGCCTTTGAAAAATGTGCCGAGTGCGTCCCGATGAAGCCCATGCCATCCTCTTTGACGCGCTTCTCGATTTTGTCCACTAACTCGTCCTTCACCTGGCCGTGCTTCTTGTGCCCCCACCAGATCAGGACGTCGGTCCTCTTAAGCAATTCATCACTAATTCCCTGGTCTGGATCGTTGAGGCTGGCTTTGACTATTTCCCAACCATCAGCTTCCAGCGGTTTCAGACCCTCAGCGATGGCTGTGTTGATGTCATCCGGATAGACATTCTTCGAAGACGGATCAACGTTGGCTGTCCCTTCAGACCAGACGACGACAGTGTGTTTCGCGCCGGCGGCGAAAAGGTTCAGGGGCAGCATGGCGGAGATGGCGATGGCTGCTCCCAGGCACAGGGCGTTGCGACGTGAGCAGACAGAATTAAACCGAAGGGCGGGCGAAAAGGAATTCTTGTTCATTGCTACCAGAGTGCGACCTCCAGACCCTGGAAGCAAGGATTCAAAAGCCGCGAGTGAATTTGGTGTGCGCTGACCTCCCGTGTAGGGCAGGCTTTCGAGCCTGGCGGCGAGGGCGGCTTTTTAGCCGCCCGACGTTCGCCGGGCTGAAAAGCCCGGCGCACCGGCAGCCTGGAAAGGCTGCCCTACGTCAGAGCGACAGGCCACAGCAAGGTCCTTCGCAGATGAGCCGGAGTATCCTCACCCAGCACAACGGAGGGAGTCGCTGCGGACAGGAATGTCCGCGCTCCGGGAATTGCGGCCGCCCTATATTGTTTAGTAGAGATTTATTATCAAATTGGCGAAGCGGAAAAAGGTGTTAAGATTACGCTTGTTATGCCCTTACTAAGACTCGAAACAAACATGGCCGTACCTGAGGACAAGCGGCAGGCGTTGCTCAGTTCACTCTCCAAAATCGTGGCTGAAACTATCGGCAAACCGGAACAATACGTGATGGTCACCATAGGCGCCGCTGCCATGCTCATGTCCAGCAAATCGGGTGATGCTGCCCTGGTTGACGTTCGAAGCATCGGGGGTCTCAACTCGAAGGTAAACGGGCAGCTTTCGCAAAAGATTTGCGCGGCATTGACTCAATCTCTAGGCGTGCCGGCGAACCGGATTTACATCAACTTCACGGATGTTGAGGCCGCAAATTGGGGCTGGAATGGAAGCACCTTCGGTTGAGCCTGCAATTTTGATCGAAGGATTTTCAAAAATCCGGGGCACCAGCGCGTAGCGATCAGATGAAAGTAGCCGTGGGCTTCAGCCCACGGAAATTGATCCGAAGCTCACTTGCGTCGCTTAGCGACGCTTGAATCCCGTCACGTAGGATCGTTGCGGTCAATCAAGCGTCGCTACGCGACGCGGGCGCGCTCCGGCCTTGACCGTGGGCTGAAGCCCACGGCTACTTTCAGTTTGCCGCTACGCGGCTTCCCAAAATTACAAATCACGAAATCTTTTGAAGTTACAGTAACACCAACTGCCGCTCGCTCGGCTCGCGCAAACTGGCCACACCCAGGCCAAGCAAGCGCAACGGTCGCGAGACGAGCTTTTCCCGTCCCAATAAAAAGCAGCCAAGCCGGTAAAGATCATTCGGCTCTGTTAACGGATCTTCGACGCTGATCTGGCGGGTCAGCGTCGTGAAATCGCTATAGCGGACTTTCACCTGGATGGTATGGGCGGCCAGGCGGCGCTTTTTCAACCGCTCGGAAATATCGCGTGCCTGGCCGCGCAGGCAGGCGCGAAGCACTTTGCGGTCATCTGTATCATGCAGAAAGGTTTCCTCGCCGCTGATGCTTTTGATCTCATCTCCCAGTTCCAGCGGGCGGTCGTCTTCGCCGAGCGCAAACTGCCTCAGCTTCGGTCCAAACGAGCCCACCAGCGCCCGCAAATCTCCGGGATAATCCTGCAAATCGCCTGCTGTGTGCAGCCCGGCCTGATTAAGCACCTGTTCGGTCACCTTGCCGACCCCATAAAGGGCCCGCACTGAGAGCGGACGCAAAAACTGGACTTTCTCCTTTTCTGTAATGAGCGTCAGGCCATCAGGCTTTTGATGATCACTCGCGATTTTTGCCAGCAATTTATTCGAAGCGATCCCAATCGTCGCTGTCAGATGACGCTCCACTTTGATGCGTTGCTTAAGTTCTCGCGCCACCGGCACACAGAGTTCGAGAGAAGCATCAGCGCCATCCGCCTGGCACAAGCTCGATAATTCGAGATAAGCCTCGTCAATGGACACCTGCTCGACTGCCGCGCCGGTTTCAGCAACCAGGGCCATAATCTCGCGCGACTCCTGCCGATAATGCTCCATGCGCGGCCATACAAAAACGCCGCTCGGGCAAAGCCTCCCTGCCGTAGAACTCGGCATGGCTGAGCGAACGCCAAATTTCCGAGCCTCGTAACTGGCCGCACAAACCACGCCGCGCTGCCCCGGCGGCCCGCCGACAATGACTGGTTTGCCCCTGAGCCCCGGGTTATCCCGCTGCTCCACGGATGCATAAAACGCATCCATGTCCAGATGGAATATCACGCGAAACATCGCGCCTTGAATCTACGCCGTAGTGCGGCGCAATTCGATCATTTTGCCACGGCTGCACAGGGGCGGGGATGGCCTCGTCCCCGCACAACCGCCTTTGCGTCCTTTGCGTCCTACGCGTGAGAAGGAGTCCCTTGAGAAGCCGCTGCTCAGTTTTAACAGCCGAACACCTTCCGCATGAATTCTCGGCTGCGGCGATGATTTTCGATCGCTGAGCGGGTGATCCTGGTTCCGTTCTCCAACGCCAATTCAACCGAATAAGGCGCGGTGAAGTGATTCTCTTTCGCGAAGCGCGCGACGGCAGAGTAATCAATGTCTCCGGTGTCGAGGTCTTCCCACCAGATGCCGCCGCGACTTTGGCGGATATGCCAACTGACCACGCGGAATCCATACTGGCGCAGGCAATCGAGCGGCTGGATGCCGCCGCGAAAAACCCAGTGAACGTCGTAACAAAAGCCGACGTTTTTGGGACTCGTTTGGTCCAGGTTAAAATGGAACTCACGCGCACCGTTGGCCATCTCCGGAGTGTGGTTATGAATTCCGAACTTAAGGCCCATTTGCTTGAGCTCGTGCCCCAGTTTATCCAGCGCAGTCGCTTGCGTCTTCAATTCCTGGTCGGTCTTCACACGGCCAATGGGAGCTGGGTTGAGGTCAATGGTGGTGAATCCTGCATCACGGCAAACCTTCGCCGCAGTCAATAGCCTGGCAATATTCTCTTCCGCTTTACCCGCCTCGTGCAAAGCCAGTGTCGTATAAATGCAGATCGGCGTTAACCCCTTGGCCTTCATTTTTTCGCCCAGACGCAGGTTGTTCTCCGGACTCTGCAGATCCACGCCTGCCTCCAGGAACTCATATCCGCAATCCCGCACTGCAGAAAGCACCTCATCAATATGGTCCTTCGCGTCCTTTCCCTCGCGCGAATAATATTGGGTCCAGCCATAAAATCCCGATCCGACAGGAATCCTGGATTCATGGCCGCCCAGATGCGCGCATCCCGACGCTAAGCCAAGGGTGCTTGCCAACGCCGCCGTCCCGGCCGCGTTCAAAAACTCGCGCCGGCGCATAGGAGCGCGGACAGCCTTGTCCGCGCGGTCGTTCATGGTGAGAGGCTTTGTTATTGCCGGAAGCATTCGATATTAGTGCTTGTGTGGGCGATTGAGAATCCTGCCGGCGGCATCCTGTCGCGCAATCCAATCGCCATTGGCTCGGGCTTGTTCAATATCGGCTTGAATCTCCTCCGGGAAAGCCGCTGCGTACGCCAGCGCAGCTCGAACCCTTGCGACCGGCTGTTCGTACGCCCGCGCGAACTCTTCCGCAGTCATTCCGGTCTCTAACCGCTGCTTCACCCAGTACACGGCCAGGCGTGTTCTGGCTATGTAGGCGACTCTGCCTGTGGCAGTTTCACGCTTTTCGATCTGAGGGTGGTGACGCACGTCCGTTTCAACGTTCTAACGTTTTAACGATTTAACGATTTAACTCATGGCCGCTGTTGCTTCACACCAGCTTCCACGGCGCTCTCAATGGTCTGGACATCATTGCATTGGCCTTTTCATCATCCGGAAACCTCTCTTTCTCCGGGTCCCACTTGACCTTGCGGCCCAGGCGGAGCGAGATATTCGCCAAGTGGCACACCGTGGACACGCGATGGCCAATATCCACTGGGAAATAAGGATCTTTGCGTGTCTTCATGCACTTTAGGAAATCGTCGTGCTCGCCTTCGGGATTTGTATAAAGGTGAATTTCGTTCGGACCGATTTTGGAGTTCAAAATATCCGGACTGCTTGCTTGTATTGGACTGCGCCAGCCTTCGTTGCCCACCCAACCGTCCGAGCCAATGAACTTAATGCTAGGCTTGCCCGGCTTGCAGGTCATGACAACGCCGTTGGCATAACGATAAGTCACATCGTAATCCTTGACCGTGTTATAGAGGCCCCCCTGCCAATGCGTACCGGTGGCCTCGATCTCGATCGGGCCGGTCCGCTCCGTGTTGTTGGCCCATTGCGCGGTATCGAACAGGTGCGCGCCCCAATCGCAGATGATCCCGCCCGAATAATCCCAGATCCAGCGGAAGTTGTAATGGCAGCGGTCCTTTGTGTACGGAGCGAAGGGCGCCGGGCCCAGCCACATCTCCCAATCCAGGTCCGGCGGAACGGGCTGCGGTGTGGGGTCGCCCGGAACTGTGGGCTGATGCGGGAGAATCACCTCGATGCGCTGCAGCTTGCCGATGCGTCTATTGCGCACCAATTCCGCCATCCGATGATAGATCGGCAACGACCGGTCCTCGGTGCTGGTTTGGAACACACGGCCAAGCTGCCGCATTGTTTTGACCAGGATTTTCCCCTCGTCAATCGTTAGTGTGGGCTTTTCGCATTGCACGTCTTTGCCCGCGCGCGCCGCCATGAGGCTGATCACAGTGTGCCAGTGGTCCGGGGTTGAAATCATCACCGCATCAATGTCTTTGCGGCCAATCACGTCGCGGAAATCCTTGCTCATCGCGCAGTCCTGATTGTCATAAGCAGCATCCACCATGGCCTTGGCTCTGCGCATCCGGAACCCATCCACGTCGCACACCATGAGGACCCTGGCTGCCTTCAGCTCCAGGTAGCGGGTCAGGTTCCAGCTCGTGCCGTGATCACCGGTCCCGATGAAGCCGATGGTGATCTGCTTGCTCGGCGCCTCCGCTCCGAGCACCGACGAGGGAATGAGGTAAGGCATCCCCACACCCGCTGCTACCGTCGCGCCGACAAACCGGCGTCTGGAAATTCGTTTCATGCTCTCAGGATGATAAAGCACTATCCGAAGCGCCAACCGGAATGTCAATCCCGCAACGAAACCGAGAGCAATGCCTCATGGCGGGCGGAGGGCACGACTCTGTCGTGCGAGTTGGCTCGTTTGTCTGCGTCGCAGGAACGACAGAGTCGTGCGCTCCACTCGATGAGCGTTTGTCGTTTTATGTTTCGCACTTGGTTACCCTGAGCTAACTTGCCTTCGTGATTTCTGAAACCGTCAGCCCCGATCTGCTCCAGCGCGTATGGGATGGGGAGCGTATCAACCAGGCGGAGGCATTGCGTTTGTATCACTTGCCCCTGGAAGACCTCGGTGCCCTCGCAGATCGCCGCCGCCAACTCGCGCGCGAGGCCGTCTACGGCGGCCGCGGCAACGAAATCGTCACCTACATCGTTGACCGCAATATCAACTACACCAACGTCTGCAATGTCTATTGCAAATTCTGCGCGTTTTATCGCACCGAAAAAGACTCCGATGCCTACGTCATCAGCTTCGATGAACTCGACAAGAAAATTGAGGAAACCCTGGCGCTGGGCGGCACGCAGATTCTGATGCAGGGCGGCCACCACCCAAAGCTCACCAAACAGTGGTACCTCGATCTCCTCTCGCACATTAAAACCAAATTTCCGCAGATCAATATCCACGGATTCAGCCCCAGCGAATTCGTCCATTTCTGCGAAGTTTTTAATGAGCCACTCGAAAAAATCATTAGTGATTTCAAAGCCGCCGGCCTCGGTTCGATCCCGGGCGGTGGTGGCGAGATCCTGGTAGATCGGGTGCGCCAGCGCATTTCCCCGCTCAAAGCCATGAGCGATGACTGGCTGGAGGTCATGGCCGTGGCCCACCGCCTCGGTCTCAATTCCTCTGCCACCATGATGTTTGGCCACGTTGAGACGGTCGAAGATCGCATCGAGCATCTGGAACGGGTGCGGGCACAACAGGATCAGAGCCGCACGCGTGATGGCCTGCCCGGCCCGGGCCAAGCGCCCAATGTACCCTCACTGGAAACAACCGATTCTGGATCGCTTGCTCACGCGCGCGGCTCTGTCGGGTTCACCGCCTTCATCTGCTGGACTTTCCAGGCCGAGCACACCCGCTTGCGCGCGCCCACAGTTGGCGCACACGAATACCTGCGCACCCAGGCCCTATCCCGCATCTACCTCGACAACATCCCCAGTGTTCAAAGTTCCTGGGTCACTCAAGGGCAGGAGATCGGGCAAGTCGCGCTGAAATTTGGCGCAAACGATCTGGGCAGCATCATGATCGAGGAAAACGTCGTCTCTCAGGCCGGTACCACATTCCGCATGAGCGTGGATGACATGAAGCGGCTAATCTCCGACCTCGGCTACGAACCGCGGCAGCGGGATAACTGGTATAACCTCGTGAACTGACCGAGTGCGCACTAACTGAGTTTCGGATTTCGGATTTCGGATTTCGGATTTACACCGAAGCCTCGTTACCTCGGCTGCTACTTAAGGAGGTCAATGCCTAAAATGCCTTACCCCCGTAAACGCCATCGCCATATTTCGTTCATCCGCGGCGGCGATCACATCAGCATCGCGCACTGAACCGCCCGGCTGAATCGCCGCCGTGGCGCCGGCGTCCGCAGCGGCGATCAGGCCATCGGGGAATGGGAAAAAGGCATCACTGCAAACGACGCTACCCTTGAGCGATAAGCGGGCTTCGTTAGCCTTCCATACCGCAATTTTGCTCGAATCCACACGGCTCATCTGCCCTGCGCCGATGCCGAGAGTCCGGTCGGATGCCGCATAGACGATCGCATTCGACTTGACGTGCTTCACCACTCGCCACCCGAACCGCATCGCCGCAAGTTCCAGGTCAGTCGGCTGACGGCGCGTGACTATCTTTAAATCTGCAGGCACTCCCGCCACATCGGCCTCCTGCATTAGATAAGAACCGGCTCCCACGCTTCTTGCTTCCCATTGTTGCGACCCGTGTGACGGTTTTAAGATCATGATCAGCCGCAGGTTCTTTTTTTTCTGCAAAATTGAAAGCGCATCCGATTCGAAATCGGGCGCAACGATGACCTCGCTGAAAATCTCAGCCACAGCGTTGGCCGTTGCACCATCAAAATGCCGATTGGCAGCAATGATTCCCCCGAAGGGCGCCTGCCGGTCTGTAGCCAGCGCCTTGTCCCAGGCCTCGTGCAGACTCGCAGCCTGACCGATGCCGCATGGGTTCGTGTGTTTAAGGATGGCCAGCGTGGGCGGATCAGTTTGAAATTCCCCAATCAGATTGGCGGCGGCGGTCAGGTCCAGAATGTTGTTATAGGAAAGCTCTTTGCCATGCAGTTGCTTGAAGTATTCGTGAAATCGCCCATACAAGGCCGCTTTCTGGTGCGGATTCTCGCCGTAGCGCAGCGGCTGCGCTAGAGGAGCGGCCACGAGCATTGTTGAGGGTAGGTCCATTTTGTCAGACCGGTCGGACCGGTCTGACTCAGTTAGATAAGCCGCGATGGCCCCATCATAAGCCGACGTCCGCGCAAACACCTTGCCAGCCAGCTTGCGCCTCAGTTCCGGGGTAGTGTTTCCCGCTTCCTTTATCTGCTGCGCCACCACTGCATAATCCGCCGCGTCCACTACCACAGTGACACTTTCGTGGTTCTTGGCCGCGCTGCGCAGCATCGAAGGGCCGCCGATGTCTATGTTCTCTATGGCGTCGTGAAATGTGGCTCCCGGGCGCGCCACCGCTTTCTCGAAGGGATAAAGATTTACGACCACCAAATCAATGGCCTGAATCCCGTGCTCGCGCACCGCCGCCTCATGCGCCAGGTTGCCCCGCAAATAAAGCAAGCCGCCGTGTACTTTTGGGTGCAGCGTTTTCACCCGGCCATCGAGCATCTCGGGGAAACCGGTGTACGCGCTCAAATCGGTGACCTTCAGTCCGGCTTCTCGCAGGGCCTTGGCGGTGCCGCCAGTAGAAATCAGCTCTACGCTCGCCGCGCTTAGTGTCTGCGCCAGGGGCAACAGTCCGGATTTATCAGAGACCGAAAGAAGGGCGCGTTCGATTTTTTTCTGCATGCAGAGCTAATGTAAGTATTGGATAGAAAAAATGAAGGCTGGAAAATGAGAGGGGCGCCTTTTACCTTTCCGGCTTGCGCCTCGATAGTCGAAAAAGTAGCGCAGGTTTCCAACCTGCTGTATCGCCGATTTCCAATCGGCAGACCGTGCGTAAGCCAACCGCGTCAGAAATTTCGGACGTTTCGCAGGCTGGAA
>PSRM01000039.1 GCA_003176045.1 Verrucomicrobiota bacterium | reverse complement strand
GGCCAACTCTGGATCGGCCGCGACGGCGGCGAGAAGTGGGATTGCCTGTTCGACGCGTTGCCTCCGATCAATTGTGTGAAGGTCGCAGTGGTTTGAAGCCGGTTCCAATGGCTTGTTGGCTTCGTCAGAAAGCCGCTGAACCCAAATATTTCACACTCTGCTTGAAACGCCGTCAAAGCGCCGCGTGAGGGCACGCGGCCTACAACCTGGAAACGCTGCTCCTGTAGGCCGGCTGCCCTCACCCGGCGTGTTCGAGCGATGAGGCGGAAAAACGTTTATTAGTGTGAATTGACGTTTATTGACGTTAATTGACGGGTTGTTAACGGTTCGTTTGGAGGGCATTAACGTTTATTGACGTTTAATTAACGGGTGCGTGGGATGGGGAATAGCAGAGGCGGGAATGAGGGCGGCGGAAGGAAAGACTCTATGGGGGCATAGAGCCGTTAACCCCGTTAACAGATCGGCAAAACCGAGCGACTGTGAAAGACGAGGCGTTAACGAGGCGTTAAGAGACGTTAAAAAGCTCCCAGGCCAACTGTAACTTTCGAAAAATGAATTATCGGATTGGGACCAGCTGCAAACATACTCGTTACTTGTGGCTTATTGAGCTTTTCCCGACGGGATCGAGAAGGAACCCTCTTGCGTAATCCTACGGCGCTTCCACTATCGGACCAGAGGCGTAAGCGGCCCCGACCATAAGTCCAAAGGTCCTCAAGGTAACGGCAGGGTAAAAAGAGCGAGGAGATGTAAAGTGGTCGGGCCGTAAAGGGGTAACCGGAATTGTTCTAACTGTGGCAGGGCTGCGCTTGTCTGTGTCCTGTGGGCGTTAGCTGTAAAAGTCGGGAGCCCAATTAGCCGCCGCGGCTTCGCTGAGGGAGCGCTCGAAGCTGCGGAAAGCGGCGTGGGCACGGAGCGGCGAAAAGTCGTCAAGAAAGTCTGTTAGACGCCAAAATGCATCTTGCGTGGAAAATTTTTTGAGGCGACGGCCGTGAAGTTCGCTTGCCGTGCGGAGAGCGGTCTTCAGGTTCTCTTTTGGGTCGGGCAGTTGCTCAATTTCCCGGGCGTGAGGAAGTCCAAGGGGCACGCGGCCGTTCGGGTTGCCTGCGGCGTGTCGGATGGCCGCTTCGTTGAAAAGCAGCCATGCCTCGAGCATGCGAACAGGAATGACCGCGACCGCCGGCAGACGCGTGCCACGAGCACTCGCGCCTTCCAAAGCCCGACGGATTTCGGCGATTCGATTGGCAGGGGGTTCACGCTCCGCATCTCGGTGTATAAAGAGTGCCTGACAGGGAAAAAGTTGAATAGCGCTTACGACTCGATCTTCCAGCGAGGATGGGGGCGCGGGGAGGCGCCAAAAGTCAGCGCGCATGCCGTTTGCCACATGTTCGCCTCCCGAATTCGTCAGCGCCCAATCAATTATAGGGATGAGATTGGCATCGGTAGGCCCATCGCAGATGAGGGTGTAATTCAAGTGGCTCCCTGCGTGCCCGATGGGGTGAACAAAGCGAATTCCGGGTGGTCGATGATGCGGCGCTTCCTGTGGTGGTAAGGCGCTTCGTGCCTAAGAACGGCAGTCGGGTTCAAGTAGCTGAGCATCTCACCCTTGCCGACTTCCTGGCACCTGGCTTGGTCCTTATTTCGCCAGTTGTTCGGGAGGCAGGCAAAAACGGCCTTGGTGAACGGGTGGCCTTCACGGAGGGCCTTCTCTGTTCTCGCAAGCAGAACGCTGTCGTCTGGGACGGCCATTACAACCGAAGGGGAATGTGTGTTCACGATAACCTGCCTCAATGGGTTGCTTTCGTCGGAAGGTTCCTCCGGATCGGTGGCTAGGTCTTGGAGCAGGCGTAGCATTGCAGGGATTCGATCAGGGTGGATGCCGTTCTCCGGTTCCTCTAAGCAGATCAGGCTTGGTGTTTGGGTGTCAAGTTCGAGGACGGAAAGTGCCAGGAAGCGGAGAGTTCCGTCCGAAAGAGCCCGTGCGGGGAGTTCCGTCTGGTCGGGGTTGGTCATCATCACCGTCGACAATTCGCGCTTTTCGTCGCGGTCAACGCGGACTCTCCGAACGCTGCCAATCAACTCGCTCAGACGATTTGCAAGCTGGCTGCAGACTTTGTCTGAGTCATCGTGTGTGGCGAGCCTGTAGAGGTTGGCTGCAAGGTGACGGCCGTTGCTCTCCAGTTGGCTCGGGGCGGTAAATTCGTCTGGCTGGCGTAGCGCGGCCGGTTCTAATTGAAGAAGCTGCCAGGACTGCATTTCCCTGCGAGCACAAAGTGCTGTGGGGCTCTCGGCGGCAGTAGCTGATGAGAGGACGGTGCGGGGCAGAGCCGTGGCTGCGCGCTCGTATGCTCGGCCCTTGCCTCCCCCATCCTGGTGTAGTTTGATGATACGGGCTTTGGTATCAGTTCCAGGCTCGTTTCCGATACCAGCCGTTGAGATGAACGCAACGCCGGCTCGCTTGCCTTTGACAACTTTCCTTCGCCATTGGGCTGCATTGTGGGGGAACAGCAAGTGCTTGGGCGCGTCGCTCTGCAGAATGTGGACAAGTTCCTCTTTAAGAATCTCCAGCGGGTTTGTAGGCTGTGCCTGCGGTTTGCTTGTTCGGAGACCGATCTCGAGAGTGTACCGGAGGAAAGTCGTGGTGGCCTTGCCCTCTTGACCCAGGTCGTCAATTGCCGGCGATGGTACGATCATTTCCGCCTCGAAGGACATTTTCTCCACTGAGGAGTTACCGACACGATGAAATAGGCCCTTTACGTCCGCATTTCTGCCGCTATCGTCTCTAACGGACAGCGCAGCTTCGAGTAGTGACCAATTGGCGAGTTTGCTCAGGAAGCGGATCGCATCAAAAAGGTTGGACTTGCCCACGCCGTTGGCTCCTGCGATGCAGGTGAAAGGGCCAAACTGAACATCGACACCTACCAGGTTCTTGAACCCGTCCACTTTTAGGCGTGTCAGCATGTCAGCACTTTAGCAGCTAGGGGACTCGTTACCAACAGGAGAGTGACCGGGAAGGTAGAAGGGGTCAGGAAAGGGGGTCATGGTTCCATTTCATTCTCGATGCAATACACCCTGACACCAACTTCTTTCTACTCTCTGTCGAGACCGTGATCGATGACCATGGGTGGTTCGTTGATCATTCGCCACTGAAAATAAGCTGTCCCGACCCCGATTAGTGCTAAAATGGTTGCTTGAAATGGCTGACTGCCCTGCTACTGTAGTGTCGCCTTAAATGGCTTCACGTAAGGCGAACGACTGAGTTTACCTGCATAGGTGGAGAGTTCAGACGGGCGCGAACGAACAACAAAATGAAGTCCCTCAAGTTTATCATCGATCTGCCGTTCCGATTTGTTTTTGCCCTGATCGGATTCACCTTTTTTGGCTTCATTGGCTGGGCGGGGATCGTCCTGATGACGCTGAGAATTATCGGCGTCATTCATTGGCCATGGTGGATCGCTGCGTTGCCACTTGAATACGGCGTACTTTATTGCCTATACATGACAATCGACGGCGCGCTCTATCGCGCAGGCCGAAAGAATATTGGCGGCTACGCCCGTTCCACGGCCGACCCTAGACACGTCGCTCTCGCGGAGGTTGAGCAAAAACTGCGTAAATTGAGTGAGGGCGAGCGGAAATGACTAAAACTTTTCAGCGCGGTTTCAGCGCTGCATGTTAACACCATGACCGCCGGAAATTTGGTGCTTGGACTCGGATTTGGCTCGGTTTGGCTCATCTGCGCGGTCGTAAGCGCGTTGAAGGGAAGATTCTTGAGCGCCATTTACGGCCTTTTTTGTGCACTAGCCATTGTAGCCGGATGGTCCGTGGGTGATTTGGATAAGTCCGGCGATGCGCCGCGAACGGAACGTGAAGTCTTTATTATGTTTAACCCATTTGTATGGATTCCCGTGTGGACAGCGATTCGGCTCGCCCGGCCCGATTCGTGGTGGTCGAACCGCTTTTATAGCAACAACACATTCAAATTCATCAGGGCGCTTATAAGATGGCGCCTAGTGCGAGAGTACATCGAGAATCGACGGAAAGCCCTCACGCCGGAAGAGTTCGAACAATGCTTGGCTCTTCTTAGGGTGACGGCACTGCGGGGCCGGGCCGCTACCGAGTATGTCAATACTGAAATTAATGCGGCATCATGAGCAACAAAGATAACCGCATCGTGAACCACTCTTCCTTCCACGTCCGTCCCACCGTGCAATGCCGTCTCGTGAGCTCTCCGGTGCTCGCTTAGCGACGTCGGAATCCACCGGGCCGACCTCTCCCTATGCAGCCTTCACGCCCGCGCTTCATTAAGGAAGCGCTAAAGGATTGGTCTGTTTTCCTTTTTCCTCTGGCGTTCTTGGTCTTAATCGGCGTGGTGGCCACTCTCTTTTTTCGCGGTCTGCCTTGGATTGCTGAAAAGCTCAAGGCAATGGGGATGTCCGAGATCGCCATTTGCATTCTGGGAATAGTCCTGTGTGTCGGCATCGTGGTTTTTTTATGCAGGCTGGAGAAGCGGTCTTTTCGCAAAGCCCGCCCGGAGCGGGCCGCAAAAAAAGTCAAGCTCGCGCCGAAGGCGAAAATCCGATGGGGGAATGAGGAAAGAGGATGGCTATGCGCGGTTGCAGCCGGTGTAGTCTTTCTGGTGACAATGGATATGGCTAGCAATCAACAGCGCATAGTCTTATGCGTAATCGCATACGTCGCAGCCTGGCCCGTGACTGCGATTAGAAAGATAGGGGAGAGGCCCGGGCTGTGCGCGGCGATGGTAGCCGGAGCAGTCGCCATTTATGTTGGCGGCGATTTCGTCTGGCGTGGCATGACCCACAGAGGCCCGGGTATCGTGACGTACGGGGGCGATGAGCCCGGAACGGGCGGAGCTACATCGTCCCCCGAGTTTGACGCGGAAGTCCCAGAGGCTGAGTACCGGCGGAAACAATACGAGTATGCCTTCGTCTTCTTCATTTTCGGAGCAGTTTTTCTGGTAGAGGCACTTAAGGGGTGGAAGGAGCGCAACAAGGAGGAGAGAATCTATAGCCGCCAAATTGATGCGATTCGAAAGGCCATGCTGGAGAGGCGCATTCCTGTGGCTATAACTCTCAAAGAACTGGAAAGGTGGCCTGGGCTCTGGGGAGATGATTTCGTAAGGTGGGCGAGGAAGGTGAACAGTGACGAATACGCTGTGCATCATGCAGTGGATGCTTTCGTCAAGTGGACAACGAAAAATCATCCCGACTTACTTCGGCAGTCGAGGTCCGAACAGGGTACGCCGGGGAAACACATCAATGTCCTCTTAGGCTGCAACGAGCAGCGAGTTACCGAGAACATTAGAGCGCTTCTTGCGTCCACCTTTCATGACGGCGTGGTTTTAAGCGTTGTTGAATGCAGCACGTGGGAAGAAATAAGAGATACAGCCCACTCGTACCATTTCGCCTTCGTCATCCTCTATCCGGACCGCCTGCGCTCGGCTCACCATAACGCGTCCCTCGAACATTGCATCCCACGTATCAAGAACCTGAAGGAATCCCGACGATTCCCAATCATCGCGCTAACTTCGATGCCTGAGTGGTTGGGACCGCTGAGTTCTGCTGGTGCCGATGCCTGCTTGGAAACGCCTTTCACAGCAGACCAATTGATCGCCGCGATTGACAGCAGCCTGCCAACGAGGGCACCGAAGCAGGAGTAAAGGACGCCGGAAAGGGGTCGGTTCTCCATGTCGCCATGACAGTCACCGCTCGCCAAAACCACTAATCTATGGCTCCTTGCTTGAGGATGGTCAACGACAATCATTCCTTTCCAAAGGGGACAAATCAAAAATGTGGAAACATGGAGAACCGACCCTTTATCGTTTTCGGCCATCTGATGGAGATACAACCTGTGGAAATCAGTCACTCCAGGCTGGCGATTCCGGCCAAGCGGCTACACCGCGAGGTTCTTAGGACGAAACGTTTGACGGACCGGACCTTTCCTGATCTTTGCCTGCCGAATGGA
Organism: Verrucomicrobiota bacterium; assembly: GCA_003176045.1. GTDB lineage: Bacteria > Verrucomicrobiota > Verrucomicrobiia > Limisphaerales > UBA8199 > PSRM01. Next base: position 1,881 of record PSRM01000039.1, on the reverse strand, counting down.
ACCAAGTAGAAGGCGCGCCAACTCTTTCGCTTCCTTCACGGACATCCTGAGCGTCGCCCCGTAAACGCTGCGCGTACCCATGACCCAGTATTCCGATCTGCCTCCATGGGGACCATCGAACGTGTACTCCAGCACGATTCGGTCGCTATTGTGAGGAAATTGAGCAGCTTTGCGCCGCCAGTTGGACTGGTTCAGCCAAGCAGCTCTTAGCCGATCGGTGGATTGGTTCAACCAAAGGTCAATAGTGTAGTTCTCCGCTGTATTATCGTTTCCGTACTTTCGACCGCCATAATTAACGATGACATTCATAGGTTGTGCCTGGGTTGTTGAATCGGGAGGATTATCACCCGCGTAGCGTATAGAACATGTGGAGTTTCAGTGAGTTTATTTTCGTTGAAACTTTTTGGGTGGGTCGCGAGTATTATCAGTGAACCGCCATGAAGACGAACAAACCGGAATCATATTATGAAACTGAATTATGGAACATTATTGTCTGTGGGTTTGTTGGCACTCGGCGCGCTGGCTGCGCAAGCCGCGCAGGATGTCATCACCAAAACTTTCACCGTTAAACCGGACGGAAAACTCCTCGTGAACGTGGACCGAGGCTCGCTCCATATTACTACGTCCGACTCGGACAAAGTGGAGGTCAAGGTCACGCGCGAGCTCAAGAACGCCTCAGACGCCGAAGCCAAAAAGGTGTTCGACGAATACAAGATCGAGATGTCTTCGAGCGACAACGCAGTCAATATTGAGGCGCAAAACGCGCAAAAACTGGCCGGATTTAGCAAGACATTCAATCGGCTGCAGGTGGATTACACAGTGGCCATCCCTGCCAGGTTCGATATTGATGTTAAGACAGCTGGTGGAAATATTGAAGTGACAGATTTGGAGGGGAAAGCCGCGGTCCACACTTCGGGCGGAAACCTCAAGCTCGGTGCGATCAAAGGTCCCATCAAAGCACACACCTCGGGCGGCAACATTACGCTGGCCAGGAGCGATGGCGACGCGGACGTCAATACATCCGGCGGCGATCTGCGCCTGGGCGAGATTAAAGGCAATCTGGTGGCCCAAACTTCGGGTGGCCGAATCATGCTGGAAAAAACCGTGGGCACGGTCAAGGCCAGCACCGGAGGCGGCGACATTCGCGTCGAGAATGCCTATGGCCCCATCACCGCGCGTACTTCCGGGGGAAACGTGTCGGCCCAACTCAATGCGCAACCCAACGCGGATTGTCTGTTGAAAACCAGCGGCGGTAATGTTGACGTGGTGCTGGCCTCGAATTTAGCCTTGGATCTGGACGCCCGCACCAGCGGCGGCAGGGTAAAATCCGACTTCCCCGGGACGCTGAACAAGGAAAAAACGCGTCTCACCGCCCGGCTTAATGGCGGGGGAACCGGGTTGGCGCTGGAAACTTCGGGTGGAAACGTAAACATCCGCCGCAAATAAGGTGTGAGCTCCGATGAATGTCCCTCAAACTCCCGACGCGGCCCTCAGGCTGGCGCGGGAATTGAGTCCGCGGCGCTCCACCTCAACCGCTGACGACATTCCGGGACTGGTCGCGGAGCAGTTGGCGCATTTCGCCATTGATCCAGAGACCGAAATGGGCCGCTCGCTGGGCGCTTTAGCGGAACACATTTACCGGGCCAATATCGAGCTGCACCGGCTGTGGGACCTGACCACTAGTCAACTGGCTTCGCTGGATCGCCGCGACCGCATCGCCTGGTTCAATGCAAAAAAATTCCTCTGCTTCCAACTCGCTAAACTGCTGGACACGCTGCAGAATCCTTTCCGCCACACCTACCAGTCGTTGGTGGAAAGCCAGGCGGGTCGCCTGGCCAAAGGGCCTTATCCGCTGTTCGACAATGTCACCGCCATCTTCTC
>PSRM01000356.1 GCA_003176045.1 Verrucomicrobiota bacterium | reverse complement strand
AAATGGGACGAAGTCCCCATCTTCGATAGCGAAGAGGCCGAAGCAGATTTCTGGGCCGAGAATAAGCCCGATGTGCGTCTGATGGAGAGCGCCGTAGCCGGAAACGGCAGCGAGAGCGCTGAATCAGTCACCATCACCCTGCGCATAGATCCCCGTATGCTGGCGCGGATCAAACGGCTGGCTCGGTCCAGGTTCTTAAATTATCAAAGCATGATCAAACAATGGCTGAGCGAACGAATGGAAACTGAACTGAGAGAAAGGTGAAAGGCCGTGACGAGTCCAAAGTCCAAAGTCCAAAGTCCAAAGTCAGTAGTCAGTAGTCAGTGGTCTGCGTTTACGCTAGTCGAAATGTTGGTCGTGATCGCGATCATCGCGACCCTGGCGGCCCTGACCTTCGGCTCGATGGGTGGGATCAAGCAGGCCAGGATTAAGAAGCGCGCCGCGTCCGAACTTGCTCAAGTGGAAACTGCCATCGAGTCGTACAAGGCACGCATGGGCTACTATCCACCGGCCGATAACAGCTACACCAACCCGACTTTTGGTGTTCAGCTTAACTCCCTCTATTTTGAGTTGCTGGGCGTTACCAATAATCCCGCGAATAGTATCTGCAGCACACTCGATGGCAGCGCTTCGATCCCCGGTGTAGCTGTGACGAACACATTCGGCCCCAACGTCGGCGGGATCCTCAACTGCACGCGCGGCGGCGGAGGCGATGAGGGCGGAAAGGCCGTGCCTTTCATCAAGACGCTGACCTCCGGTCAGTTTCTCGTCACCCCCAATGCCTCACCTTACGCAGTTCTTGGAACTGCATTGGAGGGGCCGATCATGATCACCGATTCCACCTTCAAAAAGATCAATCCCTGGCGCTACCGCAATCCCGGCCTGAGCAACGCGAACTCCTTCGACTTGTGGACGGTCGTTTACGTCGGCGGAAGAACAGGCCTGGTCTGCAACTGGTCCAAAACCCCTCTATTCACCGCCGACCCTCACTAAAATGAAACGTCGAACGCGAATACTAAGAAGCGCAGGAGTTCCGCTGATATCAGACCGAAGGGGACAGACGAATGGGGACAAACGAATGAGTTTTGATTGTGACCGCAACTTCTCTTTCTTGTCTCATTCGTTTGTCCCCATTCGTTTGTCCCCGTCCGATCTCGGGCTTCGTCCGCTGCCTGTTGCATGGAACGAGTGCGCCTGGACCGCCGCCGTAAAAGTTCAGCCGCTCCGCTTCACCATCATCTCCACCTATCCACTAGACCTTTGTCTGCTATGAACACGCTCCACCACGGCCGCTCACGGAATACGCAACACGCAACACGCAACACGTTTTGCGCCCCCCGTTTCAACGTTTTAACCTCTCAACGTTTTAACGCCTTCACCTTAGTAGAAATGCTCGTCGTCATCGCCATCATCGGCATTCTGGCAAGCATGATTCTGGCTGTGTTCCCGGCCATTAAAAAGAAAGCCCAAATCACCAAGTCTAAACAGGAAATCCAAAACATCGTCGCCGCCATTTACAGCTACGAACACGACTACAGCCAGTTCCCATCCTCAAAAGCTGCGAAGGGGGTGGCCGCGCTTACACCTCCCGATGACTTCACTTTTGGCACAACCAATGTGTCCTGCCTCAATCCGGGAGGCCAGACGAACACCGCTGAGGGGTTTAGCACGCCCAATGGTCTGAAAACCATTCGAGCCCCGGGAAACTACCAGGCCAACAACTCCGAATTGATCGCCATCCTGATGGACCTGGAAGCGTTTCCCAACAGCGCACCCACCCTCAACGCGGGCCACGTCAAGAACACCAACCGCACCAAATACCTCAGTGCGCCCACTGTCACTGGCAACATCAGCTCTGGTGTCGGTTCCGATGGCGTCTATCGCGATCCCTGGGGCAACCCTTATATCATCACGCTGGACCTGGATAGCTGCCAAAAAACCCGGGACCCATTATATCGTCTGCCTGCGGTATCAGCCGACCAGGCCGATTCAAACAACCCCAAGCGCGGCCTCAACGGACTGTTCTACAATGCCGACAATAATTACAAATGCTACCAGAACAACACCGAGGTCATGGTCTGGTCGGCCGGCCCCGACCGTCTGATTGACCAAAACACCCCAGCGAACTTCGGCGCCAATAAGGACAATGTTGTGAGTTGGAAGTGAAACGTGATGCGTGAAACGTGAAACGTGAAACGTGAACAAAGAGAACACACTTTGAAAACGAGCACGAGAGAGTCAGTAGTCAGTAGTCAGTGGTCAATAGGGGGCCTGCAGGAATGCATTTTGTTCAGAGTTCAAGGTTCAAAGTTCAAGGTTCAAGGTTCGGACGAGGGTCAGGGGTCGAGGGTCGAGGGGAGCACTAAGCACGGTCTTCGTTCACGTTTCACGTTTCACGTTTCACGTTTCACGCCCCGTTCTAACGTTTTAACCTTTCAACGTTTTAACGCTTTCACGTTGATCGAGATGCTGGTCGTCATCTCGATCATCGGCATCCTGGCGGCGATCGCGTTGCCGGCGTTTCAAAGTTTCAGGCCCAATCCCGGCGCGGTGGCCACCGCCCAGTTGATGGCGGATGTTGGCCGCGCCCGCCAGCTTGCCATCAGTCAGCATACGACAGTCTATATGGTTTTTATGCCGATGCTCTCGGCTGACCAGCAGTTCGTGCAGGCGTTCAACACCGCCCAAGCGGCCCAGCAGGCAGCGGTGATGCAACTGTTGGATAAACAGCTCACGTCCTACGCGTATGTTTCGTTGCGCAGCATCGGTGACCAGCCGGGCCGGCCAACAGCCCGCTATCTTTCTTCCTGGAAGACGATCTCCGACGGCGCCTTCATTCCATGGGCGAAATTTCCGCAGCCCTGCTACCAGCCGCCGTGCTTCCAATACGGAGCCAGCGCTGACACTTCGCACCCGTCCCCGATTAAAATCTTCACAAATAACCCAACCGGCCTCGCCTTCTCGATCCCCGTCTTTCTGCAGACCACAAAAATTCCGTTCCCGACCATTGAAAACCCGATCAGTGTTGCCAAAAATCAATATCTGTCACTTCCCTACATTGCGTTCGACTATCTTGGCCGCCTGGTTGACGACAACGGCAATCTGCAGCAACCGTGGACGGACAATTCGGGCTATCATCTTCCCGGCCTGATCCCGCTTTCCAAAGGCGCGGTGCTCTACCCGCGGGACACGAGCAAGGCCGCCATCCTCGGCAACCCGGCCATAGTCCCCGCGCTCAATGAGAGCCCGCCGGGCAACACCACCAACAGCTACAACCTGGTCAACGTGGACTGGCTCACCGGCCGCGGCCACGCCGAACATCCGGAGCTACAATGATCGTCCACAGTCCACAGTCCACAGTCCACGGTCAGACCGAGGGTCGGGGGTCGGGGGGCGAGGGGCGGACTAAGCACGGTCTCCGTTCACGTTTCACGTTTCACGTTTCACGTTTCACGCTCCCACGCTCTTACGCTCCGACGCTCGGACGCTCCCACGGTTTTACTCTTATCGAGATTGCCCTGAGCCTGGCGGTCATCGCTTTCGCGCTGGTGGCCATCATCGGCGTGCTGCCCACGGGCATGCAGGTCCAGCGCGATAATCGGGAGGAAACGATAGTCAACCAGGATGCCGCCGTTTGGCTCGATGCCATTCGAAACGGCCAGCAAGGCCTGGATGATCTGACCAACTATGTGGACGCCATTCAAATCGATACGTCGGCTTACCGGGTGCCTAACCCCTATTACGGTGGACCGCTAGGCAACCCTATCCGGGCCTGGACCAGTATTTACAGTTACACCAATTCTTTCATCACCGGGAATCCACCCCTTCCAGTGGCGCCACCCTATCCACTCATCAACGGCTATCGCATTGTCGGCCTGCTCAGCACGCCCAAGTACGTCCCCCAGACCAGCGGCAGCCCGACTGAGCAATCCAGCCTGCTTTATAGCAACCACGTAGTGGCGTTCGTTCGCGCGATGAGCGGCGGCGCCAGCGATAAAGCGCCCCAAACCAGCAGCGATGTGCTCGACCTGAGTTTTCGATACCGGATGGTCGTCGAGCTCAACACCAATACCGTCTGTTACGATCCCTATGCTGCCGCTACCAATAGCGCGCGGCATGTGACGGGGATCCTCCAGACCAATCTGCATGACCTGCGCCTGATCTTCCGCTGGCCGTTGCTGGCCAACGGCGACACCGGCAACGGCCGCATGGTTCTGCGTTCGATGGTTGGCGGCTGGTTGTACAAGCCGGTTCAGGGCGCGCCCTATGACAATGCCTCTCAGTTTGGAGCCTGGTCCGACACCTTGTACTTCATGCAACCACGAAACTACCGGCAATGAGCTCGGAAAGTCCACAGTCCACAGTCCACAGTCCACAGTCCTCGGGGTCGAGGGTCGAGGGTCAAGGGCGCTCGAAATGCGCGGAGCGTCTTGGAGTGCGCCAGTCCTCTGGCGCTTTTCCTCGAATGGTCCAATGGTTGGAGAGTCAAGGGTCGAGCGTCGAGGCCAGACAAAACACACACTACGCAATACGCACCACGCACAACGTCTCACGTTTCACGTTTCACGTTTCACGTTTCAACGCCTTCTCGCTCATCGAAATCCTGGTCACCATCACCCTGCTCTCCTTCATCGTCATCGGCCTGCTGATCATGTTCAATCAAACGCAGCGCGTGTTTAAACAGGGCATGATGCAAACCGATGTGTTGGAAAATGGGCGCGCGGTGATGGACATGCTCGTGCGCGACCTCGAACAGATGACGCCGGCAAATGGCCCGACTTTAACCGCGGGCCAGTACAATTGGCCCTGGACGATCAATTTCTTTGCCGCCGCGGAGCGCCAGGACCCTCAGACCATGTCGCACCAATCGCTATCGCCGACGCCTCTGACCCAGTCCCTCCCCGGCTGCGCGTTCCTGCGTACCAACATTATCGAGCAATACTTTTTCCTCTCGCGCCTGAACCAGGATTGGATCGGCACCGGCTACCAGATCGTGCGTGATGATGATAAAGATGCCCTGACGGGTTCACTCTACCGCTATTCCTCCACCAACGCGACCAGGGGCGCTCCTTTTGCCCTGTTTTACAATATGTACGATATAGGCAACCGCACGTTTTCGCCGCCGGGCGGGTTTCCAAACCCCGCCCGAACGCCAGTAGGAGCCTATTCCGGCATGTCCTCCAATCGTATCGCCGACGGCGTCGTTCACCTGCGCCTGCGCGCGATGGACACCAATGGGCTGCCTCTGCTTCCTTACGGCTTGTACACGATTAAAGATCTAAAACTTATCCAACTCGCCTGCCTCACCAACGCCATCCAAACCAACGGCCATCCCTTGCAACCGTACCTGCACACGATCCTGACCAATGCTTATGGCGCCATCAACTACGACTCGGGCGCCCAGCTTGATCAAGTGGATTACTATTGCTGGAGCAACGCCGTCCCCGCTTATCTCGAACTGGAACTGGGCATTCTTGAGCCCAAAACTCTACAGCGTTACAAATCCATCGGCGCAGCCACTCCGGCTGGCCGCAAGTATCTTTTTGACAACGTCGCCAAGGTCCATCTGTTCCGACAGCGCATCCCGATCCGCAACGTAGATTTCTCGGCATATCAATGAAAATTCCGAAATCCGAAATCCGAAATCCGAAAGGAGGTCGAAATGCGGTCCTCGAAGCAGGGCGCGGCCAGAGTGCTGTGTCCGGCGCACTGGCCGAGTCGCAGCGGCGCGTTGTCGCCTTCCGACCATCTGATTTCTTTCGGGCTTCGGGATTCGGCCTTCGGGTTTTCCGACAGGAGGGCGTTGCCCTGGTCGTGACCCTCATTTTGTTGTCGGTCATCACGTTCATGGCCATCGCGTTCCTGTTCCTGACGCGCACGGAGCGGGGGTCGGTGAGCAACACCACCGAGCAGAACATTGCCAAATTGGCGGCTGAAAACGCCCAAAACCAGGCCATCGCCAGAATCATCGCCGACATCATGGCCTCCCACGAGTGGAACTACCGCTTGATGGTCTCGACCAATTACAAGAGTTCGGTCGGTTTCGATCCGAACCCGATCCTGCCATCGTTGCCGTATCCCAACCCGACCAACGTGAATTACGAATTTGAGAGGCCGGCGACCGTAACCAGCCCCTGGCCAAGCGGCCCGCCTCTGAAGACCACCGAATGGCTGATGAACATCGCCAATCTCCAGTACGCTCCCCGGCCACCTGTATTCATCGGCACCAATGCGAATCAGAAGGTCGGCCTGGATTTCCGTTATTATCTCGACCTGAATCGTAATGGCCGCTTCGAAACCAACGGCTGGCTGCCCGTCATCAGCGGTGACCCGGCAAATCCCTTTTACAACGCCACGAACGGCGCGCTGATGCCAAACTTCATCTTCCCGATCAGCGCCACAAACTATTTGACAGGCGATCCCGAATGGGTCGGCGACCTTCAATATCCCGACCGTACTCACGGCCCGAACAATCTGTTCATTGACCGTTGGGCGTATCTAGTGACCCCCGCCGGCCAGACCATAGATATCAATTACGGCCATAACTACTCTCAGGTGGCGGGATGGGCGAACCTCAGCATGAACGGCGCCGATTGTTTCCTGCGCAATCAGGGTGTAGGCACCTGGGAACAGAATTTTGCGTCTCTCCTCGTGGATGTGAATTCCAACGCGTGGCCCTATGGCGTGGACACAGCGCTTGGTCAGCACTATACGTACAATCCCACTCTGTTCCTGGACCATCAGGCCCATGCCGGCAACCAGGGCTCCTCGTTCCAGGACGCTGTGGCCCTGCTGCGCTACCGCTATTCCCAAAATGTCAGGGCTCCCAATCTCGGATTCCAAAATATCGGTCAATTATTCGGAGCTTCCGCCGCGACGGCTTTTGCTCTGGATAACGTTGACGACTTTTCCGTTGGCCCAATCATGACCAACGCGGTCTGGCCTCCGCTCGGATCGCTGGATAGCGACCGCAACCTGGTGAATGGTCAACGCGGCTGGTCGGGATCGCCAAACACCAACCATTTCTTCACCACTCAGGAATTGTTCGACAAATCCAAAACCAGGATCGGTGTAACCAGTGGGTACGACTTCACCGACCGATTGACCATGCTCGGAACGAGCAACGATTGCTCCAGCCGTTATGTCTTCTACAACATCCTCAAATCCCTGGGCACCGACTCGGCTCCTGAGTCTCAGACCAAACTGAACCTCAACTACAAGAACGTGGACGATAACGGCAACATCGTGCCGAACGCGGTCACCAACTTCATCTCCTGGACCAATGCCTTGCAATTTTTCACGAACGCCGCCGTGCGTCTTCTCAAAGACCAGGGCTACAGTGTGGGAGTCGGAGCGACAAACATGCTGGTGCCGAACACAATCGGCGGCCTGGAAGGCATCCACATTCAGATTTATCCCACCAATTATTACAGCGCCAACGTTCATCGCCTGATGCAATTGGCTGCAAACATTTACGATGCCACCACCAACCGCATTTTCCGTGTACCGACGGCCACCAACGGTTTTCCGAGCGTCTTTCGCCCGATTTTCCGCAAGTACGCGCCTCCAGGTGGCACAAACACTTACGTGTTCATCACCGGCTATGTTGAAGTTCAAGATGCCGGTCTGGTGCAGCAAGGTGCTCCTCCTTTGCTTGATCTAAACAGCGCTGTGGATATCGGCAATATCCCCACCCTGGGCACAATTCCGGCCGTGGAACCGATGATTTACGGCATGCCTGTGGTGGTCGGGGCCAAAAAGGGATATCCGAATTTTAACACCCTGGGCATGCAGACTCAGGTCCAGATCACGCGCAGACTGCACTTCAGCCGGAATCATACGCCTGACATCCAGTTTACGAACGAGATGTACAGTCTCACGATCAGCAATTCGGCAGGAATAGAGGGCTGGAATTCTTACGCGGCTGCTTACCCCCGTCCCTTGCAGGTCCTGGCATGGGCCGAAGCGTTCGCCTCATTCACCAATAACAGCGGCATGATTTCGGTGATACCAACCAACCGGCCCGTTTCGTATCCGGTCAGCACGAATTTTGCGACCTGGACCGGTTTCATTGATACCAAGCACCCTGCAAATGGTTGCTTCCGAATCTGGACGACCAATCAGTTGTCCATGACCAACTGCTACTCGGACGTTTTGGGCCAGTTCGTCCCGCCGACGGGCGACTACACTTTGGTTTCAGCTCACAACCAGTTCCCGGTGCCGCAGTGGTTCTTGAACGTTCGGACGCGGCTACGTTTTGTGCTTGTGGATCAACAAGCAAACCGGATTGTGGATTACGTGAACCTGGATTCCACCCAGGGCCCGATGGATTTAATCAATCTGTTTGCCAATGGGTCACAGTGCACCGCCAACACCTATCCGAGCGGCACGCGAGACAGTATGTGGTGCACGAATCGCATGGACGGCAGCACGAATATTTTGATCCCCACTTACGGCATCATGAACCAGATCTCTGTCAGCATGAGCGTTAACGGCCTCAAAGCCAACCCGCCCCAGGACTTTCCGGTTGATCAGAGTTCCCAGGGACAGATTGATCAGGATGCCGTGGACCACTTTTATTGCCAGTTCCCAGGCGTGGCTGGGGTGCCTTACTCAAGGCCGGGATTCATCTGCACCATCAGCAATGAATTCGATACTCCGTTCAACCCGTCGCGCGTTCTTTATTTCAATAACAGTTGGCAAGCGAACGATCCGCTGGTGCACTACACGGTCCCGGACCTGGTAGATTTGATGGGCCAGCCAACCGATGTGCCTTCTCTGACTACGACAGCAGTTTATATCCCTGGCGTCAGTCCAATGGCGGTCAACAAACACTATCGCCCGTATAGCGGCACTGTTGCCGACACCATCATGAAAGATGCTACGGTCATTACTGGCCGTAATCATCCCGATTTTCAAGGCACGTCTGATGATTGGGATTTCCCGACTAACAAGTTTGCTAATGTTGGTTTGATCGGCCGCGTGCATCGGGGCACGCCCTGGCAAACGGTTTACCTGAAGGCCAACGCCGTTGGCATGGAGCCCTTGAATGCCTGGCTCAAGTGGAGCGGGCATAAGCAGATATACACCAATAACGGCCAGGTCATCAGTAGCCGCTGGCCTTTAGCCACCAGGCCGCCCACCAATTACATGACCGATGCCTGGTTTTCGCACCCAACGAACGACTGGGCGCTGCTCGATCTCTTCACGACCTCGTTCTGCGACAGTGCCACGCGCGGCCAGTTGTCTATCAACCAGACCAATCTCCCGGCCTGGTCGGCCGTGCTGGCCGGGGTGAACGTCATGTCCAATTTGACCGCATCCACCTTCATTGAACCCGCCGGTGCTTACGACCTCACGGCCGTGCCGGCCCTTGCCCAAATCGTAGGCGCAATCAATCAGACGCGGGCAGGTTTCGCGGGAGGGGTTTTCCACAGCCTTGGCGACATTCTCAAAACACCGCAACTCACAGATGCCTCGCCTTACATCACACAAAATTCCCCGTTTCTCAACGACGAGGTTTTTGAGCGCATCCCGCAGCAAATTCTCGGCCTGATCAAGTGCGATCATACGCCGCGGTTTGTGATTTATGCCTACGGCCAGACCTTGAAACCGGCAAATAACTCGCTGGTCACCAGCGGCACTTTCTCCGGCCTTTGCACGAATTACCAGGTCACTGCCGAAGTGGCCACCCGCTCCGTGGTGCGTATCGATGGCGCCCCCTCCAACCCGCACGTGGTGATAGAAAGTTTTAACGTCTTGCCGGCGGAGCCGTGAAACGTGAAACGTGAAACGTGAAAACCGCCATAGTCCAGGAGGGACGAAAGATAATAGCCCACCGATTCATCGGTGGGTTAGCTTGCGCAAAGGCCACAAGTCCCGTCAGGGACGGCAGAATTGCAGCTATTCTCTCCCGCCGCACGTGCGATTCGTGTCCTTCGCTTTTCGCGTATTTCGCGGGTCCTTAATTAACCCAATTAACTCAATTATCTTAATTAACTCCTTTGGCCGCTAAGTAAAACTCCTACTGGCATTTCGACAAGGATTTCTCCACAATAGACGCGATGTAAAACTGTCCTGCCGCTGTTCGGCCAACCACCAATAATCCACCAACCTATCTATCCCGGGAGCGCCAACGTCCCGCCGACGTGCCGCCGCGAAACGGCGGTCCATACAATCCAACTTTGAACTTTGAACCTTGAACCTTGAACTTTGAACGTTGAACTATAGACGTTCCATCACCTGGCTGCTGATCAGCCTGCTCTGCTTCGCCGCCGCGCTCTACTTCTGGCGGTTGGGCGATCGCTGGGAAGCCGAGCGGAAGTCCAAAGGTCCGAGCCGGACTGGCGACGAAAGTCCAAAGTCCAAAGTCTCCGAGGCCAAAACGATGTCCTCCACCTCGACCCTCGTCCCTCGCCCCTCGCCCCTCGATGCTGTCCCCGACCCTCGACTCTCGACCCCTTCAAAAGCCAAAAATGATTTCCTAAAATATCGCCTTTCGAACACCACCTTGACCTCCGGCCAGCTTACAAAGCGGCCCCATTCGATTATTCTGGAAAACGCGCTCTACGACACTGAGAAATCCATCCGAAATCCGAAATCCGAAATTCCCCCTCATTTGGTTTCCAACGGTGATCCCGGCGCTTACATCGTCCAATCCCGGACCGATCCGGACAATGCTTTCCGCTCGAAGATCAGCGCCGCCGGCGCCGTGATCATTTCCTACATTCCGAACAACGCTTATCTGGTCCGCGCTTCGGCGGGTGCGGCGCAGCAGTTGGGCGCCGACCCGCAAGTGCAGCAGGTGCTCGCGTACGAACCCTACTACAAGCTGAAGGGCCCATTGCTGAAGACCGCCGCAGAGAACCTGCCGCTGCCCGATGGCACGATGCTGAATGTGGTCTTGTTCGCCGACAGAGCGGAGGCCACCACGGCCCAAATCCAGGCGCTCGGGGGGCAAATCCTCAGCCAGGATCAGTCGCCGTTCGGGCCGGTACTCAAACTCCGGCCTATGGACGGAACGCTTTCCACTTTGGCCGGGTTGACCGGAGTAAAGGGAATCGAGAGCACCTCATTTCGTCAGCCTGCGAATGATCTGAGCCGTGTTGCTATGGGGATCGCGATCAATAGCTCCAATGCTCCCAATTACCTCGGGCTCACCGGCACGAATGTAATCGTGGCCATCGCCGACAGCGGCGTGGACACTAACCATCCCGATCTGGCGGGCCGAATTGTGCTCGATGCGAACGATGTCCTCGGGGCTGGGGGTTACGATCCGACCGGCCATGGGACGCACGAAGCGGGCATTATCATGGGCAACGGCATTAAATCCACCACAGTCACGAATTTTGTCCAGGGATCATTCTCGCCCGCCGTGACAAATCAATTCCATGGCAAAGCGCCGGGGGCGACGCTGCTTTCGCTCTCCCATTCGCTTGCCGTATCGAATACGACCTCTGAAACGACGACGTTCGGTGGTTTCCTGAATCAGAAAACCATCCTTGCCCCATCGGTGCCCGACTTCTACCTGCAACAGACCGCTGCCAGATATAAGGCGGCGATCTCTCAAAACGGTTGGAACTACGATGCGCCCGCTTACGACATTTCAGCCGCGAGCTATGATGCCGCCGTCCGGGATTCGCTGCCGTTCCAGTCCGGTTCGCAGCCTGTGCTTTATGTCTTCGCGGCCGGCAATGACGGCGGCGCCGCCGATGATGGCACCGCGGGGTTCGCAGACAGCATCCTCTCACCCGCTACGGCCAAGAATGTGATCACGGTGGGAGCCGTGGAGCAGTTTCGCAATATCACCAACCAGTTTTATATATGCACCCCGGACAGCGCTGCGACAAACGGGGTCCTCTGTCAAACCAACCAGCCCTGGATGATCCAAACTGATTCGGGGGATCAGATCGCCGGCTTCTCCGCCCGCGGCAACGTGGGGGTAAGCATCGAGGGCGACAAGGGCAGGTTTAAACCTGACGTGGTTGCGCCCGGCGCGTTCGTGATTTCGACTCGCTCGACGGTTTGGGACCAGATCTCGTATTACAGTCCTACCGGCCACATTTTCGGCGGGTTCGCTGGGGTCACCGTTTCTTCGAACTCTCCGTTCGTCAGTTTCCTGAATATTCCGCCGGATGCGATCCAGCTCACGATTACGCTGGTGCCAACGACAAATTCGCCGAATCCTTTTCCCCCGACCCCGATATTTGTAAAGCAGTCCGGCCCGCCCACCCCCAGTTCATATACTTACCTGGGGACCAATCAAGTGACGGTCGCGCCGATCAGTCCAACCGGAGTCACCTGGTGGTACGGCGTGTTTGATGCCACAAACGTCCCGGTGTCGTTCGACATCGTTACGGACATCACCGTTACCAACAATCTTGGCAATTACCAGGAGGTGCTGAGCAATCTGAATAACACGGTTGGGCCGTGGTACCGATTCGAATCCGGCAGCAGCATGGCAGCCGCTGCGGTGTCGGGCACGCTGGCGCTGATGCAGGAGTTCTACCAGCAGCGATTCAATTTGACCAACAGCCCCGCCTTAATGAAGGCGCTGTTGATCAATGGGGCGGTGTCGTTGGGGGCGCTTTACGATTATCAGGTTAATACTCCGCTGAATTCCGAGGGTTGGGGTATGGTTACGCTCACAAACAGCGCTCCGCTTGCCTTGCCGAAACCATATAAACTGACCGCCACGCCGGTGCTCTTTTTCGATCAGAGCCCAAGCAACGCGCTGGCCACGGCTCAAAGCCAGACTTATTTCATTCAGGTGGACGACGCCGCACAGAGCGGCCCCATGCGGATCACGCTCGCCTGGACCGATCCGCCGGGCGATCCCAGCGCGGGGGTCAAACTGGTCAACGACCTTGATTTGGTGGTAACCAATCTCGATACCGGTGATATTTATTTCGGGAACGATATTCTTTCGGGCGCAACCTCCAACCTGCCCTGGGACACAAACTCCATTCCGAACATAGACCGGATTAACAACGTCGAAAACGTCTTCATCGATCCGCTGCTTTGGACCAACTATTCAGTGACTGTGTTTGGCCGCCACGTGAACGTCAATGCGGTCACGGCCCATCCTGATAATGTCGTGCAGGACTATGCGCTGGTGATTTCGGCCGGAGAAGGAGTTATTACAAACGCCCTTACGCTGGCGTCAACCGGGCCGATCATTGGGCTGAACTCTCCCCAGGTGACGGTCATGACGAACAGTTTCGAAGGCAACCCGGACTTCTCGGGTGGCGTGCTCCTGGGCCAGCACGTGGGCGCTAATACACCCTTGCTCGGCACCAACACCATCTCACTTTTGGGGGCTAATCCCTCGCCCTGGCCGAACACGGATCGAGGCCAGATCACCATAGGCATCACAAACCAATGGCATTTCTATGTATTGACAAACGACCAGGGGTTTACCAACGCGGCCTTCCTGACTACCGATGCCACGGACCTCTCGGTGCCGCGCATGGGAGTCACGAACGTGGACGATCCTGCGAACGCCGTGAGGCCTTCTGCGGACATCGAACTGTACGTCTCAACCGATCCCAACTTAACCAATCTCGCGCCCAACGTTGTCTTCAACGCTTACAAGTCGCTGACGCGGCCCGGCGAGGAAACCATCATTCTGAGCAACGCCGTTCGCGGGGTTTATTACGCGGGCGTAAAGTCCGAGGATCAAATGGCCGCGGAATATGTGTTTGCTGGAGTGTTCAGCCGTTTGCCTTTTGGCGCCACGGATGCCAATGGCAATGAGACGCTCGTCGGTTTTCCGACGCCCCAGTTCATTCCAGATGCGTTCATCAACTCGGCCGGGCACATCGTTTCCGGACAGGCTACCATCTACGCCATTGCGCCTGCGCCAATTTTTGTGCGGAGAGTGATCGTCACCAATGTCCTCACGCACGAATTAGTGGGAGATCTTATCGGGGTCCTGAGTCACGGGTCGCTCGGAGCTGATCTGAATAATCACACGACCAACACGGCTGTTTTCAACAAGGTCTATATTTATGATGATAGCGCAGAAAAGAACGTGCCCGGCGCCGTGCCGACCGACGGTCCGCGGTCTTTGAAAAACTTCGCCGGAAAGCAAGGCTCAGGCCAGTGGCATCTGACCGAGTACGACGGCACACCGGGAAACGTCGGAACCAACGGTCCTCTCCGGATTTTCCTTGAGCGCCAGCCGGACCTGACCACGGGTATCAATGCCACCATTCACCCTGGCGCGTGCCGGGAGGATTTTGTCCAGATCCCGCCTCAGGCCACCAATCTCACGATTTCGGTCACCGTCTTCGCGGGCACGGGCCCCTTGTCGGTGCAGGTTTGTCCGCTGGGTGATAGCGGCGCCAACTGCCAAAGCACACTGATCACGAACATGACTGCGGGCGCGATCACCTCGCTCAGCATCAGCCTGCTGGATACGCCGCCTTTGCAGCCAGGCCAGACCTACTCGGTGACGATCTGCAATCTGGGCCCGGATGACGTAAACATCTTCATCAAAGCGAGGATCGACCTGAACACCGCCACCATCTTCAACTCCCTCGCTGATGTGGGCTCTCCGGTTAACATCCAGGATGATGCAGTCACGTATGCTTATGTGACTAACTTCTCGCACATGCTGATTTCGTCCCTGGACGTTGCGCTTTCGCTCAAAGACCCGCGCGTGTCGGACCTTGCGATTACGCTGATCAGTCCGACGGGCACGCGGGTGCTGCTCTTTGAGGACCGGGGCGGGGTGGGCGCCGTCGGCCTGGGCACATTCACCAACATCAATTCGCCGTTCCTCGCTCAAACCAACTGGTCTCCCTTCTACACCTGTGGGTTCGAGGCCTCCCCGGTCGGGCCGTACGTGCCGGGAGCAGTGTTCGAAGGATGGCACGTGGTGTCGAACTCAGTAAACATCTATCCCGAACTGCCCGCGCCCTGGATCAGCAACAATGTTTGTATGCTGCAATACGGCGCGATCACCAACTCGTTGCCGACCACCAACTCGAGTATTTATTCGCTCAGTTTCAATGTCACTCA
>PSRM01000100.1 GCA_003176045.1 Verrucomicrobiota bacterium | reverse complement strand
TTGATCCCGAACCCGATACGCAAAGTCCTTTCTTCGATGCGCGCGCACCGCGTCCGCGCCCTGCTCATGGGCGGCCAGGCGTGCGTGTTTTACGGCGCGGCCGAGTTTAGCAGGGACACCGATTTGGCGATCCTGTGCGAGCCGGCCAACCTCGCCCGCCTCCAACGGGCGCTTGCCGAACTTCGCGCCGAGGCAATCGCGCTTCCGCCGTTTGAAGCGAAATATCTGCGTCGAGGCCACGCCATCCATTTCCGCTGCCATCATCCTGAGGCTTTAGCAATGCGTGTGGATGTGATGTCCAAAATGCGCTCAGTGGACCCATTCTCCAGACTGTGGAAACGCCGGACAACCATTGAACTGCCTGATGGGTCGCGCTGCGATTTGCTCTCGTTGCCAGATCTGGTCCGAGCGAAAAAGACCCAACGAGACAAAGATTGGCCCATGGTCAGGCGCCTGGTCGAGGCTCACTATTTCCAGAACCGTGACGAGGCGAGTGGAGCCCGGGTCCGTTTCTGGCTGTTGGAGTTGCGGACTCCGGAGATTCTGATTCAGCTTGCACAAACTCACGTGCGCCTTTGCCGCAGTTTGATCAAGCGGCGACCTTTACTGCCGGTCGCGATTGGGGGTGACCACGGTGCGGTGGAACGCGCGTTAGAGCGAGAGGAACGCAAGGAACGGGAATCGGACAGGGGTTATTGGCTGCCGCTGCGAAAGGAGTTGGATCGGCTGCGGCACGAACGGCTCGCACGGCTTCAGGCAAGGGATTAGGACTATGAACATAGTCGTCCTCGATGGCTTCACTCTGAATCCCGGCGATTTGAGCTGGGACGAGCTTAAATCGCTCGGCCCTTGCAAGATATACGACCGATCTGCTCCTTCCGAAATTTCGCCGCGAGCCGCCAAGGCGGAGATTCTTTTGACCAACAAGATTCTTCTCACCCGCGCGCAGATTGAGAGCCTGCCCCGGCTGAAGTACATTGGAATTACGGCGACAGGCACGAATGTCGTGGACCTCACAGCCGCCCAGGAGCGAGGTGTCGTGGTCACTAACGTGCCCGCTTACGGCACACAATCCGTTGCGCAGACGACAATCGCGCTGTTGCTCGAATTGACACAGCACTCAGGCGATCACGGCCAGCGCGTTCGTGCAGGTGAATGGTCGCGCAAACCGGACTGGTGTTTCTGGGATCACCCACTCATCGAGCTGGATGGACTCACGCTGGGAATCATCGGCTTTGGACGCATTGGCCGGGCCGTGGGAAAGCTTGGCGCGGCGTTTGGAATGAAAGTCATTGTCTGCCTTGATAAGCCGAAGCCGCTGCCGATGTGGGCCAGGCGCGTCAATCTCAAGACTGTATTTCGCCAAAGCGACGTCCTGAGCCTGCACTGCCCGCTCACACCCAAAACTGAGAAACTCGTCAACGCTGAACGATTGTCGTGGATGAAATCCACGGCATTTCTGATCAACACAAGCCGCGGCATGCTGATAGATGAAGCAGCCCTTGCCGCCGCTCTGAACGCGGGCTGCCTGGCAGGCGCGGGTCTGGATGTCTTATCCGTTGAGCCGCCGCCTGCCGATCATCCGCTACTTGCCGCGAAGAACTGCATCATTACCCCGCACCTGGCTTGGGCTACACGCGCTGCCCGTGCGCGGCTCATGAACATCGCAGTCGAGAACGTCCGCTCCTTCTTGCGCGGGCGGCCGAGGAATGTAATTCAAAGTCTTTGAGTTCGGTACCGTGGAAAAGCGCCGGACTGGCGCACTCCAAAAGCTCCGCCTTTCCGATGGGCCTTGGAATACGCGAAGCGTCTTGGAGTGCGCCAGTCCTCTGGCGCTTTTGATTGGACGCACTGTGCGGCAACCATTGGCCCGATGCAGAAGCTTGCGGTTGCTATCGGTTCTATGATTACCATTTGGAATGAAAATCCAATCTCTGACTATCGGCCTTAAGGTGAAACACCCGCAATACGGCGTCGGGACTGTAACTGCCATTTCCGAAAAATCGGCTGAAATCCGTTTTGAAGATGCACCACGAACGATTGACCCCGAACTAAGCGACCTCGCTCCCGCCGAACCCAGAGTAACGATTAGCGGCCTTGAACAGCCTTTGAAGCAGTTAATTGATTCAACCATCGAGGATGTAATCGCCAGAATGGGTTACGAAAAGCCCGAGGCTGTTGTCGAGCAGCTAGGCGCGCGCTGGCACAAAGGCAAAGCCGTCCTGCACCCGGCAGATCCAACGCTTCAGACCAAGGATGTTCCTATGGAAGTCTTCTTTCACAAAATCGTCGGAATTCGAAACCAATTGCGAGTGCTGGAACAGAAGATAAACAGCCACGCAACCCTGACCGATGGCGAGAAGATCGAGATGCAGCAATACATCACCCGCTGCTACGGCTCGCTCACCACCTTCAACCTGCTCTTTAAGAACAAGGAAGATCAATTCTAGAAAGCAGGGTTAAATAAGTTAAATAGGTTAAATAGGTTAAATAGGGAGAAGGGGGGAACCGCGAAAATGTTTACTAATACCAGCGCATTTTCCATCATCGTTCTGCTCCACGTTTCACGTTTCACGTTTCACGTTTCAGCCCGTTTTGTCAGCCAAACACCGACAACAGATTTAGCGATCCCCCGGATATTCAGGCGTGGCGACTCGGCGCTATCCTCGTGCCGTTGTGCGCAAATTGATCGGTGTCCTGAGGCGCCTGGCACTGGGTTGCGAGAGACGACGTCAGGGGTTTCGCTCTTCGCTCGTCGAAGAGAATAGAGACTCCTCACGTCGGCTCTTGCGATTTAGTTTCGGAGCACAGAAGGCAACGAAGCAAACGAAGAGTGCTCCGGTCTTCTCTTTGTTTTCTTTGTTTGCTTCTGTTCAAGCAGTCTCGGTGCCTTGTTTGATCCTGGCAGCCACCACCGGCCAAGCCACCGAAACCACCCTCGAATACGCCGTGGAAGTCAGCGCCGCGGTTCAGACTGCGCCGCCTCAAATCACCCTTAGCTGGCCTCAGGACGCCATGGTTCTGCCGGATGCTTATAGCGTCTATCGGAAGAGATCAACTGACACCTCCTGGGGTCTGGCAATTGAGTTGCCCGGCTCAACCACGAGCTGGACCGACAAAAAGATCAAGCCCGGAACTGCTTATGAATATCAGGTTGTAAAGCATACCGAGCGGTTCTTGGGCTACGGCTATATTTACTCAGGCATCAACGTGCCTATGAGCGAGCATCGCGGCACGTTGCTGCTGGTCGTGGATAGGACGCACGCCGCTGAATTGGCCCTCGAACTGGCGCGACTCCAGCAGGATCTGGTCGGCGATGGCTGGTCCGTTATACGCTTCGAAGTCAGTCCGACCGATTCTGTCGCCCGGGTCAAAAGCCTCATCAAGGCGCGTCATTTTGCCGATCCCGCCAATGTGAACTGCGTCTTCCTCTTCGGGCACGTTCCCGTTCCCTATTCCGGAAACATCGTTCCGGATGGCCATTTTCCTGCGCATCAGGGTGCCTGGCCGTGCGACGGTTATTATGGCGACATGGATGGCGTCTGGACCGATTGCCTGGTGAACCAGAGCACGGCCGAGGACCCACGCAATCGCAACGTGCCTGGGGATGGCAAGTTCGATCAGTCAACGTTCCCCGCCCGGATCAAACTCATGGTTGGCCGCGTTGACCTCTCGCACATGCCCGGGCGGCAGAGCGAAGGCGGACCGCCCACCTTCCCCCGAGAGGTGGAACTGCTTCGTAATTATCTGAATAAGGACCATAAATTCCGCACCAAAGCGTTTGATTTGCCGCGGCGCGCGATGTTGGGAGATTACTTTGGAGCGCGTGACGGCGAGGCCTTCGCGGCCAGCGGATGGCGCAACTTCTCCACTTTTTTCGGCGCCACCAACATCATATCGCTCCCGCGCCAGGGCACGTGGATTCCGACACTAAGCGCCACGCCCTGCCTTTGGGCTTACGGCTGTGGCGCCGGCACATTCACCAGCATGGAAGGCATCGGCAACGCCAACTCCTACAAGGATGGCACGACTGCCCAGGTCGTGCATGCCGACATCAAAGCAGCCTTCGCTCTATGCTTCGGAAGTTGGCTGGGCGATTGGGATGCTGAGGACGACATGCTGCGCTCGGTCCTGGCGCTTCCGAGCTACGGTCTGGCCAGCGCATGGTCTGGGCGCCCACATTGGTTCCTTCACCACATGGCCTTGGGCGAAACGATCGGCTACAGCGCGCGACTGACCCAGAACAACGGCCCACGCGGTCCATATCACAACCAGCTAAACAATGGCGCAGGCCAAATCCATATCGCGCTCATGGGCGACCCCACTCTGCGCATGCACGTCGTCGCTCCTCCGGGACCTCTGTCGAGCCAGGCCAAAGGCCGAAGCATTAACCTAAGCTGGACGCCCTCGATTGACTCTGTAGTGGGCTATCACGTCTATCGCGCCACCGATCTGGAAGGACCGTTCAAACGCCTCACTTCCACTCCCCTAACCGGCACCAACTATCTCGATAAGGAAGGTTCAGTGGCCGCCAACTATATGGTCCGCGCCGTTAAACTCGAAACGTCCGCCAGCGGCACCTATTACAACCCCAGCGAAGGCACATTCCTGAAACAGTTCGCCGCTCCGATAGCCGGCTCCCAAATCATTGCTCAGCACGACACCCCTTCTCATTAACACCGGGCTTCAGCCTAATCCCTTTCGGAAAATTCAGCTAAGTCCTTGTCCCGGAGGGACATACCGACAATAGCCCAACACTTCAGTGTTGGGTTAGGCGGACGGAGCGGAGGAGTCCCGAAGGGACGGCTGACTAACTCCCGTGCGCACATTTCCTCAGCTGTCCCTTTGGGACTCGGAGAATACGGTCCGATCCAGTATCCAGCATCCGGCCTCGTCCACGCACCACGCAATACGAACCACGCTCACCTCATTTAACCATTTAACTCATTTAACTCATTTAACCCCGGTTTTCTGGTCACGTTTCACGTTTCACGTTTCACAGCCCGCCCATCGCCTCATCCATCACCCCAAACAGCTCTCCCATCGTCGCCTCCGTCTCATCGCCCATGTTCGAGATGCGGAACGTCGTCCCCTTTATTTTTCCATAGCCTCCATCAATCAGGAATCCGCGCTCTTTGACCCGGCTTTGAAGCTTGGGCACATCCACCACTCGCCCGCCAGGCCGCGCCCCGTTGCTGATGCAGGTCAGCGTGATGGACTCGAACCCTTTTTCCGGGAACAAATTGAACCCATGTTTGGCGGCCCAGTCCCGGGTCATCTGGTTTGTGCGACGATGCCGCGCGTAGCGCGCCTCCAACCCTTCGGCAAAGAACTCGTTCAGCTTCGATTCCAGCGCGAACACATGCCCGATACTAGGCGTGCTCGGGGTCATATTTTGCTCCGCGTTCTTCTGGAACTCCACAAAATCGAAATAATAGCCCCGGTCTTTCATGGTGGCCGCCTTTGCCAGGGCCGCAGGCGAGCAGACGAACACGCCCGTACCCGGCGGCAAAGCGAACGCCTTTTGCGTACCGGCCAGCAAAACATCAATCCCCAGTTCATCAAAATTGAGCGGCACTGCGGACATCGAACTGACCGAGTCCACGATGAACATCACGTCAGGATATTTCTTCTTGAGCGCAGCGATCTCCGCCAGCGGACTCATGACGCCCGTTGACGTCTCGTTATGAATGAGCGTGAGGGCGTCGAACAGGCCGGTGGCCAGCCGTTTGTCCACTTCCGCGGCGCGAATGGACGAACCCCAGGCAACCTGGAGCGGCTCAGCCTCTTTGCCGCAGCGTTTCGACACATCGAGCCACTTGTCGGAGAAAGCGCCGCACATGCAGTTGAGGACTTTTTTGGATACCAGGTTGCGAATCGCCCCCTCCATCACGCCCCAGGCCGAGGAAGTGCTGATGAATACCAACTGTTTCGTGCTCAGCAGTTGCTGAAGTTTCGGCTGAATCTTCGCGTATAGATCCTTAAATCCCTGCCCGCGATGGCCGATCATTGTGGTGCTGAAAGCGCGAAAGGTTTTTTCACTGACCTCGACCGGTCCCGGTATGTGCAATTTGGTATGTCCCATAGAGTCGGGCAGTCTAAAGTTCAAAGTCCCAAGTTCAAGGAAGGAAATTGTCTCCTACAGACCCACAGAGACCCACAGACCCACGGGGCGATCTTGAATGAACCGTTAGACTCGAGGCTTGGCCGCAGGTTGACCCCTCACCCCGACCCTCTCCCCTTCCGAAGGGGAGAGGG
>PSRM01000186.1 GCA_003176045.1 Verrucomicrobiota bacterium | reverse complement strand
ACGCCACACCCGAACTTAACGGACCCAATACGACCCGCGAGAGTGCCGGGCGCCGCAATGGACCTCAAAAGCCACGGCACGCCGACTCTCGGGCAGGGTTAAGCGAGCCCGCCACTGCGAAGGCTACGCAACTGCCTCCCCAAAACCAGATGGATCAGCCGTGTAGCAAGACGGCCTTCACCGCATATTTATGCTGTTTGACAGATTCATATGGCGCATGATATTAAGTCAGGCACAAGCCACTCCGGGCTAAACCGCCCGGGGCGGTCAGACCAATGAAAACTCCGCAACCCAGGTCTCTTAACATGGCGCCAAAACGAAGGCTGTTCCTGGGCGCTTTTACCCTGATCGAGCTGTTGGTTGTTATTGCGATTATCGCCGTCCTGGCGGCCATGCTCTTGCCCGCGCTCGCCAAGGCCAAGAAAAAAGCCCAGGCTATCTATTGCGAGAACAACTTGAGTCAAGTCATCAAATCGTGGCACATGTACACGCATGATAACGCCGACTTTATGCCGCCGGCCCTGCATGGCGGCGAGGCAAACCATGCCGCGGGCGATCCAAAGTATGGCATGGGATGGGTTGAGGGATGGCTTGATTGGACCACCAGCCAGGATAACATCAACGAGTCTTACCTCGTAGATGACAGATACGCACGGATTGGACCTTACGTCGCAAAGAATGTAAGCGTGTTCAAATGTCCCGCTGACAACTTCTTAAGTTCCGGGCAGGCAGCCCTTGGGTGGAAGAAGCGCGTCAGGAGCATCTCCGGCAACATTGGCTGTGGCGAAGGCAATGCTGAACAAGGTCCATGGAGCGCGATTTATCAGCACTACATCAAAACCGCAGAACTCAAGATTCCCGGACCATCACTCACCTGGCTCTTTGTGGATGAGCACCCTGACAGCATGAATGACGCGGGCTTCTTCAATCCGGATGACGCAACCCACATAACGGACACTCCGGCCGCTTACCATGGCGGGGCGGGCGGGCTCGGCTTCACTGATGGCCATGCCGAAATGGTGAAGTGGACTGGCTGTCTCAGAGCACAACGAGTGCAAGTGGTCACTACCACTTCATACCTCAACAACGCGATCACAGGTCCAACGGGAGATCCCGATATCCATTGGCTCTCCTATCATGGCGGGACCGTCACTGGCACCTCTTACTGATATGTTGAGACAGCCTTTCGGACTTCTGTTGCTCTGCCTATTAGCCTTGGCCGGCTGCGGAAAGTCCGAGCCGCCACCTCCTGGCACCTCAGTTGAAATCATTAACCCGGATCCAGTCGTGGCAGCGTTTTCTTCAGTACCCGACGCCAAGCCGACTGTCGAAGACCTTACGATTTCCATTAGGTCCTCGATGTACCCAAAAGCCCTGGCCGATCTGGACGCGCTGGCCAAGACTCCCAACATCACAGACCAGCAGACGAAAGCTATTGCGGAGCTGACCGCTCAGATCCGCAAAAGGATGGACTCACGCGCTCCCCAGCAGTAAATCCCAAAACCTCGCAGCAGCCGAGGTAACGAGGCTCTGAAATCTTTGCTCACGAGAATCTCACTGCCCTTGTAGCACTAGTGTTCCGCTGGTTTGCGTACCCAGGAAGGCTCCCGCCCCCGTGCCGTTGTTCTGAACAACAACACCGCCAAACTTAACCGGCTTCGAGGATGCCGGGGCCGCGACACTGCCTGTGAAAGCGCCGGTGGCAACTGTGAATGAAAGAGCGAACTTATTGCTTGCACTCAAATTGGTGACATGGTTGTGCGCGTCAAGAGAAAACGCGCTCACAATCTGCCCTGGCAACCCTCCACCGCTCAGCACCGCGTCCCCCGTGTTGAAGCCGAGCACCGGCAGCGTGCGATCATAATAGGAGCCAGTTACATCCACCACATTCGTTAGGCCACCGCTGTAATACTTAGCTTTTGGCAGGAACGGCTTTATCCAGCTCACTGTGCCGCTCAAACTGCCGGTGGGGCTGGAGATGCCAAGCCAGCCCTGCGCAATTCCCTGCCCCGAGTAGAGCGCATTGTTGAATGGCCATTCACCATTCTTCGAAAGGTAGCTGGTCTGTGAAATCGGGGTGCCGTCAGCCAGGAAGCCAGTGAAACTGATTTTCCCGGTTTTGCTCACTGAAAGAGTCCCGTAACTATTGCCAATCGAATCAGATCCCGGAATGAGCAGAGTATAGCTGCCGGCTAGCGGACAGACAAAGCTTTTGCCATCAAAAATGGCCCGATCACCCATCAGATTCGCCGTCCAGTCTTCGTTGGTGGAGGTCACCGTACCGAGCACCTGATCGCTACCCCCAGTCAGGTCAACTTGCAGCGCCACTCCCAACGGACCGAGGCTATGGCGCGAGACTGTGATTTGTGCGTTCCCGTTTGCATCCAGTTGTCCGCTTATGGGGTAGCGCGCGTTCCCGAGTTGCAATGAGCCCGAGAATTTTCCCGTGCCCGTCGTAGTGAGCGTAAAGCTGCCCGCGCTCTGCGGTTGGACGCCGGCCGGGTCGCTGAAAAGCCCGTAATACGTCCCCTGGAGGACAATCCACCGTTTGATCGCGGCATAGGTGATATCGAACCGGCCAAAACCGTCCGGGCCAGTGGTGTCGCTGCAATCTGAGGTTCCGCCCCAGAGTTGGCCGATGATCTGCTGACCCGAATTAAACAGCGGGCTGCCGCTGCTGCCCTCCTCGGTCACTCCCTGGGACCATTGGACCATCCAGAAATCAGGCCCGAGTTGGAGTGGGTCGCCGCCGATCAAGCTTCCAAAGGCGATTCGCTTATAATCGCCGCGAGGATGCTCAATAACAGTAAGCGTTTCATTGTTCGACGGTGTTGTCCGGCTCCAGCCAAGACGATTCGCGCCGTCCGGCGGAGGCTCGCGCAGCCGCATAAAAGCAAAATCGCTCCCTCGCATATCATCAACTCCTGCCAGGAACGTGGCTCCGCCACCGGTGGTCGGCCAGTTGTCGGGTGGGTTGGGGTTCTGACAGGTGGGCGCCTCGTAAAACCAATCGAACTCGATGGTTGAGGCGACCCTTTGGTTCGAAACGCAGTGGTTCGCGGTCAGGAAATAATTGGCTGCGCCAGCACTGGTGGCCGCTGGGGCCAAACCAGTACTGTCCCCAATCAGCGACCCGGTGCATAGGAAAGCATTACCACTGTCAACGAACGAGATCCGGGCAACGCCAGCCGCTTGTGGCGCCCAGGCCGGGTAGCAGGTCGCGTTAAGCTCGCAAGCCTCTGCCATATCCTTCACCAATGGCGAACGATAAAGGTGAGATACTCCCGTTAGAGAGAATATAATTTGATCCAAATTGGCCCCCGGTGGCGCCTGACATTCGACAACGACGCGCTCGGTAAAAAGCGTGGAAGTCCAGGCCTCGCGCTCACCTTTCAAACTTTGAGCATCAATGGGCCTGGCAACAGATGTTGGCCTCGCCGGATCGTAAGCCACAAGACGCACACCGGCAGGCAATGCGAGTGATTCGATATGAACGCGCACACCCACTGCGCCTTCCGAGATGAGCTCTGCTGACCACACACGCCAGCCGTTCGAAAGGAGGCTCCACTCCTGCGGTTTCACAGTGCTGGAATTCAGAACGATTGGCGAATCGAAAGAGCGGTTGATGCCGATTTGAAGACGGCCTTTCGGACGTGGGGCGAGGATCGAGGGTCGAGGGTTTAGGGCGTCCAAATGGGAGCCGAGTTCCGCCGGGAATCGGGGCAGAGCAATTCCTTTTTGATAACCAACAGGGCCGTAAACTGGGCCGAGCGGACCGAATGTATGAGCATTCGAGCGGCAAGCCAAGACGACTAAGAGCAGCACTGCCTTCCAAGCCAGATGTAAAGTCTTCATCAGGGAAACAAGGTACAAGAAAGGAGGGCGATGCGCTACCAAATCGCCCTCCACTAACCACAACCAAACCAAACTATACCTTGACTGAATTTATCTCAACCGGCGCTCGCGGCCATGGGGTGAAAGCCCAAAAACCGTGAGTTAAATGAGTTAAATAGGTTAAATAGTTAAATCGGGAACCGTTAAGAGAGTCTCATCTGCCCATTAAAGAGGGCTCTTTCTCAGCCTGGCCCAACCCGGAGGGTTGGCAGAAGGTAGCCGGGGGTCGCGGGCACGCGACCCCCGGTACTGCTGTGGAATCCAGGTCGCACCCCGGAGTGGTGGCAGAACGCCGGTCACCTAAACGCCTCGGTCGAGCGCTGCTCTGAGGGTCTTCAGTTTCTATTTAACACGCGCGTCCCGCAGAAACGCCTTTAAGTACTCACCGCGAAATTGGTCCGCTGCATTCGAGCTGGTCCGGCAAGCATTCCAGTCCAGGTCGGGTCGCGGTCCGATTTTGGGAACTGGGAGAATCGCACAATTGTAGTGCGAAGCGAGCTGCTGGAAGGTCTTGCCCCACGCTTTGACCTTTCCGTCCACAGTCAGAAGGCCCGTTAACTCGCTGCAATCGGTTGCTCCAGGATGATCATAGAAACCCCAATTGAGCCAACCCACCACAAAGCCCTGCGAAACCTCGATCGCCCGGCGCATATACTTGGCCTGCTGCTCTTCTGTGCCGATGGGGTGTGCGCCATGGTCGAACTTCGGCTTTTCGGCGCCGCCGTACCAACCGAATTCCGCCAGTACGACGGGTTTTCCAGCCTTGGCCACTTCCCGAACGATTCCCTCCAAATAGGCGAGGTTAGCCAACTCGTCTTTTTCATTGCGGTATTCGTATCCTCCCCCTTCCGATGGGTAGAAGTGAATCTCCAGAAAATCGAGGAACCGGGCCTGCCGGCTGGGCCGGAATCCAGTGTAATCCTCAATACCGCCCCAGAAACGCGATGGAATCGTGGTCTGCAGGCAACCGACAGTTACCAAAGCATGGGGATCAACCGACTTGATGGCTTCAGCCTGGCTGCGAGTCCAAGTGTCTGCAAGATCTTCGCGAAAGCTCTGGAAATCGAGAAGTCTGGGGCTGAGTAGGGAATTGAAGGGTTCGGGAATAGCGATTTTGCCGAATTTCAGCGCGTTGGTCTGGGTATCTGAGGTCTGGCGCGTTTCTGGACGCTCCCTGACGGTCGCGCCTCTGTTTGTCGCCCAGGCGGATTGGAGCTGTTCTTCTGAACCGTACTTCTTTCGCAACCAAGTGTTCCATTGGGGCAAAATGATTTCATTATTCCATTCAATGTCCGGCTCGTTTTTCAAATCGTAAGCAAAGATCACGTTCTGTCCTTTGTAGCGCGCTGCAAAAAGTTTCCAAAACTGCACCGTGTACTCCAGCGTCCTCGCATCAGCGATGGCCACGGGACGCCAGTTCGGCGGGCCCTCCCAGTGTTCTGGCCCGGCGGGATGGACATAGATGTGCGCCTCTTCGGCGATCTTCAAAAACTGATCAAATTTTTCCAGCCCTTCCTGCTTCAGCACTCCCGGCTCGCTGTAGAAGGAGTGATAGGTGAGAAAGACGCGGACACAGTTGACCCCCAACTCCTTCATCCGCGAGAAATCCTTCCGCGTAGCCTCGGAGTCGAATTGTTTCCAGATCTGCGGAGCCCAGCCTGTGCCCGGACGATAGTAATTCACACCAAATGGAACAAAAGGCTTTCCGTCCTCGGTTACAAACGAGCGGCCATCTTTCGCGATGCGGATCTTTTGGAGAGGTTGGAAGCCGGCAGTTGCTGTGGACCAAGCAACTGAGAGGCAGAAGGCGATTAATATCGTGAAACGTGAAACGTGAAACGTGAAAAGCACCGGCAAGCGCACCTCGCGTACATATCAAACTTCCCCTTCTTTGCACAGAAAATGAGATAGAGTGATGCAGCCTCGGAAGCATGTTCCTTCATTCCCGAAATCGGGGAAAACCGGGAGACATCGGCGATTTCGTCTGTGCCGCGTAGCGGCAGCGCGATAGTAGCCGTGGGCTTCCAGCCCACGGTAGAGCGCCCGGAAAACCCGAGCGCGTCGCGTAGCGACGTTTGAAAGTCGGTAGGATCACAAGACGCTTCCAAGCAACCCCTCACCCCGACCCTCTTCCCTTCAGCTCCTTCCCCCTGACGAAGGGGGGAGAGAGAGCACCGCTGGAGTACTTGGCCCATTGCACCGCTTTGGCAGTTAGGGTCTCCTACGAAATCGGTTCAAGCAGCGCCACTGGAAAATTAGCAACCACCTTGGCCACCCGCAACCGCGCGCGGGCTGATGTGCCCTCGGTTCGAATCGTTTCGTCAGTCAGGATATTTCTGTAACGACTCCTTGCGGCTCCTCCAGGCAAGTGGATGGCTGTGTCGTCCCAATTTTCCTTTCCAAAAGGCAGGCGCTGGATACCGCCGGTTAAACCGGCAAACAAGCGAAGCGCGATGACGATTGCCACTTTGCCATTCAGAACCCTTGCGAAAGCGCACACATGTTCAGACTTTTCGCCTGATGCCAAAATGGGAACGTAATCGCCTTGCTCGAATAGCTCTCGCCGATCGCGCCGGAAATTCAAAACGCGCCAAATCAAGTACAGCTTGGCCGTGGGAGAACCTGGTCCGAGAAGATTTGAGAGGTGAAACGTGAAACGTGAAACGTGATTGCCTGAGGGCGGCGCCGACGGCGCTTGCACGCCGGATTTGATCTGATCAAGCAGCCGCCGGCGAAGTTCGAAGTCAACAGGCCGCCGATTGTCCGGATCCACAAGGTTGAAATCCCATAACTCGGCTCCCTGATAAAAATCCGGAACACCGGGCGCGGTCATTTTGAGCAGCGTCTGCGAAAGGGAATTGAGTGCGCCAAAGAATGAAACACGACGCTGGAAAGGAATAAAATCGGCCAAAAAACTATTGGGCTCCGCATTGGAGAGAATCTGCTTTACGAACTGTTCAGTGGCCTCTTCGT
The DNA here is from genome assembly GCA_003176045.1 of Verrucomicrobiota bacterium. Classification (GTDB taxonomy): domain Bacteria; phylum Verrucomicrobiota; class Verrucomicrobiia; order Limisphaerales; family UBA8199; genus PSRM01. The sequence continues at coordinate 4,088 of PSRM01000186.1, read as the reverse complement.
ACGACTTGTTCGGATCTGTCCAACTGGTATGCACCTTTGCCTCGCGGATCGCTTTCATGGCGTAAGCACTTACCCGCTCTATCATGTCGGGCTCCTTGCATTGTTCCGTCCATGCCCCAAGCAAAGTCTGGTACAGCAAATACTCATCATTCGCGTCCGTCGCCGGTTGGCCATCCACGATGATTTTCTTATCTGCGTTCAAGCGACTCCACCGGGTCAGTGCTGACTTCCATTCATCGGGAATTTCGGAGAGCACGTTTATTCGCGCTCGGGCGTCTTCGCCACGCTTTGTATCATGAGTGGACGAGGCCAGAATTGAGTGAGGCCAATTCCTGGCTCGCTCGAGATTCTGCTCATGGAACTCCTTGAGGCTTAACCCAAACGACCCAGGATCGCCGCCGACTTCGTTCAGCGAGATCAGGCGGTTGTACTTGTAAAAAGCCGTATCTTCGAGGCCTTTGGCCATGACAGGGCCGGTGAGTTGCTGAAAGCGCATTACGAACTCGAGGGTTTCTGGGGTGCAACGCGCGGCCTTTGAGCGCTTGAGCAGCAGGATTTCTTCAATCAAATCAAAAGCACTGAGCAAGTTGCTCTGTTCCCGCCCTTTTGTAGAGATACTTGCCGCCCTGTGAGCGCGGCCATCCTTCCTCCCGAGATTACCAGAGACTGAACGCGCGAGCAGGATGCCCGCACTCCCAGGACTTTCACCGAACGACCTGCTGCGGGCTTCTCGAACCGCGGTGAGAATGTACCCCCTCTGAGCCGCCGGGACGGCTCGCATTCGCTCAGTTATGTAGGTCCGATAAACGGGAAACGCGGCGATCACCGCTTCCAAAGCAGCGCGAAGCAGAGCAGCATTCAGATCGCGACGCGCTGGGCCGTTCGCCGCGATGCGCTCGAGACGGCGCTGGAGCGCGTTCACTTCCGCCACGAACGAAGTTTGTAGAACCCTCTTCTTGCTTTCATAAACGATTTGAGGGAAATCCAAACTGCAACCGGTGAAATTGCCGTAAATGTCACCAAACACCCGCTCATTGGCTTTGTCCACGAAGAGGCCATTTACCTGATTGAGAAAATCGTAGCCTGTTGTGCCGGCGATCAGCCAATCCTGCGGCAACGGCTCGCCCAGCATGAGAATCTTTTCAGCCACGATATAACCGCCCTGCTGCGTGGCTTTGAGACCATATTTCAGTATGACTTTGCGGCGGCCGAGCTCTGCGCCTATGGTTGATCGTTGGTCTGAGCTTTGTTTGCCGAACTGCCGCCATTTATCCTGCAAACGTTCGAAATATTGCTGTGGATCGCGCAACCCATCCGGATGGTCCACTCTCAATCCGGTCACTTTGCCGGTTTGGAGCAGTTCGAATAGCAATCCATGCACGGTCTCGAACGCTTCCGGGGATTCCATCCGCAGTGAGACCAATTCGTTCACGTCGAAGAAACGGCGGTAGTTGATCCGTGTTTGGCCCTCCCGCCAGTATTCCAGGCGATAATGCTGTTGATTGAGAAGAGTATCGAGCCTCTCGAAAGAAGCGGAGATGCCCGGGGTTCCATTGAATTCGTTCAACACGCGTTTTGGATCGGACGTGCTCAATGGCAACGATTCGGGCCGAAGCGGAAATCTTTGGTCGTAATACGCTATCGCGAATTTTCCGTTCTCATAAACTAGCCGTAGCTTACCGCTTCCCAGCACTTTCCAGTATTCATCCTCGAGGACAGGCAGAACAATTTTGTCATCCGCATCCACGAAATTGCCCGAGGCGAGATGGCTTTGAACGTTGAACGTTGAACGTTGAACGTTGAATGTTGTTCTGACTTCGGACTTCGGACTTCGGACTTCGGAGTTCGGGCTTCGGACTTCGGAGTTCGGACTTCGGACTTCGGACTTCGGACTTCGGACTTCCTTCTCCTGCCGCCAATCAATGTCGAAAAACTGGGCGTAAGGCGATTGGCGGCCATTTTCCAGCACATCTTTCCACCACGGGTTCGCGCAACCTGCCCGCATGTGATTCGGAACAATATCCAGCACCAGTCCAAGTCCCGGTTCACTCAAGCGATCGCAGAAGCGCTCGAACCCTGCCCTGCCGCCCAGGACCGGATTCGGTTCGGTGTGGTCGCAAACGTCATAGCCATGCGTGCTCCCTGGGCCAGCCTTGAAAATTGGAGAGGCGTAGCAGTCGCTGATTCCGAGTTCCCGCAAGTAATCTGCGATAGCGGCGGCATCTCGAAACCTGAAACCCTGGTTGAACTGGAGCCGATAAGTGGCGCACGGAATATGCATGAGCCGTCCTTTGAATGTAGCAGCCGATGTGAGGAGGATCAAAACAACCTGCAGCGACTGCTGCATGAGGCACAGAAACGAGGATGAGCGCCACCACCCCTCCTGACCGTCGCGACAAAGGTCACGATGCTCTGATCATTTTCGGATTTCGGGTTTCGGATTTCGGTTTTCGGATTTCGTCTTTCAATTGTTAATATTGAATTAGGCTTGGACCCCTCTATAGTGACGCCCATGCCTTATACCGCAGCCGAGATAGCACGAGTGGTCGAGGGCGAGGTTATTGGAGACGCCTCACTGCTGCTCAACGGCTTCGCCCCGGCTGATCGCGCCCAGGCAGGTGATCTGACTTTTGCCGAGAACCCGAATTATTTTGAGCGGGCCGACCAGAGCGCGGCGTCGGCAATTATTGTGGATGGCTCCTTTGTCTCCAAGCGAAAGGTGCTGATTAAAGTCCCCAGCGCGCGCATTGCCTTCGCACGGGTGCTGCCGCTTTTTTTTCCGGAACCAGCGTTTGCAGCCGGTGTGCATCCGACCGCCGTGATACCGGCGAGCGCACAGGTGGACGCCTCGGCCCACATCGGCCCGTGCTGTGTTCTAGGCGACAATGTCACCATCGGCGCTCGATCCGTTTTGCAAAGCGGCAATTTTGTGGGCGCGTATTGCCGAGTAGGCGAAGAGGTGAACCTTTTCCCAAATGTCACCCTCTACGCGGGGACGGAAATTGGCAACCGCGTCCGGATTCATTCCGGCACTGTGGTTGGCTCAGATGGCTTCGGGTACGTGCTCGATGCCGGCATCCATCGCAAGGTGCCGCAGATCGGGCACGTGGTTATCAAAGATGACGTCGAAATCGGCGCCAACGTGACCATTGACCGGGGCGCGCTTGGCCCAACCGTCATCGGCAAAGGCACCAAAATTGACAACCTGGTCCAGATCGCGCACAACGTCACGATTGGTGAGCATTGCCTGGTCGTTGCGCAGGTGGGCGTCGCTGGAAGCACTAAAATCGGCAACTACGTTATTTTGGCCGGGCAAGCGGGTATTGCGGGGCATCTTAAGATCGGCAACCGCGTTTCTGTTGGAGCGCAATCGGGGGTGATGCACAACATCCCGGACGGAGAGAAGTGGCTTTGGACTCCAGCCCAGCCCGATCAACTTGCCAAGCGCCAAATGGTCGCCCTTCAGCAGTTGCCTGAGTTGCTGCGCAGAGTGGCCGAGTTGGAAAGAAAACTAAACCCGCCCCCGGACAAGAAACCCTGAATTAAAACTTCAAAGTTCAAACTTCAAACTTCAAGCAACCATCAAGCTTCGAGCCACAAACACACGATCCAGCGTAGTGGGTTGGTTTGAAGTTTGAATGTTGGAGTTTCTTTGAAGTTTGAAGTTCGAAGTTTGAAGTTAATCAGTCCGTCCGCTCACCGAGCCACTTGCAAGCCTGCGGCCACACTTCCTTCTGCGCGCGGCTGCCAATCGCCAGGCCGATATGGCCGCTGCCTTCTAAAAGAATCGACTTGCGGTCCTTCGACCCCACAAGATCATTAAACGGAGTGCCTTGAGAGCATGGAACGAGATCGTCTTTCCCCGCCATGATGTTCAGCACCGGGCAGGTAATATTTTTGAGGTTAATGATGTGCTTCCCGACGGGCATCCGGTTTTGGGTCAGGAGATTCTGCTGATATAGATATTTAATGAACTGCCGATAGACTTCTCCCGGCACGGCGATGTTATCCTGCAGCCATGTCTCAGTGGTCATGAAGTCCTCCACGAACTTCTCATTGTGCATGTTTTCGTAGAAGTTGATCGGTTT
>PSRM01000195.1 GCA_003176045.1 Verrucomicrobiota bacterium | reverse complement strand
GCGCTTTCCCAGCGCCGCGACCCTAAAAGGCAGTGGTTCAGGGGGCTGAAAAGCCCCCTGAACCGGCAGGCTGGAAAGCCTGCCCTACGATGGCGGACTTTGTCACTGGCCCTGCCATGGGAGGGGCGTTTCGCTTCGGCAGGGTGTTTGGTAACTCCGTAGGAGTGACCTGTTTAGATGAATCGGTGGGCTGTTTTCTGACGTCTCTATGCGACTGATGAAATGGGCCAACCCTCTCGTGGCACCGCCCGAACCACCCCAAATCCCTTGCTTTCCACGCACTCTGTCCTTACGGTTAGGGCTTGGCGGCATCAGAAATGCAGCAGTGGAACCGAAAAGATGAAGATCTATATTGACGGCAAATTTTACGACGAGCGGAATGCAAAGATTTCCGTGTTTGATCATGGGCTGCTTTATGGCGACGGCATTTTCGAAGGGATCCGTGCGTATAATGGCCGCGTCTTCAGACTGAAGGAACACATTGACAGGTTGTTCTATTCTGCCAAAGCGATTCTGCTGGATATTCCGCTCAGCCACGGCGAGGTAATGGCGGCGACGGTCAAAACCTGCCGCTTGAACAAAATCCGAGATGGTTATATCCGCCTGGTGGTCACTCGCGGCGTGGGCACTTTGGGCCTCAATCCAAACCGATGCAAGAACCCGTCGGTGATCATCATCGCCGACAAGATCCAGCTTTATCCTCCGGCTTTATACGAAAAGGGCATGGAGATCGTGACCGTCCCTACAGTGCGCAATCTCCACAGCGCCTTGAACCCAGCCATCAAGTCTCTCAATTACCTCAACAACGTTCTGGCCAAAATCGAAGCGTCGAATGCCGGGTGCGAGGAAGCAGTCATGCTGAACGCCGAAGGCTTCGTCTCCGAGTGTACTGGGGACAACATATTCATCATCAAGGGAAACCGGTTGTTTACACCTCCGCTCTCCGCAGGAGCTTTGCATGGAATCACACGACAAGTAGTGATGGAGATCGCCGCCGACTCGGGCATGCAGGTTTGCGAGCCCAACCTGACCCGATACGACCTCTTCAACGCCGACGAATGTTTCCTGACCGGCACCGGGGCCGAGTTGGTGCCCATCGTGAAGATTGACGGTCGGGTGATCGGCGCCGGCAAACCCGGCCCCAAGACTGCCCGCCTGGTGGCCCAATACCACTCCTTGACTAAAGCCTCAGGTGAGCCGATATACGAGTAGAGACATTATGTTGTGCTCCACTAAACAGAGCCGCGACCGTGAGGGAGCGCCAAGCCACGGCCATGCGGGAAGCCCCGGCCCCAAACACCGAGAGTGACTTATGATATGCTGCGTTTGTAAAGAACGGGAAGCCAAGGTCTTTCTCTCATCTATAGATGGGGACAAGATGCAGAAGGTGGATCTGTGCGAGGAGTGCGCCAAGGCAAAGGGCGTCACCGAAACCACCGGCTTCTCGCTGGCCGACCTTCTCCTGGGCCTGGGCGCGTCGCAGGAAATCGAACAAGCCGGCGGCGGCGTTCAGGTCAAGTGCGCCCGTTGTGGCTTCACCCAGGCCGACTTCAAGAAAGCCGGCCGCCTGGGCTGCCCGGAATGTTACAATACTTTTTCCGAAGCGCTGGAAGGCCTGCTCAAAACCATGCACAAAGGCCTGCGCCACATCGGCAAGGTCCCCGAGTCGCTCCGTGCAAGCCGCGACCTGACTGACCGTCTCAAACTCCTCCAGAAGAAACTGTCCAAAGCTATCGAAGCCGAGAACTTCGAGGAGGCGGCCACCTTGCGCGATGAAATTAAGCAAGCAACTGCAAGGCTGCCTAGTTCCACATCAGTATGATCTTTGAATGAAACACCAAACTCCAAACACTAATCACCAAACACCAAACACCAAACACCAAACACCAAATCATTGCGTGTTGCTTTGGAGCTTGAAGCTTGGTGTTTCCTTGGAGCTTGGTGTTTGGTGTTTGGTGTTTACGCCGCATGCAAACCCTCTCAGCAGATTACTTCCCTGCTGAGCTTCTCACATGGATTTACATCAGTTTCTCGTTCCGCCCGCCGACACGGCCAAGCGCAAAGGTCCGCATGACCGTATTGTCATGTCCAGCCGGGTGCGCTTGGCTCGCAATATCAAAGACGCCGCTTTCCCTGGCTGGGCCAAGAAGCCTGAACGGGTCCGCGTTCTGGAGATTGTGCGTCCAGCCATCGAGAGCCTGCCCGAGATGAAGGACGCTTTTTCGGAAGCCATGGACACCCTTTCAACCCTCGACAAACAGATCCTGGTCGAGCGCCACCTCATTAGCCGCGAGCACGCCGCAAAAAGCGCCGGAAGCGGCCTTGTGCTCAACAAGGACGAAACCCTCTGCTTCATGATCAATGAAGAGGACCATTTGCGGATGCAGGCTCTGCGGCCCGGTTTGCAATTGCGCCAGGCCTGGGGGGCCATGGACCAGACCGACTCTGTTCTGGAGAAGAAGCTCGATTATGCTTTCAGCCCGGACCTTGGATATCTGACCGCCTGCCCGACAAACATCGGCACGGGCATACGCGTCAGCGCCATGCTGCACCTGCCCGGACTTGTTCTGGCCGAACAGATTAATCCTATTATCCAATCGGTTAATAAGCTGGGCTTAGCGGTGCGCGGGCTTTATGGCGAAGGCACGGAAGCCCTGGGCAACGTATTCCAGGTTTCCAACCAAATGACCCTTGGGGAATCAGAGACGGCCATCGTGGAACGGCTGGAAAAGGTCCTGGCCCAGATCATCGAGCACGAGGAAAACGCCCGGCAAACGCTTCTCGAGAAAAAGCCGAAAATGGTCTTTAACCATATTGGCCGCGCCTATGGCATCCTTGCGAATGCCCATAGCATCTCCTCCAAGGAAACCATGAATTTGTTATCGCTTATGCGCCTGGGGGTCGATTTAGGCGTATTCCCCGGCGTAGAACGGTCTCTAGTCGACGAACTATTCATCCTGACCCAGCCGGCGCACCTTCAGAAACAACATTCTGAGAAGCTTTCTGCCGAAGAACGAGACCTGCTGCGCGCAGATATGGTGCGCGAACGCCTTAAGCACGTCAGCCGGCCGATCGCCAAATCCACCCCGCCGAGCGCCGGGCTGGACAAACAGTAGCGCAGGTTTCCAACCTGCTGTGTCGCAGGTTTCCAACCTGCGAACTGTGCAAGCGGCTGGCGTGTCTGACGCTCGGATGGAACTCGGCTCATAGGGTAGCCGCAGATTTTCACCCCATTCACGCTGGGACTCGAATCGCGCGTGCGGACTGGAGCAACGCCTGCCGACTGGAAGTCGGCGATACAGCAGGTTGGAAACTTGCGCTACGGACGGAGGCCGGCGGGCTAATTTGGAGCGGGCAATGGGACGAATGGGGCGCGGCCCGGCCACTCGACACTCGACACTCGGCACTCCAAACGCGTAGGATTGGACAAATAGCTGGATTCGTTGCACTTTGGTTTAGATGATATTTTATGCCTGAAGAAGCCATGAACAATTTCACACCTCGAGCCCAACAGGTGCTCGCGCTCGCGCGCAAAGAGGCCGACCGCTTCAACCACAATTTCGTGGGGACCGAGCATCTCTTGCTCGGCCTCATCAAGCTCGGCCAGGGCGTCGCCGTCAACGTCCTTCAGAAGCTTGGCCTGGATCTCGACACCGTTCGTATGGAAGTCGAAAAACAGGTCGGCACAGGTCCCGACCAAAAGATGATCGGCAGCATTCCTTACACGCCACGGGTCAAGAAGGTGCTCGCCCTTGCCAACAAGGAAGCCAAGGCGCTGAATCATACCTACGTCGGCACCGAGCATATCCTCCTCGGTTTGTTGCGCGAAGGCGACGGCGTGGCCGCTCGTGTGCTCAAGAACCTCGATGTTGATATCGAGCAAACGCGCCAGGAAATTCTTAAGGAGCTCGATCCTAATTTTGCCGCCTCCGATGAGCCCGCTTCCGGTGAGCAAAGTGAGAAGCCGCCGGAGAAGAAAGGAGAAATCAAAACTCCCGCTCTCAAAGCTTTTGGCCGCGACCTGACCGAGATCGCCCGCAAAGGCGAGATGGATCCTGTCATAGGCCGCAAGAATGAAATCGAGCGTGTCATCCAGATCCTTTGCCGGCGCACCAAAAACAATCCCGTTCTGCTCGGCGAGGCCGGCGTCGGCAAAACCGCCATCGTCGAGGGCCTGGCACAAGAAATCGCTTCAGGCAATGTTCCGGAACTGCTCCGGGACAAGCGCGTCATTACTCTCGATCTCGCCCTCATGGTCGCAGGAACCAAATACCGCGGCCAGTTCGAGGAACGCATCAAAGCTGTCATGGATGAAATCCGCCGCTCCAAGAATATCATCTTGTTCATTGACGAGCTGCACACCATCGTCGGCGCCGGTTCCGCTGAGGGCACCATGGATGCCTCGAACATAATCAAGCCCGCCCTGAGCCGCGGCGAACTACAGTGCATCGGCGCTACCACGCTCAACGAGTATCGCAAATACATCGAGAAGGACGCCGCCCTGGAGCGCCGCTTCCAGGCCGTTAAAGTGGAGGCTCCGTCCATCGAGGAAGCCATCCTGATTCTCAAGGGCCTCCGCGCCAAATATGAGGAGCATCATAAAGCTGAGTTTACTGACAAAGCCATCGAGGCTTCCGTCAAACTTTCAGATCGTTATATCACCGACCGTTATCTGCCCGACAAAGCCATTGATCTAATGGATGAAGCCGGCTCCCGCGCCCGCATCGGCACTATGACTCGCCCTCCGACAGTCAAAGCCCTGGAAGGTGAGATTGAAGAAATAAAGACTAGAAAAGAGCGTGCCATCAAAAACCAGGACTTCGAAGGCGCCGCCTCGATGCGCGACAAGGAAAAGCAAGCCAAAGAACGCCTCGAAGCAGTTCTCAAAGAATGGCGCACCACACGGGAGGAAAAGCGAGTGAAGGTTGACGAAGAGGACATTCTGCAGGTCGTTTCGAAATGGACCGGCATCCCGCTCCAGCGCATGGAGCAGGGCGAGATGCAGCGCCTCTTCGCCGTCGAAACCGAAGTCAGCAAAGCCGTTATCGGCCAAAACGAAGCAGTCTCCGCCCTATGCAAGGCTCTCCGCCGCTCCCGCGCTGATCTCAAAGATCCGCGCAGACCCATCGGCACATTCGCCCTTCTGGGCCCGACTGGCGTGGGCAAAACCCTTCTGGCCAAGACGCTCGCCGAGCAAATGTTCGGCGATTCCAAAGCGCTGATCCAACTCGACATGAGCGAGTACATGGAAAAATTCAATGTCTCGCGCCTGATCGGCTCGCCGCCCGGCTACGTCGGCTATGAAGAAGGCGGCCAGCTTACCGAACAGGTCCGGCGCAAACCTTACTCGGTTGTGCTGTTCGACGAGATCGAAAAAGCGCACCCGGACGTCTGGAACATGCTACTCCAGATTCTTGAGGAAGGAAAATTGACCGACAACGTCGGCCGCGTCGTCAATTTCCGCAACACCATCATCCTGATGACCTCCAACGTGGGCTCGGACACCATTAAGAAGCAGTCCAGCATGGGCTTCTCGCCGATTACTGACGAGACCAGTTACGAAAAAATGCGCGAGAAGATCATGGATGAAGCCAAGAAAACCTTCCGTCCTGAATTTCTCAACCGTTTGGATGACATTATCGTGTTCCGGTCTCTCACCAAGCCCGACCTGATCGCTATCCTCGACATTGAAATAAAGAAAGTCATGGATCGCCTCAAGGCGCGCAACATCATCCTGCAACTGGACGACAAAGCGAAGGACTTCCTGGTGACCAAAGGTTACGACCCAATGTACGGCGCCCGGCCTATGCGGCGGGCTGTCGAGCGATCGCTGGAAGACCCGCTGGCGGAGGAAATCCTCCGGGGCGCCTTCCACGAGGGCGAACCTATCGTTGTCTCGGTCGAAAACGACAAGCTAACTTTCTCCCAGAAAGCCGCCGCTGAAGGCGCTCCTGCCTAACAGAGCCGCGACCGTGAGGGAGCGTTGTTGGACGAGGCTTCTGAATCCCGAAGGGATGACAGTAAATAGCCCAGCACACAACTTGTAACCTTCCACTCCCCCTCGGCGTCCTTCCATGCAGGACCAAAAGCCGCTTATCATTGAATAAATCCTCGGCTTTAGCGTCCAATTCACCAAAACAAACACTAAACTATGAAAAAACTAGCAATTATGTTCGCGAGCCTCGCGGTTTTCGCGCTGACTACACCGTCCTTCGCGGGTGATACCGCAAAGGAGAAAGAAAGGACCCTCAAAGGCGAAGCCAAATGCGCCAAGTGCATGCTCAAAGAAGGCGACAAATGCCAAACCGTCATCCAGGTCAAAGGAAAGGATGGCAAACCTGTCAATTACTACGTCGTGGACAACGAAGTAGCCAAGAACTTCCATGAAAACGTTTGCCACGGCTCCAAGGAAGTGACCGCCAAAGGCACGGTCAAAACCGTGGACGGCAAGAAAGAGTTCACCGCCTCCAAGATCGAAGTCGCCAAAGCCAAGACTTCCTAGTTTCCAACTTTCGGAGCGCGGACGGCCTCGTCCGCGCACCCCAGGCCCGCAGCCGAAATTAAGGCTGCGGGCCTTTTCATTTTTCAATAACCGCCGACGTCAGCCGGCGCAAGACCCTCGCCCGTGTAACATGTAACCATGTAACTTTGTAACCCATTTAACTCATTTAACCTATTTAACCCATTTAACTCAATTAACCCACGCCTTTGGTTTCATCCGATCTCTGGAGATTTCCGTTCGTCAGGTGCAAGTCCGTTCACATCGTTCGTCCTTTCCTAAAACAATAATGAAAGGACAAACAATGAAATTCGTAAGACCCTCCACCGCACTGGCGCTGGCTGCCTGCCTCGCCTCACTCTTAACTCCCGCCCGCGCCGCCATTGATCCGACGACCTATGTCATGGCCAGTGACGGACGATTCGGCAGCATGGATTTGGCCAATGGCCGTTTCTCCCAGATTGGCGGTGTCCTCTACGGCCCCACCGGCCTTGGCAACCTCGCCGACGGCACACTGGTGACCATGACCGGCTCCGGGGACCTCTGGCGCATGAACACTAGCATTGGCGCCAGTGACATGATTGGATCAAGCGGCATCTCTTTCGCCGCGTTCGGCTCCCTGAGTTCGGGCGCCCTTTACGGCATTGACTTCTTTAACAACGACCTCTACAGCATCAATTCCCGCACGGCGGCCGCTACCGATCTCGGCTGGACCGGCTTGCCCAGCCTCGGTTGGGACAATCGGGCAACCCTGGCTTTGACCGGGAACGGCAGCTCCTTGTTTTACTTCTACCAGGGCGACAACCAGGGCTACAACACATCTTCCCGTTCTTCACTTTACAGGCTTAACACGGCCACGGGCCAGGCCGCTTTTGTAGGCGACACCGGCTTTTCCGGCATCACCGGTGCCGGCTTCGTCAACGGCACCCTTTACGCCTACAGCGGTGGTTTCGGCGCTGCATCGCCCAATCACTTCTTTACCGTGAATCTCGATACCGGCCTGGCCACGCCAATAGGCGCCCCGTACGCTCCGGGAATCGCATTTATAGGTTCGGCTACCGTCCCGGTGCCTGAACCTGGCGCCCCGGCGCTTGTTGCGTCCGGCTTGCTGGGATTGCTTCTCACCCAAAACTTGCGCAAGCAAGCGCACCGCTCGACTTTCGCACCGGCTGTCGTCCCCACTCACCCAGGGCGCCTCTGAAGCAGCTTCAAGAACATGCGCGGACGCCCTCGTCCGCGCAATTTTTTTCTCGCTGCCTCTGCAAGTCCCGCGACGCCGTTCGTTATTTCCTAAAACAAACCATGAAAGGACAAACAATGAAAAGCAGCAAAAACCTCGCCAAAACATCCCTGTGCGCCGGCCTCATCATACTCTGCACCGGGCCGTTCCTCGCCAAAGCCTCTCCTATGACTTATGCCGTAACTGCCGATGGCCGCTTCGGAAGGTTCGATCTCAGCAACGACTCTTTCTACCAGATCGGCGGCTTCGTCATGGGCGGCTTCCGCGGCCTGGGCAATCTGCCCGACGGCACCCCGATCACCTTGGATTCCAACGGGAATCTGTGGCAGCTAAACACGACCATCGGGGCCGTTGGAATTATTGGTTCGACCGGCGGCCAAATCGCCTCCTTAGGTTCAATGAGTTCCGGCGCGCTCTACGGCATTGGGTTCGACGACCAACTATACCGCATTAACGGAAGCACGAGCGCCACTTCTCCTATCGGCAACACAGGCCTCCCGGATTCGCGCGGCGGCGTATTGTCGGGAAACGGAGACTCCCTTTATTACATCCTCAACCCCGCCAACAGCGTGGATGCCGCAACCCTTTACAGGCTTAACCGCACAACTGGCGCAGCTACCCTCATCGGCTCGACGGGCACGTCGGACATCTCAGGCGCCGGCTTTGTCAACGGTGTACTTTATGCCTCGTGCGGTTCGGGCATTTATAGCGACCCGTCCGCACCACACCAAATCGTTTCCTTGGATCTCCATTCTGGCCAGGCAACCTTCGTCAGCCAATACGCATCAGGAATGGCACTCAGCGGTTTCGACACCCTTGTTGTGCCTGAGCCGGGCGCTCCTGCTCTATTCGTTGCTGGTTTCCTCGCACTGTTCTTCGCCCAGATACTGCGCCGTCAATCCAGCGTCTCGCTTCGTCCGGCCCCGGGGCGGACCCGCTAATCCGCTAGAAAGAGGCTCTCACTTGAAGCTCTCATTCCACCTTTATCTTTGCGCCTTTCGGCTCCGGCTTCATTCGCTTCCCGATGGTCTCATCCAAAATAACTTTCACTCCCTTAAGGAACTCGATCCCCGCCATTTCAAAATGCTTCCTAGCTTCCTCCGGAGGCTTCACACGCTCAATCACTTCTTTCAACAGCAACCCGGCATCCTCACATAACCAATGAGCCGGCGCTTTTTTTACGACTTGTTTCGTTTTCCTGGCCATACACACTTAATTCATCGAGCGGAATTCTCCCATTACACATTTGTTCACCGACCGATAGTCCGATATCCAGCATCATGTATCCAGCATCCAGCATCCAGTATCCTCCGACGCTAACTCAGTTAACCCAATTAACTCGCTTAGCCGATTCAACCCGCTTCTTTCAACTCCACCACCAGCGTCCCCTCCTCCAGCCTCGCCCTGCCCGGCATCAACCCCGCCATCGAATTCGGCAGCCCGACGTGCCGCCGCACGGTTCCAACTTCCACCACCAGTTCATCACCTTTCTTAAACAACCCAACCTCTCCTTTGGTCGCAAATGGTGCATGGAGTCGGACCTCGTAGGTTCCATCGCGCTTTCGGAAGCTGTATGGTCGCTCAGTACGCGTGACCGCGGCGGGATCCTCTTTTTCCTGAAATATCTCGCGTGCCAACTCCCGAATCCGGTCCAACCCAATTATCTCATGCCGGAACAGCGGCACGCACCGCATCGGCACAGGATCGAAATAGGACTCGATCTCTTTCAAAAACTTCGCCTGTGTTCGCCGCCACTCTCGGAAAAAGGCGTCTTCCACGTCCTCGGGCAGGACCCGGTTTACCAGCACCTGGTCCACGGTCAGGCCGTGCATCGAGAAATACACGAACGCCCGTTGGGTCTCGCGCACCACCATTTTTTCGGCGTTCGTAACTAAACGCACACTCGTTATTTTGGGGTCCTCGAGCAACTCATCCACTCCGTCAATTCGCGAGAAGAGTTCTTTAACGCTTCCGAAATAGCTGTCCGGCGGCAGCTCGAACGAAGCCAAACGATTGACGATGGGTCTGACCGCCCTGACCACTCCACGCTGCATGGGAAACACATGCTCCATGTACCACTTCATCGTAGTCGGCATCGCCACGAACCGCAGGCTCTCGCCGGTCGGGGCGCAGTCCAGCACGATCACGTCGAACCGCTTTTCCTTGTGGAATTCGTTTACATAGAGCAGCGAACTCAATTCCTCCATGCCTGGAAAGATCGCCATCTCCTCCGCCTCGATCTCGGTCAAGCCCGAGGTATGGAAAAGCGAACTGATATAGCCCCAGATTCGCTGCCAGTTCCTTTTGATCTCCTGCTGGATATTGACTTCGTGGATCCAAAGATTTCCAGCTACACGCATCGGCTCAGCCGTGCGCGCATCAAAAAGGCCGCGCTCCAGGTCGAACGAGTCCGCCAGCGAATGAGCCGGGTCCACGCTCATCACCAGCGTCCGGTACCCAAGCTCTGCCAAACGTACCCCCGTTGCAGCCGAAACGCTGGTCTTTCCAACCCCTCCCTTGCCGCTTAATAACAGAATTCGCACTCGAAAAGTCTAAAGTATTTCACTCGACCCGGCGAGTTTAATGAAAATGTTGCTCTCACCCAAACTCTTCCATAGCTCGGACAACTCCGGGAAAGATTAGGTATTTCGTGCGTCCTCGGCAACCTAAGCGAAAGCGGCAGAGGACTGCCGCACTCCAAGACCTTCGGCAATTCGAGGCGCCCACGAACGCGCGCCAGCGTCTTGGAGTGCGGCAGTCCTCTAGTCCTCTGCCGCTTTCCCATTTTGGCCAGGAACCGTCCGCTTTAATCGCAACCCAAATGAAGCGCTGCTCACACAGCTCACTTCTCGGCCTTCGAGGCCACTTCAATCTTCTTCATGTACTTTGCGGGGTCTTTTTTGAAATCCTTGAGGCAATCCTTGCAGCAGAGCTTCACTTGTTGCCCTTCGTACGCGAAAACGTATGGTTTTTCCTGGCCGAACGCTTCACCCGAAACGACGCACTTCTTCATCGGGTAAGGCGTCGCTTTCGCCTCCGCCTCCTCGAGCTTCTTCATGTAGGCGGTCTTGTCCTTGGAAAAGTCCTTCACACAATCCTTGCAGCAAAACTTCAACTCCTGCCCCTCATACACCATCACATAAGGCTTACCCATTGAGGTCAGCGACTCGCCGGAAATCAGGCATTTGGCGGCCGGGAATGGCTTGGCCTCCGCATCCTTCTTAGCGTCCTTTTGGCTATCGGTTGCCTTAGGTGCGTCGTCTGCGCGCAAAGTGGGGGTTCCGATCGCCAAAGCGGCAAACAGCGCGAGAAGATTCAATCGCTTTATCATTTTCATAATTTGTGAGGTCTTTCGTTCATTGCTTGGTTTCGACTTTAATAATACACCGAAGATTAGACTTTCACGCATCAATTTTGCACAAAATATTCCTCTGACCTCTGACTTCTGATCAGAGCCTCGTTACCTCGGCTGCTACCCAGGATAAAAAAACGCCCCTCCCGGCATGACCGGAAGGGGCTAGGAGGAGGAACTTATGAGGCTAAAACTTGTAGGCCAGGCTCGCTAAGAGAATATAGCTGTTCTTTTTGGTCGGCGTGTCATCTGAAGTCTCACCTCCGTATATGGAAGTCCCATCCGCTGAGTGGTCCCAGCGAAATTCCAGGCGGCTCAGGACATTCTTCCACAAATCGTACTGGAGCGTGCTGGTGACTTCGACGATCTTGCTGGTCATGAACGGTGTAGCCGTATTGGCCCAGCCGTATTCACCACGCTCGTTGATGCTCAGTTTCGGCGTGAGCTGATAAGTTGCATACAGCCCCACGACGTTGGCATAGTAAGAGGTGTCCCCTACCAGACCCTGGTGGCTCACGCCCACATAGTCGTAGCACACGCCTGCTTTCAGCCCGGTGACAGGAGTGTTCAGGCTGGCGCCGATATAGTAACTGGTTTGGTCCGCGCCCGCTGTCGTTTTCGAGGTGCTGGCACCCGTCGGAACGATGGGCGAAGTTGAATTGAATCCGTTAATGACACATGCAGTTACGCTCGATCCTGAAAGGAAACCGGCATTGGTTGGGGCTGTAAAGGTGAGCGAACCCATGTAAGTCTTGTAGCTCTCGGCTCGATCATAGAAGGCGCGCTCGTTGATAGAGGGGCCGAAAGTGTTAGCCACACCCGCAGACACCGACAGCATCTCGTTCAACACATACGTGCCCTGCAGACCGGTGTGGGTTGTGGGTTCCACTCCCCAACCGTA
>PSRM01000061.1 GCA_003176045.1 Verrucomicrobiota bacterium | reverse complement strand
ACCTGCATCTTGTGATGCAGGAAGAAATCAAACCAGTGCCTTTTTGCTTATCCCCTGTGGGAAGCTACTGATTTCAAATATCAGATGGCGGAAAGAGTGAACGGCCTGAACAGAATCTTGAACCACGAATCAACACAACGGGGCAGAGCCGCGGCCGAAGTCAGACAGAATCATTGAAAGACAGAATCATTTTCAACCAGAAATGATTCTGTCCCGCCATGATTCTGTCTCAAGAATTTGCGCGGCCTGCGAAGTTTCTAATGGATAATAGTACGGATAAACACGGATAAGAATTAAGACAAAAAAGAATCCGAGGACGAGGACGAACTGATGAACAGCCAACCGGTTTCATAATGTGGTTGCTTGTCGGGCGGCTTGGTAAAAGGTTTTCCACGCGCCGCTGCGGCTTTTGGCCACGGTTTCGAGGTATTCGCGCAGGACTTTCAACTCGTCCACGCCTTCCTTGGCCAAGGCGCCAACCATGGCGCGGGCCAGCTCGGCGCCGCCGGTTTCGCCGTTTCCAAAACTTTGGGCCAGGATGCCACTGTTGAAGAGGACGCTGATGGCCTCGGCGGTCGAGAGCACGCCGTTGGGAGTGCGCACCTTGGTTTTGCCATCTTTAGACGCGCCGGTGCGCAACTCCTGAAAGACGGTGACCAGCAGCTTGGTCAGTTCATCTGGCGGCGGCGTGCCTACTTGATAATCCGACCGGAGTTGGGCTTCGCGCTGCTTCACGATTTTGATCTCCTGGTCAAGATCATCAACTACGGGGACGGTGACGAAATTGAAGCGGCGTTTGAGGGCGGCGCTCATTTCATTCACTCCACGGTCGCGGGTGTTGGCGGTGGCGATAATGCTGAAGCCGTGCTCGGCGCTCACGGTTTGGTTGAGCTCCGGGATGGCGACCTGCTTCTCCGACAGGATGGAGATGAGCGCGTCCTGCACTTCGGGGCTGGTGCGCGTGATTTCCTCGACGCGCGCGATTCTTCCTTCCCGCATAGCTCGGAGGACCGGTGACGGGACCAGCGCTCTTTCGCTGGGGCCTTCGGCAATCAGCAGCGCGTAATTCCAGCCGTACTTGAGGTGTTCCTCGCTCGTGCCGGCCGTGCCTTGCACAGTCAGCAGGGACGTGCCGGAAATGGCGGCGCAGAGATGTTCGGAGAGCCAGCTCTTGGCTGTGCCCGGCTCACCGGCCAGCATCAACGCGCGGTCGGAGGCCAGCGTGGCGATGGCCACCTGCACGAGCGCGCGATCGCCGATATATTTCGGGGTGATCGTTACCCCGCCGACGGGCTTCGTGCTGCCCATGACGTAGGTCTCGACCGATTTTGGACTTAAACGCCATTGCGGCGGTTTGGGCCCGGAATCCGCCTGGGCGAGCGCAGTCAGTTCCTCGGCAAATTTCTGTTCGGCAGGTAAGCGCAGTTCAGCCATGCGGGCGGATTGTTTCATTAGTTGCGCGGAAAAACCAGACGGAAGTTACGGCAGGGCTGTGGAGCGAGGAGAGCGTGAAGAGCGTGGAGCGCGGAGCATGATGTAGGAGCGCGGCATTTATGCCGCTTCACGCGCCGAACGCACGGAAGCGCCGGGGTTAACTGGTCCGTTCATCGCGCTACGGGCATTGAAGCGGCATAAATGCCGCGCTCCTGCACGGTGGCACCGGCGTATTACACCGATGCGGACCTGACTGCCAGTGTCGCACGGTGCGCCGCCCGCTTCCCCTTCAGCGCAAACACTACCGGCAGCGGGTTCGGCTTTCGCTGTGTAAGAGGGCTTTAGTTTCTGCAGGCAGCGTCGCCGCAAATAGATCGTTCGTGCCCCGGCTCTGCCTGAGCGCGTTTTTGCAACTGGAATTGCGAAGGATTGAGAGTGGCACGGCTTATGCGCTGGCAGGTTTTGAACCTGTTCAGGACGAAAGCAGATGTGCCTATGAAGCCAAAACAAGAACTCTCCGGTTGTGATCGTTTTCTCGAAAACACAAGTCTTGTCCGCGATGGCCGATTGGGTTTAGCCCGAATGTTGCGCATCATCTGTAGGGGACGACGTAAGAAGTCCCTTTCTGGCGCAGCGTTCGCAAAGAGGACTCCTCACGTCGTCCCCTACATGCCGTCGCCAGTTCAAAAGTGGTGCGAAATCCCCAGTTTAGCGCTCCTTATGGCGCTGTTGGGCGCAGGTTCGCTGCGGGCCACCACTTATTATGTTTCGGCGTCTGGCAGCGACAACGACAGTGGCCTGACGAATACGGCGCCATTTCGCACTTTTGGGCATGTCCTGTCCGGATTGCCGTCCGGGTTGGCTCCGGGGGACACTGTGATGGTAATGAGTGGCAATTATACCAATGACGATTACACCGCCGCGTCGCCCCAGGACTATGTCGCGGCCATAAAGAACTCCGGCACACCGAACGCCTGGATCACGATCCAAAATTATCCCGGCGCGACGCCCCAGATCTACTTCAACGGCCTCGGAGCGTTTTTCACCTCATGCAGCAACATCATCATCAAGGGCTTCACCATCATCGGCAACAATGACAATTGCGCCCTGTCAAACGCGCAGGCCCAGACCGGATATACTCCCTTCTACTGCGGTAACGGCATCGCACTCAATACTGCCAATCATATCAGCGTCATCTCCAACACGATTAGTAAATGCGGCGGCTGCGGAATCTCGGCGCCTTATTGCGATTACTTGACCATCGAGGGCAACCGCATCTTCAGCAATGCGTGGTATTCGCCGAAGGAAGCCAGCGGCATTTCCTTGTTTGAGAGCAAGGACACCGATAGCAACACGGGGTATAAAAACATCATCCGTGGGAATGTGCTTTATGGCAACAAGTGCCTGGTGCCGCAACTCGGCACATCCACAATCACTGACGGCAATGGCATCATCATAGACTTCAACCAACAATACTCATATGCAGGTCGCACGCTGGTAGTGAACAACATTTCGGTGAACAACGGCGGTTCGGGCATCCATACTTTCCACAGCAGCCATGTGGACATCCTGAACAATACTTCCTGGCACAATAGCCAGGTCCTCAACACCAACGGAGAAATCTATGCGAGCTGGGTCTCAAGCGACGTCAATCTGTTCAACAACATCTGTGTGGCCGCGCCCGGCCACCCGGTGAATCACAACTTCGGCAACGTGGGCGTCACTTACAACTACAATGTTTATTTTGGTGGCAACGCTCCGGAGATTTACGGGCCCCAGGACTTAACCACCGATCCGCTTCTGATAAATCCGCAGACTGATCCGACGACTGGCGATTTCCGGGTGCAAACCACCAGCCCCGCGATTGACTCCGGCACGAGCGTTGCCGCCACGCCCACGATTGATTGCCGTGGCTTTGCGCGCCCGGTAGGCGCCGGTCCCGACCGTGGCGCTTACGAAGCCGCCAAAGTCACGAACTTCCAGCTTACCACGACCAACAGCGCCGGCCACGTGTGCCCGCAAGTGCTTTGCGCGCGGTTGCAAGACCCTTCCGGCAGCCGGTACATACTGGAGTTGTCCAATGATCTCCTTTCCTGGACCAACGCCTCCGGTGTGCTCGTCACGGTCTCCACCACCCATCCTGACGCCGCGACGGAACTCGTGAGGCTTTGTGATCCTTCACCACTGAGTACTTTCCCGAAGCGTTTTTACCGCGTCCGCTACGTGCAGTAGTTAGAGCCTCAGCGCCTGGCTCGCTTGCGCCGCGCCGTGAGGCGCCGGCTCAGCCGCAAAGTCCGCTCCAGAATGGGTAATACGGCCAGGTCCTTGTCGCGCCCGGCAGCCCGTTTGCTAGCGATGACCCGGGCCAGTGGGAGCACTCGAACCGCCTGGCCTTCCAGTTTCGCTACTGGTGAGCCGTTGAATTCGGCTTCAAACGAGCGCAAGCCGTCCGGCTGGAAGATGACATTGACTTGAGTGCCGTCCCTCAGCTCGTAGAGCGTCCGCGCCAGCACTGTCCCCCCCTGGCTTTGGATGATCGAAAGCAATTTCACATATTCCCGCTCCGGCAGACGAACCCAGAAGTCGTAATCAACGGTCATGAGAGGAGCGCCCTGCCGGACGGCCGCCATGTTTCCGATGAGGATACAATCTATCTGCGCTTGGCGGAGCGCCGCAAGGAAAGCACCGAGCGGGCGGTTTGCAGGCTGAGGCGGCATCGTTCTTCGGGTGACTTGGCGAAAAAGAGAGCATGCTGCCATAGCTCGTGCTCGTCCACGCCAGGGGCTCCGTGCAGGCGGCAAAAGATTCGCCGAGCACGGGCCAAGTCGGTCGGCTTGGCAGCGCTGTGCTTCATCTTCCATACGCTGGCAGAAACAGACCTGGATTGCAAAGATTTAAGCTCCAAGGAAGCGACTATCTCCAACGTCTGCCCGAAACGGTGCGTTGCGTCCCCATGCCCATTCCGGTGTTGTTCCACTCCGGTGCCATGGATCATTTCGGGGTTGGTCACACCCCCGAATACTGCTAGTTTCTGAAGGCGTAGGGCCCATAGCTCAGCGGTCAGAGCAGGCGACTCATAATCGCTTGGTCCCAGGTTCAAATCCTGGTGGGCCCACCAACTTAACATGGCATGGGTTTACTGCGGTTATGAGTAGGAGACTCTGGAGTTGGCTGAACAAAGAGCGAAAGCCGCTATCCATCCCATTACTGAGCCGACGCCGGCCTGAGCCGCCATGGGAGAGGAAATTGAGAAAGATAGTCTGGGCTGTTCTGCTTATCGCCGCATGCTGGTTTGGTTTGTGGCGCGCTCTACTTTATCGGGAGGTGAGTCGCGGGTTTGCAAAACTGCGTGCGGCGGGACTTCCCGCCTCTGGCGCGGAGTTGAATGTGTGGCGCCACCCTGTGCCGGAATTGGAGAACGGCGCATTGGTTTTGACGCAAGCATTTTCTCTCCTTCGCACCTTCCCTGATTCACGGTCAAACGAGATCGCAAAACCCAATCTAATCAACCGCACGAACGAGTGGTCGGAAGCAACCCATGAACTCATGGCAGCGTATGTGCGGATGAATGCCCCGGCGATCACAAAGGCGCACGAGGCGCTCCTGCTTCCCCACTTTTACTATCCGGTGGATTTTTCTTATGGACCAGACACGGTCCTCCCTCATCTCGTGGGCTTGAAGAAGATTTCCCTCGTCGCAGGTTTGGATGCTGTCCTTCAAGCCGAACAGGGACGCGCGGATGAGTGGCCTTCAAACGTGGAACTGCACTTGAAGCTGGCAGCCAGTCTTGAGGATGAACCGAGCCTGATTTCTTTTCTGGTCCGCAACGCGATTCTCCGAATGGCAGTGAATGCCTCGGAACGTAGCTTGAACCTGGCGACCCCCAGCGCCGACGTTTGCAGCAAGCTGCAAAACGCATTCAGCTTCGCGGCTCGCACAAATCTGCTGCCACTCGCATTCACTGGCGAGCGGGCAATGATGATTCCAGTTTTCCGGCTGAGTTGGAGCGAGATCCACAGCCGGCCCTCGAATGACGAATCAGGATTTCAAGTTATGAAGCCTCTGCAGTACTCGGGTAAGCCATGGTTTCCACTTTGGCTTTCAGGTCTTTTCGAGCGGGATCTTGACCACTTTCTCAAGGAGATGGACCAAACCATAGCTCTCGCCTCATTACCACTGCCTGAGCGCCTCGGCCTCACAAACCATCTGATCGTGGCCTGCAACGCTGCTCCACGAATCATGGGCCACATCGGCTTCACAAGCATGCTCCTGCAAAGTTTTGCATCTGTGATAGTCCGTGACGCATCCACACACGCCCGCATTGAACTGACGGTTGTTGCATTAGGCGTTGAAAGATTTCGCCACGAGCGAGGACACTTGCCGGATCATCTCGCGGAACTTACGCCCCATTTCCTGGACGCGGTCCCGCGCGACCCGTTTGATGGCGCCCCACTCCGCTATAAGCGGATGGTGAAAGGTTACATCATCTACAGCATTGGTTCCGACGGCCACGATGATGGCGGCCGGGAGCCGCCCGCAGGTAAGAAGATCGCGGGTAGCGGCAATTATGATATTACGTTTACGGTTAAGCATTGAAGGAATCGGTGAAGGCGTTCAGCAGGAGTTCTGGGTGAATGATGAGATATGCGACTCCTGACAGAGCTTGCACAGTTTCGGGGAGTGCATGGCTTAAGCGGCTGTTCAATGCACAGGCGCCGCACGTGATGCCAGAGCCAGGATATTTTTCTCGATTGGCCTCGGGATATCCAGGAATGTGAAAAAGCTGCTGTGATAAAGGTAGTCTTCGCCACTTTCATCAATCACTCGCAGGAAATCATCCTTCAGAGCTCTCGCGTCGAGGATGAGGCGGTACATCTTGCCCACAATCAAGGATGCTTGATAACCCGTGTTATTTATGCAAAGAGCCAATTTTTTCCTGTCTCTCTTCATCAGAATTTCTAAAATCGCTTTTTAAGTTCTCGCACATAAGCGTGCCATTCCATTTGCACTTGCTCCAAGGGACCGATCGTTTGCTCGAACGCTTCAAGGCCTCCGCCCCGCTGCAGCAACTCCAGGGCATGCGCGCGGTAGCGCGGGGTTTCGAAAATGAAATGGGTGAGGCTCCACCAGTGGAGGTAGTAAAGGTTAAAGTGGCTGTTGATGCTGGGACCGCCTCGGTTGGCGATGATGGCGCGCAATGGAATGACGCTCCCATTGTGAATGTTTTCTGACAGGTCGGGAGTCGTGGCAAGTTCGGGCATCCACCAGACGGGGTAAGTGTTTACGTCAATGCGGCCTACGGCGAGCGTGTTCGATTCCAGACAACTTGTCGCGAAATAATCGGCCAGACCTTCTTCCAGCCATTTTTCCAGTCTCAGGTGCGCGACCTCGTGGTTCAATTGGTGGACTGATTCGTGCAGCATCCAGTGGTAAGGATTGGTTTCCTCCGAAGAGAAATAGGCCTGGCAGTAAGGCTCGCGATAAAAGGCCTCGGCCCAGCCGAGGTTGGGATTTACCCAACGGAACTCAGCGCGGTCTTTGAAGAGCTTTACTTCGAGCTTCTGGTGGCTGCGCTCGAAACGCGGAAGACTCCCGAGGCGGTTTGAGTAGGCGGAATAAAGGAGGTCCAAGGCGTGGATGGTTTGCTCGGTTTGCTGCCGGGTGGCAGAGGAGAAAACGATGTGATGCGGCGTTTCGATTGTGATCGGCGGATGCCAGGGGCGAGGAGCGTATCTCCAGGCTGCGATCACCAGCAAGATCAGGAAGTAGATCAGCAACCTCGTTCGGCGACGCTTCAGGCTCCAGCGAGAGAGGCTGGCGTCATGGGTTTGTTCCTGAGCTTGCACGGGCAGGACGCTTAGATTGATCTGCTACGTGATGGCCGGCTTCAGTTTCCGGAGCGATTCTTGCAGATTGAAGCGCGCCTGCTGCTCGTACTTTTCAAAGAAGTGGGTTGTGGTATAGATACGCACACGAGCCAAAAAATGTTCGAGGATCTCGGCCCGTTTCGCGGCGAACACCGCCTCTGGCACCCAAGCATACTCGCTTCTAATCTGGGATTCGTACTCTTGGAACAGTTCTCTAGCTTTCCCCAGGATACTCAAATCCACATCCACAATCAGTGGTGCATCCGGGTGCAAGGATGAATCGTGCGATTTGGTGGATAGAACAAGGGCAGCGACTGATTTAGACAATTCATCGCTAGCCTTGGCTTTGGCTAAGCAGCACGTCGCCAGTCCAGCACTCTTCTCCTCGTTGTCCTGTGCATGGGTATCGTACACCGCGTCATGAAACCATATCGCCAATTCGACGGCGACAGGCGTTTGGGCCAGGTGCCTTGCCGAATCGAATTCCGCGAGGCACTCGCTGATGTGGCGAAGGTTATGGTAGTGCCGCGGGGGCTCGGAATACAATGAAACGAGTTCCCGCCAGGTTGGAAGTGGGTCGCCTTGGAGATCCGCCTGGCTCCACAATCGCAACCAGCGGTCTGGGTTCGGCTCATTCACCGATGAGTTCGCAATAGGCACTTGTAAACAGGGGCAGGAACGTATTTTTTGACGATTTTCTGCCAGCCCACTGGCCCTATCAGCCCTTTAACCATGCTTGAGCTGACCTCGGCGATGGGTCGAGGCGGCATCAGAAATATCGTGCAGATGGTGGCATCCAGATCGCCATTAATATTGCGCATGGTACGCTCGAATTTGTAGTCACTCTCGGCGCGGATACCGCGCAGGATGTGCGTCGCCCTGATGCTTTGCGCGTAATGGATGAGATAGAGATTCGAAAAAGACGTCACTGAGACATTGGGGAAATGCCTGGTAGCAGCCCGCAACATATTGAGCCGGTCGTCCAGAAGAAAGGTGTACCGCTTGTCCGGATTTACACCTACTGCAACTGCTAGCCTGTCGAATAGCCGCGCGCCTTGCTCAATCATCCACAAGTGTCCAATGGTGAGCGGATCGAAGCTTCCGGCGTAAACTCCCAGTCGTCCTTCGCGAGCTTTCGGTTCCATACTTTGAAGACTACCAGCCCCGCGCTCAGGGCCAATTACAAAGTCGGCGTGACAGAACTACTTTCTCTGTCGTCCCGGGACTTATGTCGTTCAAGCGCCTACCCAGCGTTGAAACGGCGTTGAAACGCTGGGCTATTATCTGGCGTCCCTACGGGACTATGCAAATTGCGCGCCTTCACATCCTGGTGGTATTGGGAATGGAATTCGGCGCTCCGCCCCGGCCAGTCACTCAACCAGCCGATACCCTACCCCGTGCACCGTTTGCAGATGCCGGGGCTCATCGCCTGAATCGCCGAGTTTTCGGCGTAACTGCACAATGACCTGATCGAGCGTGCGCGTGGTGCCGTAGTAATTGTAGCCCCATACGTCATTGAGCAAGCGGTCGCGGGAAAGAACTTCGCCGGGATGTGCATGGAACAGTTGGAGGAGTTTCAGCTCGCGGGCGGTGAGTTCTTCGAGGGTTTGGCCACGGCGGAGTTGAAAGGTTTTCGGATCAATTGTGGCCGGACCGATTCGGAATGGCGCAGAATCCTGGTCGGGCTTCGAGGCGGAGCGGCGCAGGAGCGCATGAATTCGGGCCAGCAATTCGCGCACGCCGAAGGGCTTTGTGACGTAATCGTCCGCGCCGAGGTCGAGGCCGACTACTTTGTCAATTTCCTGGCCCTTGGCGGTGAGCATCAGAATGGGAGTGGCGCATTTTCGCGCGCGGAGCTGCTTGCAAATGTCGTAGCCGCTCAAGCCGGGCAGCATGACGTCGAGTACGATTAGGGAGGGTTGCTGTTTGGCGACCGCATCGAGCGCGTGGTCGCCGCGGTTGCAAATGGCCACCGTAAAGCCGTCGCTTTTCAGGACTTCTTCCAGGCCGAGCAGGATGTGCGGGTCGTCTTCGATGATGAGAACCTTCGTTGTCATAGTTTTAAGGTTGAAGCGAGACAGGACCAGAAACACCAAACACCAAACACCAAACACCAGAGAAACACCAAGCTCCAAGCTCCAAGGCCAATACGGCGCGTTCTTTGGAATTTTGTAGCTTCTTTGGTGTTTGGTGTTTGATGTTTGGGGTTTGCGTATCCGTGTTCATCCGTAATCTAAGATTTCTCAATTTCTGTGGCGGGCGGCTCGGGCAATCGCGGGAGACGCAGGCTGAAGCAGCTTCCGCCGCCTTCGCGCGGGGCATAGGTCACGTCGCCGAGGTGCGCCTTTGCAATCTGCCGAGCCAGTGTCAGGCCAAGGCCAGAGCCCTGGATGCCGCTGCTAAGCGAATCGTGAGCCCGGTAAAACTTCTCGAAAATCTTTTCTTCGCAGCCTGCCGGAACGCCCGACCCGCGATCCAACACCTGGACCTCCCACTCGGAAGCGCCTGGCGCAGAAGCACTTACTTCTGCCCAGTCGCCGGAATTTGGGGCGCGCTGCCGCCACATTCGCGCCATCAATCGCACCGTGATCTCTTTATTCTGAACCGAGTATTTTTCAGCGTTCGATAATAAGTTTAGCAATACCTGCGCCAGGGCGTCTCTGTCGCCGATGACCTTGCAGGGCAGGTCCGGGATCTCACATTCGAATTTGAAACCAGAGGCTTCCAGAGGTGGCCGGCAAGTCTCCGCTATTTCGCGTGTGAGCTGAGCCAGATCGCAGGTTTGGAACCGATACTTCTTCTCGCCGCGCTCGCTGCGGGTAAAATCGAGGACGTTATTGATCAAACGACTCAGCCGGGCAGTTTCGGCGGCAATGATGCCAAGATAAGAGCGCTGCTTTTCTGGATCCCCTATGCGGCCCTCGGCGAGCAATTCAGAAAACATCCGAATCGACGTGAGAGGTGTTTTGAGTTCGTGGGAGACATTACTGACGAAATCGGTTTTTTGGCGGGCCAGGACCATTTGACGATTCAGGTCGGAAACAATCAGCCAACTGCCTACGCCGATCGCCAGCACCAATACGCCAACCAGCAGCCCCAGCGTAAGCCTTATGCTTTGGGCCGATCGAGCGAGCTTTGCAGGATCCAGCAGATAGACCGCCGCTTCCCAATGCGGCAGGGCTTCGCCGATTTCGGTCGCAACGAATGGTCTTTTCCAGTTCGCTTGAAAGCCGGGATGGGACAAAGCAACCGGGCGAGCGTTGTCGTCCAGCAGGGCAACACAAATTTCCTGGCGGAGCGCGCCATCATCTTCCTTAAAAAGGTGTGTTAGCGCCTCCTTTAAGCGCGTCAGGTCCAATTGCGCGCCGAACACGAAGCTCGGATCCCGGGGCGCTCGGGACCACAGGAGCACGCTAAGTTTGTTGTCCACGAAACGCGCCAACATTCCCTCTGTCTGCTCGCCAATGAGTTGACGAAATTCGCCTTCGGTTAAGGCGAGTTTGGAGAGAGGTTGTTCGAGTTGCTGGGCCTCCAGAGAGGATTGAGATTTGAGGAGTTGTTGTTGCGGGGCGGGACGCTCCCTCATCCCGGCTGGCGAACCTGCTCTGTTACCGGTTTCCACTTGCTGGTTGAAGCCTTGGTTCTGAGGCACAACGCTCCTCGTCAGCGTATCTTTATAAGATCGGCTCTGCGGCTTCGAATATTCGGCGTAACTCTCCTTCTTCTCGGACGGCGCGGCAGCGCCCGCTGGTGGACTGTTCGCCGGAGAAGCGAAATTCTGCCGAAAATTATCAGCGGGACCCTGCGATTTATTGAACAGTGAATTATTCGCGAATGAACTGGCGTCCAGATAAACCTCGGCGCTTTCCTGGTTTCCGAGAAAGCGGCCGTTATCCATAAGGAACTTCTGCGCTTCTGCCCGACCGGGATGCGAAGGGGAAAGGACATCACCTTGCAGCGTCACGACAAAGCCGACCTGTGCCAAAGGCCATTCGTTGCGTAAGCGTTCATCGAAGATCCGGGCAATCGTCCGAGGCGGCTGGTCGCCGAGCAGGGTGGTGACTTTTGCCCGAAACTGCTGCAAGTCCTCCGCCAACGCGCTCTGAACGTCGCGGGCCAGGTTATCGGCCACGCCCTGGTAAAGCAGCGACTCCTGCCGCTCCAGGACGAACTCCTGGTCGCGCAGGGAGCGCACTGCCAGCCAGGCCAGTACCAGGCTGGGCAGGATCACCGCCAATATAAATACAAGTGCGACTTTCTTCATTCTTCTGTGGCAGCCGAGGTAACGAGGCTCTGATCAAACATTAAACTTAGTCGCAAACTTAATCGCAAACTTAGTCGAATACATTTCAAACCGAGTTTCAAAATCTGCCCCGAATCATAGAGCTACTCTACCGCGTCGCGCCTGTCAGCTTGTCACTCCCGCGCGAAACAATTGTAAAAGATTTGTAAGACGATGCTCACAATCTTTTTACATCTTCCTTGCGCCAGTCTGACAAGTCTGAAGGCAAAATCGGCGATGCTGCCCCATAGATGCGCGGCCAGGAGCCCGCAGAGTTGAAACAGACAACACGCAATACGCAACACGGAATACGAAATACGAAAGGCATTATGAAAAAGGCAAATGTTCTCACTTATTCTCTACTGGCCGCCGGCCTGTTGAGCGCGATCAACGCCTCGGCTGCCGTAGGCACCCTTACCGGGCCAGTGGTCCACCGTAACCTCCAGATCTTTCTGGTTCACGGCGATACGCACCTGGAATCGCGACATTACGGCACCCTCTCCGAGGCTCTCGAACGACACCTGGTCGTGGCGAAAGAAACGGGTAATGTGAATGAGCTAACGATCGAAAACGTCTCAAAAGACCTCGCCGTCTTCATCAACGCGGGTGACATTGTCAAAGGCGGGCGACAGGATCGCACGGTGCGGGAAGACCTGATCC
This sequence comes from Verrucomicrobiota bacterium, assembly GCA_003176045.1. GTDB lineage: Bacteria > Verrucomicrobiota > Verrucomicrobiia > Limisphaerales > UBA8199 > PSRM01. The sequence goes on along the minus strand of PSRM01000061.1, from coordinate 25,890 downwards.
TGCCGCCGATGTCGGGCCCCGTGCCATTGGCTGCTTTCTGCGTGGAACATGGACGCTGGACGCAACGCGGGCATGAGAACGCTGCTGAGTTTTCTTCGAACACAAAAATCCTTAGCTCGCGCAGTGAGAAACTTGCATCCCGATATGCGAACCAGCAGGGCGAGGTCTGGGCCGGCGTAGCCGAGCAGCAGAAGAAGCTTGCGGACAACCTCTCTCGAATCACCGGCAGTTCTGTGGATGTCCATGCCCCCGCTTCCGGGAGCAGCCTCCAACTCTCGCTGGAGAACCGCACGTTAGATAGCGTTACCAGGCCATACATGGAGAAATTCAAATCGTTGCTGGACGGCAAGACCGATGTCATCGGCTTCGTCTATGTCATCAATGGCGAAATCAACAGTGCCGAGGTTTACAATAACAAGAACCTTTTCCGCGCCCTCTGGCCCAAACTGTTGGATGCCGCCGTGACTGAAGCGGTCACCGAATGTAATAATGATCGTAATTATCCGCCGCTCTCGGCCGAGGATGTGAAGACGTTCTTCCAAACTGCAGTGTCAGGGGTGATGAGTGAGCGCGACGTGTGGAAGAGCACGCGCGTCCGCACTTACACGACAGCCTCAACGGTTCTGTTCGAAACCAAGGACCTTAACGCGGATTCCAACTGGATTCACAAGAGCTTTATAAATAAGGGCAAGGAATCGGTTGTGATCGAGAAAGGCGGCGGCGTGGTTGTCCCGCTGGACCACGATTCGCTGCGATAGCAGGACAGGCGGCTCGTCTGTCCCGAATCTGTCGAACCTGTCCACTGACGGAGCGCCGAATTCCATTTCGGCGCGTTGGGATAAGTTCGCGCCGAAAAGGATTTCGGCGCTCCGTCCTGGCAGCGGGGCACGCGAGACGGCTGCCCTACTCTTGAATCCGGTACAAATGCGTTCGCGACCTCAGAATAATCGCGTCCCCACTTACTGCCGGGCTGGCCATGACGCGCTCGTCCAGTTGATTTTCGGCGAGTAATTTGAACTCGTGGCCGGGGGCGATTACGGTCGTCAGATTCTTCTCGCTGAAAAAGTAAATGCGCCCGGCGCCGTAGATCGGGGAGGCAGAGTATCTTCCCTTTATCCGCTCGTGCCAGACGGGATTCCCGGTTTTGGCCTCCAGGCAGGTTACAACGCCTTCGTCACTGACCATGTCTAACAAGTCATCCACCAGCAGGAATGAAGACCTGCGGGGCACGTCTTTTGTGATTTTCCAGGCAACGTGCGTATCGCTCACATCGCCTTTGCCATCAGGTCGCACGGCCCAAAGTTCCGGTTGTTCATAATCCGTGACGGCGAAGAGCAATCCCTGGCCGAATAGTGGACGCGGCACAACGGACCATCCGTTATAGCGCACCTTCCAGAGTTCCTCGCCGGTTCGCGGGTCGTAGGCCATCATGCCTTTGCCGCCGGGACTGAAAAGTTCCTGGCGGCCTGCGACCTCTATGACAATCGGAGTGGAGTAGCCTTTGCGCAGATTCGGGGAGAAGGGGCTGTAATCAACGGAGCGGTTGGTCTTCCAAACGGTTTTTCCAGTTTTCTTATCCAGGGCGATCACATATTGGACATCGCGGCCATCCACGTTGAAGCAAAGCAGGTTCTCGTGGAGCATGACTGAGGCGCCGGGGCCTTCGTGGTGATCGCATTTGAGATCACGGCGGCTCCAAAGGATTTTTCCGGTGCCCGTGTCGAGGCAAGCCGTGCCGTAGGTGCCGTAGTGGACGTAAACTCTGCCGGGTTCGATTGCCGGAGTAGGAGAGGCGTAGCTGTTCAGACTCGCTACGTGTTCAGGCGCGTCATTATCGAAGACTTTGATGTCACGGAGGATCTTTCCGGTGGCGCTGTTCACACCAATGGCATAGAGCTTTTTTCCATCCTCGGTTGCAGTCGTAAGCCAGATCTGGTCTCCCCAAATGACGGGTGAAGACCAGCCCAGGTCGTGAATAGGCGTCTTCCATGCAATGTTATTAGTCTCACTCCAGGTGAGAGGCAGCCGAGTGGCGGATGAGTGCCCGTCCCGATGTGGCCCGCGCAGCTCGGGCCAGTTTTCACCAGGCGAGGCGGACGCTGCGGCTGCGGTAAGCGCAAGAATAAGGAATGAACAGGAGCGGATTATTTCAGACTTCCCGCCGCCCTTCTCATTAACACCGGGCTTGAGCCCGGTGTTAATGAGAAGGGTATGAGATGTGCGTACTAACGGAGCTTTTCGCATCTGTGCACCTTCTAGCATTGGAGCGCTTCTACAATAACCTTATCATTGCTCTGATGAAACCGATTTCGTCATTTGGTCCGGCATGTCTGGCGCTGTTCGTTTCTGTTTCACTCGGCGCGGCGCCCATACCAAATGACCAGGCTCTTTGGCGTCCACGATTCGCTACTCCGACTATCGTCGCTCTCGATACTCCGGCCAATCGGCAATTTACGGCAGAAATAAGAGCAGCGGCCTCAGCGAGTAGCTGGGGAGTAATTGTTTCGAACGATTTGCGAGCCTGGACCTGCTCCGTTGTCTCGGTAACTCAATCCAAAATCAACCGTGGCACGGAGCCGGGCTGGGAAATCCGGGCTAGTGTGCCTGCCGATATACCACCAGAGCTGTTCACGCTAGTGGTTTCGTCCAGCGAAACCGTCAGCGCACAGCGGCAGGCGCTCAGCATTATTACCTCATTCACAAATGACTTTTATCTCTTGCACATCACCGACGAGCAAATCGTGAATCAGTACCATACCGCTCCTTCGGGCATGTGGTACAACTCGGTGGGGACCTGGGAAGAAATGAAGTGGATGCAGGAGCCGGTAAACCTCATTAATCCGCGGTTCGTGGTCATCACTGGCGACCAAATTGATTACAACGGCGCCCTGGATGGCTGGAATAACTGGGCAAACTGGGGTTACAAGCCGAATGGCAAGCGTCATTTCACACGCCAGGAAACACTCGATTTGGAGCGCCGCCTCACCAGCATGTATAAGGATTGCCACGCCGGCTATCGCGTGCCTTTTGTGTCCGCTCCAGGAAATCATGATGTGCCGCCGGCCAACAAAACTCTCGTCGGCTCCGATCCTCCTTTGCGCTGGCATCCCATTGCGGTGCCGATTTACGAGAGCGAATTCGGGCAGCGGTCGTGGTCGTTGCGGATGGGAGATTTTTACGTGCTGATGCACGATTGGAGCGAACGCTCGCTCAGGAACTGGGCCGAGGCCGATTTTAAGCAGGCATTGAATGATCCAACGATTACATACCGGCTCATCGGCCAGCATTACACGAATGATCAGGCTATCTATCCATCCTCTTGCGATCTGATGCTGGTCGGCCACGGTCACGGCACCGCCACTCTGCAATCTGCCTCGTACTATATCTATATGGACGGTCCATCCTTCCGGTACGGCATGACAGGATTCTTCAACTTCAGACGTATGCCGAACGGATGGGCTTGCGACCAGACAGTTAAGGCCCGCGACACGGCCAAAGACGTCTGGCCTTTGTTCACCGCAAACGGGGCCGTCAGAAAAGTCCGCTCTGACCAAGCCGACGCAATGAACATCACCGCCGATTCGATAACCATAACCAACGACTTGCCTGATAATTTTTATGATGGTCGGGTGCGATTCATACAGCCTCAGGGCAGGTATTCAGTGAGTAATGGAACGATTCTAGCGCATTATGATTATGAAAGCAGGACAAGAACAGCAGTCCTCGTGCGAGTCAACATTCCTCCAAACGGCTCTGTAACAGTGGGCCTCGTGCGAAATCAGTAGCGGCCAACTCGCATAGCGTATGTGGCATAACTACTGGACGATCTTTACCGAGTTGATCCGCACCCCATTTGAGCATACGCCTCTGATTTGGGGCATCGTGCCGCTTTACTTTGCGCTGTTGCTGGGCGAGTTGACCGCCGCTAAAGCCAACTTTCGCACTGCTATCCAGACTGGATTTAGCTTTCTGTGGGCCGCCGCCCAATGGATCTATCCTTATTTCAAAGCGAACGGGAATCGAGCGCCGTATTTGGCCTTTAACGCTCTGACACCCATTAACCTGTTCGTCACCCTTACCGTCCTGGCGCTCGGCACGGTGGCTTTATGGAGCGGAATCCGGCGTCGCTACCCCAAATACTGCTCATTTCTGGGCTACACGCGTTTCGCGAATTACTTCATGATCACGATCTATCCCATCCAGGCGCATTACCTTCAGTGGACGTGGGAGCGGGTAGGTGCTATAGCCTTATTCGCGGGGCCGGTTTGGCTGGTGCTGCATTTCGGGTTGATGCCTTTTCGGGGAAAAACCTAGCTGGAAAACTGACTTGCTTCGATTAGGTTTGCGATGAAGTTCTCGACAAAGTTTACGACAAAGTTTTAAAACTAATGGGGTATTTACCTACTTTTAGAAGCATAGGTTATACTGAAAATGAGTGCTTCTGTAATTCCGGGCTGAGTCCTGGAGTTTGCTCGAGCCAGCTTCACCGCGGATCAGGAACGAAAGCCCAGCTTCCTGAAATCGCCAGGAGCGCGTCGCTGAGCGCCGGGCCATTACGCAATGGAACCTAACGTGGAACAGGGGAACCGCAGGGTATCGAACGAATCGGGCTCCCGCCAGAGTGTGCCTGTGTCCGGGGGAGTATCGTTCCCACCGAACCAACCGTCCAGAGGCAGGTCTATTGCGCTGTTGTTCATTGCAGCGGCCTTCTTGTTGGTGGGCAATATCATAGTGGTGTATAAGGCGGGCTTGAGGCGGATTCGTGCCGAAGAACGGATGTCGAACAGCCTGGTCTTGCTGCAAAAGCTGGATGGTTTCCTTTCCACGCTCCAGGATGCCGAGACCGGTCAGCGGGGCTACCTGCTAACAGGTGAAGAAACCTACTTGCAGCCGTATCGGCAAGGCCAGGCAAGAGCAGAAGAGGAGCTGAAGCAACTCCAGCGCCTTGCTGACTCGGGCCAACTGGCTAAGGACAAAGTCGCCCGGATCGCCTCTTTAAGCGGGCAGAAGTTCGCCGAGCTGGACCAAACCATCACGTTACGACGCGAGAAAGGGCTGGAGCCTGCGCTGGAGATAGTTCGAAGCAATCTGGGCAAACAGACAATGGATCAGCTCAGGGATTTGGTAAATGGTTTGCGTTCGGAAGAGCTGAGCAGAACCGCCGAACTCAGGCGTCTGGCGGACCGGTCCGATGCCATCCGGACGAAAACGTTTATCGTCGCTGCGGTGGTGAATCTTGCGTTTCTGGCCTGGGCGTTCCGGGTGGTGTCCCGTGAATCGGAGATGCGTGAGGAGGCGCTCGCGGAAGCGAGTGGTGAACGGGAACTTCTGGAGACGACCCTGAGATCCATCGGTGACGCGGTGATTGTGACCGACACCGAGGGACGGGTGAGATCGTTGAACGCAGCCGCAGAGAAACTGACCGGTTGGAAAAGCTCTGAAGCCGGCGGTCAACCATTGCCGAACGTGTTCCGAATTATTAACGAACAGACCCGGCAACCGGCTGAGAACCCCGTGCAGAAGGTATTGCGCCAGGGCACAGTGGTCGGTCTGGCAAACCACACGGTGCTGATTTCCAAAACGGGCGCGGAGGTGGCCGTTGACGACAGCGCCGCGCCAATCCGTGAACCGGGCGGACCGCTGTCGGGTGTGGTTCTTGTGTTTCGAGATGTCAGCCTGCAACGCAAAGCCCAGGAAGCCCGGGCGCGCCTGGCAGCCATCGTTCAGTATTCGGGCGATGCCATTTTCACAAAAAACCTGGATGGAATTATCCAGACCTGGAACGCCAGCGCGGAACGAATGTTTGGCTACAAGCCCGAAGAGATTATTGGAAAGCACGTTACCATTCTGTTTCCTCCTGATCGGCTGACTGAGGAGGATTATATCATTGGCCGCCTGCGGCAAGGTCAGCCTTCGGAGCGGCTCGAGACAGTGCGTGTCGCCAAAGATGGCAGGCACATTCATGTCTCGCTCAGTGTCTCGCCGCTCAAGGACAATGAGGGCCAGATCATCGGCGCGTCCAAAATCATTCATGACATTACCGACCTGGTGGCTGCACGGGAGGCGCTGCTTCGGGAAAAGCAGTTGCTGGCGACAACGCTGGCGAGCATCGGCGACGCTGTGATCATGACCGACGAGAATGGCCGTGTCACTTTTGTGAATCAGGAGGCGGAACGCCTAACCGGCTGGACAAATGCCGAGGCGCTGAACCATCCACTGGCCGAAGTTTTTCACATTATTAACGAGGAAACCCGGGCGAAGGTGGAAAACCCGGTCGAAAAAGTGCTTCGCCTGGGCGCGGTCGTCGGCCTGGCAAATCATACCATTCTTATCGCAAAAGGTGGCCGAGAGATTCCCATTGACGACAGCGCGGCGCCGATTCGCGAGCCGAGTGGACCAATGTTCGGCATCGTGCTGGTGTTCAGGGATTTCACGCAGCACAAACAAGCTGAGGCGAAATTGCGCGAGTTGTCTTTGTGGCCCGCGCAAAATCCGGCGCCCGTTCTGCGCATCGGGCGGGAAGGCCAGGTGCGCTTTGCCAATGAAGCCGCGCTCGAGGATCTGCGAGAATGGAATCTGTCCGTGGGCCAGCCGGCACCCGCGCCCATAATGTCGCTGGTCCAGGCTGCTTTCAATAATGGAGGCAAGAGGCTTGAGGACCTGTCAGTAGGCCCGAGAATCTTCTCGGTCTGCGTGGTGCCAATCCCCGAGGCAGAGTACGCAAACGTTTACTGCAGTGAAGTAACTGAACGCAGGCAGGTGGAACTGGCGTTGCGCCAGGCGCATGAACAACTGGCAAACCGGGCCGTGCATCTCGAAAACCTGGTGGAAGAGCGCACAACCAAGCTCCGCGAAATGGTCGCCGAGCTGCAGCATGTCTCCTACGCTATTTCGCATGATATGCGCGCGCCGCTCAGGGCCATGAGCACCTTCGCGACCATCGTTCAGCAGGAGATCGGCACCACTCCGGCCGCTGCGCCGCAATTGCAGGATTACTGCGGACGTATCGTGACCGCGGCCAGCCGCCTGGACAGGCTGATTCAAGACTCCCTCAGCTACACCAAGGCGGTGCTGGCCGAAGTGCCCTTGCGGCCAGTGGATTTATCGAAACTGGTCCCCGAGCTAATCGAGACTTATCCGAACCTTCACCCCGATAAAGCCGACATCGTTGTTGAGCATCCTTTGCCGGTGGTCATGGGCGAAGAAAGCCTTCTCACCCAATGCTTTTCGAACCTGCTCGGAAATGCGGTGAAGTTTGTCGGTCCCGGGGTGCGGCCGCGAATCGAGGTGCGCGCCCGTGCCCAGAATGGTGTGGCCAAAATCACCCTCCAGGACAACGGCATCGGGATCCCGGCGCCAGCCCAGAAACGGCTATTCGGCATGTTTCAAAGGCTCACTGGCGAATATGAAGGCACTGGCATCGGCCTTGCCATCGTGCGGAAGGTAGTGGAACGCATGGGAGGTAAAATTGGCGCTGAATCTGAACATGGCAAAGGCAGCGTGTTTTGGGTGGAGTTAAGGTTGGCCGAAAAGACACAATAAAGATTGGCCAAACAGCCCTGCTTGGTTACAGTAAAGGCGGGTGATACCGGATCGGCCAGGCATGTCAGCGAAAGCGTGTATTTTAGTTGCGGAGGACGAAGCATCGGACGTAGAGATTCTGCGGCTGGCCCTCCAGCGCGCCGGAATCCCCAACCCACTGAGCGTGACTTCTGATGGCAAGGAGGCCATCGCTTACCTGAGCGGCGAGGTGCCCTTCAATGACCGCTCGAAGTTCCCGCTGCCTCAGCTTTTGATTCTCGATCTGAAGATGCCATGTTTGACAGGCTTCGATGTGCTTGCCTGGTTGCGGGACCATCCCCAATTTCGAGATCTGCCCGCGGTGGTCCTGACGTCCTCCTCGCACGAGCAGGACATGGCAAAGGCGCGCGCTTTGGGCGCGCGCGAATATCATGTGAAGCCGACTTCATTTCAGGAGCTGGCCGGCATTTTACAACAACTCGCCAACCGCTGGCTCGAGACGACTCATGTGTGTTGCGAGATTTGAGCTTGTCTTTCCGCTTACTCGTGCTATTTTCTGCGGCCTTTTATGAAAGAGAAAATTCATCCTAAGTATGTGGATGCCGAGATCCGTTGCGCATGCGGCAACGTGATCAAGACGCGTTCCACCAAGCCGGTGATCATTGTGGGTATCTGCAACGTGTGCCACCCTTTCTATACCGGCCAGCAGAAGTTCGTGGATACGGCAGGCCGCGTGGATAAATTCCAGCAACGCATGGCCAAGACCCAAGCCGCCCAGGCCGCCGCTGCCACCAAGAAAAAGAAACGCTAGCGCCCCTTTCTCTCATCCGCCCGCATGGTCCAGAAGACCGTCCGGGCGGATTGCATTTCATTTTAGATTTCAGATTTTAGATTTTAGATTGAACGATCTGCGAAGCGCGCGAACGACCCTCGTCCCTCGCCCCCCACACCTCGCCCCTCGTTGTGTTAGATCCTCGTCCACATATTGAGAAATTCTCGCGTCGCCTTGCCGAGGTTGAGGCAGCGCTGAGCGATGGCCGGGTTTTTGATAATCCGCAAAAGGCGCAGGAGTTGTCGCGCGAATACTCACGGCTCAAAGACCTGGTATCCACGGGTTCGGCCTGGATGAAGGCCGAGACCGATCTGGCGGAAAACCGGTCGCTGCTGGCAAGCGAACCGGCAGAATCCGAACTGGCCCAAATGGCCCGCGAGGAAGTGGCGCGATTGGAGGCCGAGGAAAATCGGCTGGCCCAGGAACTTCAACGCGGCTTATTGCCGCCGGACCCGACTGATTCGCGCAACACGATCGTCGAAGTTCGCGCAGGCGCCGGCGGGCAGGAATCGGCGCTGTTTGCCGCGGAGCTTTATAGGATGTACACGCGCTATGCCGAGGGGCGCGGGTGGAAGGTGGATGATTTGGATTCCAGCCCGTCCGACCTGGGCGGCTTCAAAGAGGTGATTTTTGAAATCACCGGCACGGACGTTTACAAACGGTTCAAGTATGAAAGCGGTGTTCATCGGGTGCAGCGTGTGCCGGCCACGGAAGCCCAGGGGCGCATTCATACCAGCACCTGCACGGTGGCCGTCCTGCCTGAGGCGCAGGAAGTGGACGTGGAACTGAAACCGGAGGACTTGGAAATCACGCGCTGCCGGGCCTCGGGCCCTGGCGGACAGGGTGTCAATACGACTGATTCGGCGGTGCAGGTGATGCACAAACCCACCGGCCTGATCGTCCGTTGCGCGGACCAGCGCTCCCAACAAAAAAACAAGGCGCGCGCATTGACTGTGCTGCGCTCGCGCTTGCTCGAACGGCGTATCGCAGAGGAAAACGCCAAATATGCCGCTCAACGCAAGGCGCAAGTCGGCACGGGCGAACGCAACGAACGCATTCGAACTTACAACTTTCCGCAAAACCGGGTCACCGATCATCGGATCGAACTGACGCTCTATAATTTGCCGGCGATCATGGAAGGCCAACTTGATCCTGTAATTGAACCGCTAATGGCCGATGACCTGGAAAAGCGGTTGGCGGAGTTGAACCGCTGATTTTTTAACCGCGAATGAACGCGAATAGACGCGAATGCTTGTAAAATCCGAAATCCGAAATCCGAAATCCGAAATTGCATCTCCGAAAGGCTTGATCTTCGATTGTGACGGGACGCTGGCGGATTCGATGCCGCTGCACTGGCAGGCATGGCAAAGCGTGGCCAGTCGGTACAAGTTCCATTTTCCTGAAGACCGGTTCTATGAGCTTGGCGGCGTGCCCTCGCGGGACATTCTAAAAATGTTGCGCGTCGAGCAAGGGCTCAGCTTGGACCCTCTTTCTGTGGCTCACGAGAAGGAGTCGGCTTACGTGTCGCTCATGGCGCAGGTCGAGCCGGTCCACACCATCGTGGACATCGCTCGCGAAAACTACGGGCGGATTCCTTTAGCTGTGGCCTCCGGCGGAACTCACCGCGTCATCGAGCAAGTGCTCGAGCGTCTTGGTATTTGGTCCCTGTTTACCGCGATCGTCACAAGCGAGGACGTTGTAAACCAGAAACCCGCGCCGGACATTTTCCTCGAAGCCGCACGGCGCATCGGGGTGCCCCCTCAGTATTGCCGCGCATACGAGGATACGGATATAGGACTGCAGGCGATCCGGGCCGCGGGGATGGAAGGGGTGGATGTGCGAGAACTCGTTAAAAACGTCAAAAGGTTAAAAGGTTAAAACGGGGGTGAAACGTGAAACGTGAAAAGCGGGCGCGCGCGAAATCGGAGGGAGATTGGGGAAAGGCTCAAAACTGCGTCAACGAGAGAATATTCCCATCCGGGTCTTTGCTGGCAAATGTGCCGGCCTGCCAGTCTTGTAGGCACCAGCGTCTTGGTGGAGTTGCGGGATGCGTTTGCGAAAGCCAAGCCGGTGGTGCTGCAGATGGCGAGAGCGTTAAACTAAACCGCTAATCGACGCTGATAAACGCTAATAAGAATTTCGGATTAGTGTGTATTAGCGTTAATTACCGGTTTCCATTCCGGCTTTCAGTTTCCGTTCCAGGATTTCGCCGGCCAGGGCGGGGTTGGCTTTGCCTTTGCTCAGTTTCATGACCTGGCCTTTGAGGAAATTGAGGGCGGCGGTTTTACCGGCGCGGAAATCGGCGGCGGGACCGGGATTGGCAGCGATGGCTTCGTCGCAGAATTTCTCGATGGCGGCGGTATCGCTCACCTGGGCCAACCCTTTCTTTTCAACGATTTTTGCGGGTGATTCGCCGGCGGAGAACATCTCAGTGAATACATCCTGGGCAATGCGGCTGCTGATTTTGCCGTTCTCAACAAGCTCGATGAGTTCGAGAATGGCAGGGGGCTGGAATTTCACGTCGGCGAGAGTTGTGCCGGACTCAGTCATTTTAGCGCGCAGGTTATTGATCACCCAGTTGGCGGCGGCCTTTGGACTCTTCGCCTGCTTCGCGATCGATTCGAAATAATCACCCAGCGGCCGGTCCCAAACGAACGTCTGAGCATCTGCGGCCGGGAGTTGGTAATCGCGGATGAAACGGCGCTTGCGGGCCAGAGGCAGCTCGATCACTCGACGCGAGACTTCTTCAAGCCAGGCCTCAGTGGGCTGGAAGGGCATGAGGTCGGGCTCGGGGAAGTAGCGGTAATCGTGGGCGAACTCTTTGGTGCGCATTTCTTCGGTGATCCCGGCAGGGTCGTCCCATCGGCGGGTGGACTGGATGAGTTTGCCACCGCTTTTGAGAACTTCGATCTGGCGCGGGATTTCGTAATCGAGCGCCTTGCGCACGCCACTGAAGCTGTTCATGTTTTTGATCTCGATCTTGGCGCCCAGCTCGGATTGGCCTTTTGGACGTACGCTGACGTTGACGTCGCAACGGACCATCCCCTTCTCCATGTCGCAATCGCTCACGCCGCCATAGACCAGGATGTCCTTTAAGGCATTAAGATATTCGTAGGCCATAACGGCGCTGGTGAGGTCGGGTTCGGAGACGATTTCCATCAAGGGGACGCCGGCGCGGTTAAAATCCACGCCGCTGTTGCGGTCGAAATGGAAATTCTTGCCCACGTCCTCCTCAAGGTGTGCGCGGGTGATGCGGACTCGAGCCAGGGAATCGTTGAACTCAAATTCGAGATAGCCGGTTACAGCCGAGGGTTTGTCGTATTGCGTAACCTGGTAGTTCTTGGGCATGTCCGGATAGAAATAGTTCTTCCGATCGAATTTGGCATAAGGTGGCAGCGAACAGTTGAGCAGCAGGCCGGTGAGAGCAGTCAGGCGGAGGGCTTCTTCATTGGCCACGGGCAGGACGCCGGGCAGCCCGAGGCAGACGGGGCAGACGTGGGTGTTTGGCGGCGCGCCGAATTCGTTGGCGCAGCCGCACCACATCTTGGATTTGGTCTTTAGCTGGACGTGGGTTTCCAGGCCGATGACGGCTTCGTAATCCATAACTCGGAATTATTTACCACGGATGAACCGCATTTTTAAGAGTTAAATGAGTTAAAAAAGTTAAATAGTTAAATCGAAATCTCATTCGTTTGTCCCCATTCGTTTGTCTCTAAAACCTTGACAAGCGAATGGGGACAAACGAATGAGGAGCAATCACGCTTCGCGCGCGGCTTTGCCGCCGGCGGAGAGGTTGGCGAGTTTCATTTCGGAATATTTGCGGGAAAAGATGATGCCAGGGGCGCCGGCGTGAAATGCGGCGCTCGTGGAAGCATAAACGTCATCGGGAGAGGTTTTCTTTTGGCCGGGCTCGGTGGGAACGTCAATGTCAATGCCGGGATAGATTTTGCAGGAGGTGCCGGCCACTCCGTCCAGGGCGCGTTTGGTTTCCGAGAAGACGTAGTCGGCGGAAAGTCCGGCCGTCGGTAGTTTGTCCAGCCGCGCTTCATTTGTGTAATGGAGCCATTCGTTGTTGATGCGCAAAACTTCGTCTCTGGGGAGATCGCGAAGTACGCCTGAGGCCATCTGTTCGATGTAGTCGGCATAACGCGGGCCGCCGCAGTTGTTATAGACGACGATCTTCAAGAAATCCGCGACTTTGGCGAACGCGGCATAGTCCTGCTCCGCGCGGAAAAACGGGCTGAACGAATTATTGTGCCAGATGTGGAAACCGACCTGAGCGCCGGGGCGGCTCTTTTTGGCAGCTTTGTAGATGTCTGAGTAAATGGCGTGCTTGCCGTCGGTCCAGAGTTTCTCCCATGCAATTAGTTCGGGATACTCGAGGAGTAAACGCCAGAATTGAACGAAATAACCGTCGTTCGGGCGCTCTCCTTTGCGTGCCGCGCGCATGAACGCGGCCAGCTTCTCGAATCCCTCTTTCGCGCGAGCCATGTCAATGCCTCGCTCCTTGCCTGCTTTCTGATGAAACTCGCAGAAGCAGGTTACGCGTGCAGGATCACCGCCGCCGTGTTTTGCGCCGATGGCGTTCAAAAGCGGCCCCTGCCGTTCGCTTCCCCACATCACGCCATCCAGTTCGTAGCTCTGGCAAAAGTCATTCGTGAGCGCGATAAGGAATTCCCGATAGTCGGGATTCAATGGGCAGAGCGTGCCCGCCGGCCGGCCACGCAAATCTATTTCCCGCACGGTTTCTGCGCCCGGCACGTCCTTGCCGAACACGTCTTCATTCCAGGCATAGACCTTCATGCCGCGGCTTTGCGCTTTGGGAAGCACATCGGCCAGGAGATCATAATTGCCATGGTCCGGAGCTTTGACCGCCTTCAACTTTGTCCGCGCATAAAACTTTGCATGCGGCGTTGCGAAGTTGCCGCCGTGAAAGTTCACGTCGTATTCCTGTTTGCCGTGATCGGGCAAAGGCTGGCCGGGTATCTGGCGTCCAGCGATTCCGCGTCCGTAGGTGAACGCTGCGAGGAAAAGGGTGTTGACCCCGCCACGCTCCTGGAGAATGTCGAGCACACGCTGGGTCCCTTCGTCCACGAAGGACACTGCACCGACCTGGATGCCGACCATTTTGGAAGAATTCTTATCGGCGGCGTGGAGCCACGTGGGGGTAATCGCGGCGGCGGCGGTGGCGAGAGAGCCGGCTTTGAGAAATTGGCGACGATTCATAGGATGTTTCACCAGGGCTTGCGGTGTCCGGAAACCTGAATTAGCCTCAGATTGCCATGGTTTCGGACGTTATCCAGCTTTTGCACGCGGCTCCATTTGAGGCATTTCAAATTGTTACAAGTAGCGGGACGCGTTACAGGGTGACCAGCGCGGATCATGCGAACGTTAACCCGCAACGGAACCGAGTTGTGGTGTGGTTTAATGACGACAGCAGCGTGACTCTTTGGGGATTGCACATTGCTGCTGTGGAGAAAGAAGCGCCTCCGAAGGCAGAGGCAGCTTGAAGAATTCCCGGCGACTTGCTCCATATCCATTCGCTTACGTCGGTTGCTACATTGTTTAGCGGGTCCGCGCTTGTTGTAACTGCTGCAGGTAATCGCGGGCCGGACTGTTTTTGTCGTCCAGGCGCAGGGTTTCCTCGAATTGATGCCGCGCATCGTCCGAGTGGCCTTGTTTCATTAAGAGAATTCCCAGGTTTAGATGTCCCATCGGAAGGTCGGGCTTGAGGCGGACCACTTCTTCGAATTCCTTTCGGGATTCGTCAGCTTTTCCTTCCAGCCCGAAATGGCCTCCAAGTTCGGCGTGAGCCTCCCAGTAATCCGGGCGCAGCTCGATCGCTCGGCGATAGTTTGTGATGGCATCGTCGCGGCGATCCATTTTCGAGTAGGCGCGGCCATATTCGTAATAGACCCGAGGATCATTCGGCTGGAGGTGCTGGGCGTGAGCGATGTCCTTGAGTGCGTCATCCATGCGAGATTCATTGATGTGTAGCTGGCCGAGAACAAACCAACCTTCGATGAAGTCCGGTCGCATCGAGACTGCTTTGTTCAGGTTTACTTCCGCCTCATCGGTTTTGTTTTGCGAGGCGAAGAGCCGTCCGATGGCGAAGTACGGGAGGACGTTGTGCGGGATGAGGTCGCGCACCTCTTTCCATTCGTTCATCGCGCCGCCCACGTCGCCGACGGCCTGCAGGAAATTCGCGAAATTCTGATGCACATGATAATCGTCGCGCGCTCGCATAACGGCATCCAGAAAATCATCGTGCGCTCTGGCTGCGCCGGCGCGATCCATGTGCTTCGCGAGCCGCGCCTGCCACTCTTTGAGGTCGGCAATTCGTTGGGCATTTTTTGCCTGCTCGCTCAAAGGGGGGCGCTCCAGGCGCTGGACGACTTCGCGCAGAACTTTGGCGCGGTTCCAATCACTCGATCCCAGGCGGCGTTCGCAGACTTCCTGCGAGGCCCAGGTTGCCCCGGGATTTGAGGAACGCAGTTTGGCTGCAAGCAAATGTTCAACCTCATCTGCCCATAAGCGAGCCAGCCGGTAGTTGCCATCGAAGTTGAAGTGGGCGTGTTCGTAAAAGGATTCCTGGCCGGGGATGCCGGAAGCAGCGTTCGTTGCGAGTAGCGTGGCGGCATCCAGCAATCGAAGGTTTGGGTTCGAGAGGCCTTTGGCCGTTTCGGTAATGGCCCCGTTGATTCGTGCATCGGCGCGAAAAGGCAAGGCGTCGAAATCACAGGCCTGTTGGCAATGGCTCCGCGCCTCGGGGTAATTGGTGAGAGCAAGGAGACATTGGGCCCAGTGGTATTGAATATCGGCTGAGTGGGAATCGAGTTTTGCGGCCTCCTGGCATGTTTGCACGGAGCGCAATAGATCGTTTGAATCTGCGAGAGCCAGGCGTGCATCGGCAGCGCGAGCGGACCCCTCACCCCGGCCCTCTCCCCTTCCGAAGGGGAGAGGGAGAGTCGCAGCCCGGTTGCTTTGCGAATGGAGCTTTTGGGTCTCAGGTTGCGAAACCAGAATTTGGGGAATGGGATTGGTGTTCGATATCGAGGCAAAGGGCGGACAATCTTTGAGGTTGACCGCCACAGTGTTCAGCACAATTTGCGCGCCGGAGTCGAGACCTGCCTTTATGATATCGAGCAAGTTTTGCCGAAAATTATTGTACACGATGTCCCGACGCGGATCCAGGGGGCCGACTCGATTGGCGGCGAACATTTCCATGCCGGCCCAGGAAGGAATCTTGCCCGAGGCACCTTTCAGCTTGCGGCTAAGTGAAGTTGCCAACTGGCCGAGGCGTGTCTTCTGAAGTGCAACGTTGAAGCGAATGAGGCCGAGTCGTGGGGCCTTCGGTCCGAAGATAGTCGCCGCGCCAAAGGGACCGACCATTTCGTTGTTGCCCATGTAAATGATCCACAGGTCGCCATCACGGGTTGCGCACTCGCGCGCGATGGGCAGGATGACATGCGAGTTGATGGCGGTCATTGCCATATTAATCACCTCGAATTGTTGGCCGGGGTATCGCTCGCGCAGGAGCACCTCCAGGTAACGCCAGGCGCCATAGGCAGGCTCCGGGTCTCCCATCGCCGCAGATTCTCCCAGAATAAAAATTCGGATCGTGCCCGGCGATTTGTGGGCCCGCATCCGCAATGGCTCGGGGCTGCGCACCAATTCTGGTGGAAAAAACCTCAGGCCAAATTTGTCATTCTCGACCAAATAGTCTTCGCCCCCAATGCGAAGGGAACGGAAAAAGCTGATGCTGTAGCCATAACCGCATACCCGCAGCCCAGCTTCGAGGAGCACGAGGAGTAGGAGAGGAGCAACCACCGCAGCCGCGACTCGAAAACTCCAGCGGCGGCTCGGTGTGGCTGCGGGCATAATAATTACTACCACGAAGTAGTCGGAGGCCGCAAGCCCGGCCAACGGAACCGGTGTTTGCGGCGCGTTGTAGGGGACGACGTGAGGAGTCCCTTGGCGCTGTGATTGCTGTGCAAGGAGACTCCTCACGTCGTCCCCTACAAGCGTAGACCATCCCGGGGCCGAAGAACCAAGAGACCGCTCTAATGAAAACATTGAGAATTACTTATAGTAATTAAAACATGTAGGTATTTGTTAGTTTTCTTCATCTTACCTATTGACCTCGGTTGGTTGGTCGGTAGATTCTTTTTAGACGCCGCCTGTGGGCGGAGTTGATACGCGTGACGGTTCGAACCTCATATTCGCGCAAGAGCCGGGCGACTTCGCCCGCAGCTACCTGCTTTCCCTTTTCACGTCTCTCGTTTCACGTTTTACGTTTCCCTTTCGCTTGAACCTGCTCTCAAATCTCTTTCGCTCCTCGCTGGGCAAGAAATACACCATGGCCGTGAGCGGCTTGGTGATGTTCTTGTTCGTGATCGGGCATCTGGCGGGCAATCTACAGATTTTTATCGGACGCGAGGTGATCAATCGGTATGGAAATTTTCTGCAGACCAACCCCGAGGTGCTTTGGCCAGTGCGTTGTTTTATGGTGCTGATGCTCGTCCTGCACATTTGGTCCGCCTCAAAGCTCTCGATCGAGAATAAGGCCGCGCGGCCTGCCGGCTATTCCGTTTATCGGCCTATCGGCTCGACTTACGCCTCCCGCACGATGCTGATGAGCGGGCTGATTGTTTTTGTTTTTATCATCTATCACCTCTTGCACTACACGGTTCAGGTAAAGGCGATCAATTTGACGGGCGAGGATTTTGCCGGGAAGGGGTTTCAGGACGAAGGCGTACATGATATTTACAAGATGATGGTGGTGGGTTTTAGCAATCCTTGGGTGTCGGCCTTTTACGTTCTGGGCATCGCCCTGCTGAGCCTGCACTTGAGCCATGGAGCCAGCAGCATGTTTCAGACGATGGGTTGGAAAAACGACGCCTGGCGGTCGTTCCTGGACAATGCAGCCCGCGTTGTCGCCTGGCTGATTTTCCTGGGATATATTTCGATACCGGTGGCGATTTTGTGCGGATTCGTAAAATGAAATATCGAAATCCGAAAACCGAAGCCCGAAGACGTGCGGGGCCAAGCCGGAGCGCGGACATTCCTGTCCGCAGCAACGCGCGAACGCTCCAGGGGTCAAAAATATTCAGGCGCTCCCCGCCCGCGCAACCTTGCTGCGGGCAGGAATGTCCAATACCGCTAGCTTTTCAGTCCCCTAATCCCGTAGGGATGACAGAAAATAGCCCAGCGTTTCAACGCTGGGATGCGGGTTGGACGAGCAATAAGTCCCGTAGGGACGGCAGAACCGATTTTTCTGTCGTCCCTACGGGACTCACGGTCCCGAGCCTCTCCTACCCAGCGTTGAAACGCTGGGCTATTATCTGCCGTCCCTCCGGGACTATAGAAGATTGGGCAGCCTCAAATCCTAGTGACATTGGACAGGAGTGTCCGAGCTCCGAGGCCTTGGCGAAAGTGGTTCGAATATGACGCTCGATTCCAAAACTCCCTCCGGCCCGCTGGCCCAGAAATGGGAGAAGCATAAGTTTGATCTCAAACTGGTGAACCCAGCCAACAAGCGAAAGTTCGATGTTATCGTCGTTGGAAGTGGATTGGCAGGAGCTTCGGCGGCCGCATCAATGGCGGAGTTGGGTTACAAAGTGAAGTGCTTTTGTTTCCAGGATAGTCCACGGCGCGCCCATAGCATCGCTGCGCAGGGCGGGATCAATGCGGCCAAGAATTATCAGAATGACGGCGACAGCATTTACCGTTTGTTCTACGACACGATCAAAGGAGGCGATTTCCGCTCGCGCGAAGCCAACGTTTATCGGCTGGCTGAAGTGAGCGTAAACATCATTGATCAGTGTGTGGCCCAGGGCGTGCCCTTCGCCCGGGAATACGGCGGGCTGCTCGCCAATCGCTCCTTTGGCGGAGCGCAGGTGTCTCGCACGTTTTATGCGCGCGGCCAGACCGGGCAGCAGCTTTTGCTCGGGGCCTATCAGGCCCTTTGCCGCCAGATTGGATTGGGCGCGGTCCAGATGTATCCGCGCACCGAAATGCTCGATGTTGTGGTTATTGATGGTCACGCCAAAGGCATTGTGGTCCGGAACCTGGTCACCGGAGTCATCTCCTCACATCCGGCCGATGCGGTCGTGCTCGCGACTGGTGGCTACAGCAATGTGTTCTTTCTTTCGACTAACGCCAAAGGCTGCAACGCCAGCGCGATCTGGCGCGCTTACAAGCGGGGCGCTTTCTTTGCCAACCCTTGTTATACGCAGATCCATCCGACCTGCATCCCCGTTACCGGCGATCACCAATCCAAACTGACGCTCATGTCGGAATCCCTGCGTAACGATGGCCGTGTTTGGGTGCCAAAGAAAAAAGAGGATTGCGGAAAGCCGGCGGGTTCCATCGCCGACGCCGACCGCGACTATTTTTTGGAGCGTAAATATCCGAGTTTTGGCAATCTCGCCCCGCGCGATATTTCATCCAGAGCGGCCAAAGAAGTTTGCGATGAAGGCCGGGGTGTGGGGCCTGGAGGCCGCGGCGTTTATCTCGACTTCGCCGACGCCTGCAAACGGTTGGGTGAGCCGGTGATCCGCGACCGTTACGGGAATCTGTTCGATATGTACGAGAAGATCACCGGCGAGAATGCCTATCGCGGCCCGATGCGAATCTATCCTGCCCTGCATTATACGATGGGCGGGCTCTGGGTGGATTATGATCTAATGGGAACGTTGCCTGGCCTTTTCGTCCTGGGCGAAGCCAATTTCTCCGACCACGGCGCCAATCGCCTGGGTGCCAGCGCGCTGATGCAGGGTCTGGCGGACGGCTATTTTGTGCTGCCCTACACGATCGGGAATTATTTTGCGTCAGCCAAAATGGCCAAACCATCCAGCAGCAATCCGGAGTTCAAAAAGGCGGAGGCCGAAGTTGCCGCGTTCGAGACAAAACTCCTGGCTATCAAAGGCAAACGGACCGTGACCTCTTTCCACCGCGAACTGGGCAGGTTGCTCTGGGAGAAGTGCGGCATGGCGCGCAACGAGGCGGGGTTGAAGGAAGCGCTAAAACGAATTCCCGAATTGCGCGATGAATTCTGGAAAAACGTGAGCGTTACCGGAGAAAACGGCGAACTGAACCAGGCGCTCGAATATGCAGGCCGCGTGGCGGACTTCATGGAGTTCGCTGAACTGCTCTGCCAGGACGCCTTGCACCGCCGCGAATCCTGCGGTGGCCATTTCCGCGAAGAATTTCAGACACCGGACGGCGAGGCCAAGCGTGATGATGAGAATTTCGCCTATGTGGCTGCCTGGGAATACCAGGGTGAGGGCAAGGCGCCGGTCCTGCACAAGGAGCCTCTGGTCTATGAAGAGGTCCACATGAGCACGAGGAGCTATAAGTGAAAGCCCGAAGTCCGAAATCCGAAGCTCGAAGTCCGAGGGGCGAGGCCCAAGCGAGCCTACGCGGCTCCGCCACTTGGGCTAGAATCATCCAAGCTCCTGATTTCGGATTTCGGGTTTCGGATTTCGGGTTTAAGCCCTTGGATTTGGGATTTCGGATTTCGGATTTTTGTTCATGAATTTTACGCTCAAAGTCTGGCGCCAGAAGAACTCGTCCTCTCCCGGCGGGTTCGAAACTTACGAAGCGCGGAACATCCTCCCCGACATGTCGTTCCTGGAGATGCTGGACGTGGTGAACGAGGGACTGCTCGCCAGCGGCCAGGACCCGATCGCTTTTGATTCGGATTGCCGAGAGGGCATCTGCGGCATGTGTTCGCTCGTGATCGGCGGCATCCCGCACGGCGGCCAGCGCGGCACCACCACCTGCGAGCTTTACATGCGCCATTTCCAGGAGGGCCAGACCATTACGGTAGAGCCCTGGCGCGCCAAAGCGTTTCCGGTGGTCAAAGATCTCATCACCGACCGCGGTGCTTTCGATCGCATCATCCAGGCCGGCGGCTTCGTGTCAGTAAATACTGGCGGCACTCCGGACGGCAACGCGATTCCAATAGCGAAGACCACCGCCGACAGCTCGATGGACGCAGCGGCGTGCATCGGTTGTGGCGCCTGCGTGGCCGTCTGTAAAAATGCGTCTGCAATGCTCTTCGTCGCCGCCAAAGTTTCTCACCTCAACCTGCTCCCCCAGGGCAAAATCGAAAAAGACCGACGTGTTCTAAACATGGTCAAGCAGATGGATGCCGAAGGTTTCGGCAACTGCACTGTCACCGCTTCTTGCGAGGCAGTCTGCCCCAAAGAAATCAGCCTCAGCTTCATCGCAAAGATGAACCGGGATTATGGGGCGGCGATTTTGAAGGGAAGTGAACGGTGATAGCAACCCTTGCCTCTTCGCAAATTATTTTTTCTCTAGTTGCTTCTGGTGTTCAATGGCAATCCGACTCTTGATCGCATTCAAGTTCTTTTCGTTCTCCTCGACAGGCCATAATTCAAAAGCGCGCTGGTAATTGGCTTGAGAATTAGTCAAATCCCCTAACGCGAGATAAACATATCCCAGGTAAGTATAACCGTAGTAATCACTCGGATTCCGAGCAATTACGTCGTTAGCCAGAGTTAATGCCCGCGCAAAGTCCTGTTCCTCAACGGCCGTTCGAACCTGGCTCCACGGGTTTGACCGAGAAGAGGTTCGAGCGGTGGTTTGCCGGGTGGAGCGGTACTGAGCGCCAATTAGAAAGGCGATAATCAGCAGCACACAGCCTGCCGCAGAGACGAGAGTGAGAATAAGTGTAAATAAGTTGAGCTTCCGAAGCTTTCGTAATTCGGTAAGCATTTCCCAACTCAGGTTAATTTCGCCGACAGGTGAACCAGGTCCGGTCTGCGTTTGGGTTTGCTCGCCCTCTAAAGGCCGTCCGTCTATGCTACAAACCTTTGCGTCATCAGGATACTCTTTGCCACACCAAGTACATTTTTTCATACGCCCAGAGGGAGTTACGCTCGTAACATGCTAGGTTTTACTTTCGCAGGCAAGGGGCAGAGGCCCTATATCCGTAATGGATCCGTGGTGGCGGGAGAGCATAAACTGTTGAAACAGTTTATGCGGGTTTCGGCGCCTTCTTCACCTGGCTGAAGCCAGTGTTAATGAGATTCCGCCGCGACTAAGGGATTACCTATATCGGTCTTTAGTTAGGGCGCTATGTCCTTTACCGACTTTGCGTCTTTGCGCCTTTGCGTTAAATTTTTAAATTAAAGGACCCGACTTGACTCGGCGCGAACGCTTTCAATGAACACCAACTTCTCACCAAACGATGTGGCTGCGGTCAGCGGGATTCTCGGCGGTGTGCTGGGCTGTTTTTGGGGCTATCGGATATTGAAGGTCGTGCTCGCAATTACGGGCTTCATCGCCGGGGCGACCGCGGGATGGACGGCGGGACTGAACTTTGCCCCTTCCGGCACGATCACTCCATCGGTGTGCGCCCTGGTGGGCGGCGTGATCGGCGCTGTGTTGTGCATCTGGCTGTTTTACCTGGGGCTTTTTCTGCTGGGCGCGGGCTTTGGCACGCTCATCGCCAGTTCATTCTTCAGCGCGGGCGGCGGTCAAATGCAGGTGATGATCATCCTGGCTTGCGCCGTCGTGTGCGGTCTGATTGTCCTGGCAATCCAGAAGTTTATGATCATCGTGGCCACAGGATTCACCGGCGCCTGGTTGGTTGTAGCGGGAGTCCTGCACTTTTTGGCAGGTACCTCCGCGCCATTTCCTTTCGTAGTGGGCGGAATGCCGCCTGTACCGCGAGGGCTTCCGGAATTCGTGCCTCTGATAGCCTGGCTCCTTCTGGGTGTGGTAGGGATGAGCGTTCAATTCGGGCATAGTAGGAGAAGGGTGGCGGCGCCTCCGCCGCCTCCGATCAAGGGTTAACATGAAGGCGAGATTTGGAGTGCGCGGACATGTCGCGCTCCCAACCACATCATGAGCCGCAAAACACGGCAAGCGCTCAAATTAACGTCATTTGCCAAAGTAAAAGGCACGCAATCCACCTTCCATTTGGCGCTTGGCTCAATAAAATGATTTTCGATTCGTCTGATTTGTGTATGCGACTAAATCTGAACTCGCAGTTATTTACCGGGCTAGCCAGTGTATTTCCGTTCGGCGCTTGCCTTCTCATTAACACCGTGGCTTTAGCCCGGTGCCGCAGCGCAGGAAAACCGGGCGAACTGTTTCAACAGCTTGCCACCTGGCAAGAGAAGCCGTTAAAACGGCTTAAGGCTATTCCGGCACTTATACACCGGGCTAAAGCCGCGGTGCTAATGAGATGTCCGCGTTGCGCCCTGGCAATACTAGCGCTGGCGGGGCTGTTTATTGCCACAGGTCTAAGTCTCTCCCCTTGCGACGCTGCCGAAGCCGAGCCGCGGATTCTCGTTTATACCAAAAACCAGATCGGCAAAGGCCTGTATGTCCACGACAATATTCCAGCCAGCGTCGAAGCCATTAAAAAGCTAGGCACCGAAAACCATTTCGGTGTGGACGTCTCGAATGATCCTGCGGTTTTCACCGGCGAAAACCTGAAGCGCTATCGGGTCATCGTTTTCGACAATACGAATAACGAGATCTTCGACTCAGAGGAACAGAAAGCCGCTTTTCAAGCTTACATTCGGGCAGGAGGCGGCTTCGTCGGCATTCACTCTGCCTCAGGCTCAATGCGCAAGTGGCCCTGGTTCTGGAGTGTGCTAGGAGGAAAATTCATCCGTCATGCCAAAATGCAATCCTTCACCGTTTATGTAAAAGATGCCAAGGACTCTTCCACGGCACACTTGCCCGCTACTTTTGAGTGGACAGACGAGTTCTATTACGTGGATCACATGCCGGACGATCTGCACGTGCTGCTGGCGGGCGACCTGACCAAATTGGACGATCCGGGCAAAGAAAAGTATCCAGGCAAAAAATTCGGCGATGAATTTCCTCTTGCGTGGCGCCATCAATTCGATGGAGGCCGCGAGTGGTACACGGCTCTCGGCCATAAACCGGAGCATTACTCCGACCCGAAGTTCACGAAACTGATTCTGGGGGGGATTTTGTGGGCGATGGGGGAGGTGAAACGTGAAACGTGAACTAAAAGACCACGGACCACGGACTACTGACCACTGACTACGGACCACAGACCACTGACTACGGACTACTGACTACTGACTACTGACTACTGACTACTGACTGCTTTTTGATTTATGAATCGCAGACAATTTCTTCAGAACTCACTCTTTGCCACGATTGGGGCGGCCGCGTTGCCGAGTATCGTGCCGGTCTCGCTCCTCGGGAAGGACGCACCGAGCAACAAAATCCACATCGCTCAAATCGGCTGTGGGCGCATTGCGCACGAGATGGATATGCCAGGCATCATCAAACATGACATGGCCCGCATTGTAGCTGTGTGCGACCTCGACTCTAAACGCGCCGCGCACGCCAAACAATTCGTCGAGGATTACTATTCTAAACAGGCGGGGGCGCCCGGCGCCTCCTCGGTTCAGGTCTTTGCCAATTATCATGATGTGCTCAAGGCGCGCGACATGGATGCGGTGGCCATTAGCACACCCGACCATTGGCACGCGGAATTGGTCATTGCCGCTGCTTTGGCCGGCAAGGATGTCTATGTGCAAAAGCCTTTGGCCATGACCGTTGCGGAGGGTAGGACCGTGGCAAATGTTCTACGCTCGAAGAAGCGCGCCTTTCAAATCGGCAGCCAACAGCGCTCCGATTCGCCGTGGCCTCAATTTCGGCGAGCGTGCGAACTGGTCCGCAACGGGCGGATTGGCAAGTTGCACAGAATCCAGATCGGCCTTCCCACCGACCCCGCAGGCGGCGACCCCACTGAAATGCCCGTGCCGCCTAACTTGAATTATGAGATGTGGCTGGGCTGCACTCCGATGGCGCCCTATACGGAAGAACGTGTTCATCCCCAAAACAGCATTAAAGACCGTCCCGGCTGGCTGCGCATTGAATCCTATTGCCTGGGGATGATCACCGGTTGGGGGTCACATCATGTGGACATCGCCCATTGGGGCATGAACACTGAACTGACCGGACCCATACAAATCGAAGGCACTGCGAAATTTCCCACCAGCGGACTTTGGAATGTTCACGGCCCTTACCATATTGAAGCTAAGTACGCCAACGGCGTGACCGTGGTATTCGACAACAAGTTCGATAACGGCGTGCGGTTCGAGGGCAGCGAGGGCTGGGTTTTCGTGAGTCGTGGCGGGACCAAAGCCACTGCCAGCGATCCGACGGTGACCAAAGGCAAACCTATCGCAGCCAGTTCGCCCGAGATCCTCGAATCAAAAATCGGCCCAAAAGAAATCCATCTCCACTCCAGCACCGATCATCATTTGGATTGGCTGCAGAGCATCCGGACGCGCAAGCCTGGTTCCACCAATCCAGAGCAGGCCCATCGCTCGACCAGCGCCTGCATCCTTGGCTGGATTGCCATGAAACTCGGACGCAAGCTCCGCTGGGATCCCCATAAGGAGAAATTTGTGGGCGATGCCGAAGCCAACGCAATGCTATCGCGCCCCCAACGCGCGCCGTATGGAACGCAGAACATCTTGAAGCGAGTATGAGCCGATGCGTAGCGCAGGTTTCCAACCTGCTGTGTCGCCGATTTCCAATCGGCACGCCTTACCAATCATGACGATGCTCGGATTTTCGAAGCGTCTGCAGGCTGGAAGCACTGCGATACAGCAGGTTGGAAACCTGCGCTACGAGTCCGCTCGCTGCCGAATGTGGGCCGCTGTACTGGCCGCATTAATGCTCTCGCGCATCGTATTCTGCGCCGAAACGGTCCACCTCATCACGCTCGACCCCGGCCACTTCCATGCCGGCCTGGTCCAAAAATCAATGTATCCGCAGGTGAACCCGATCGTACATGTTTATGCGCCAGCCGGGCCGGAACTCCAGGACCATCTTCAGCGCATCGCGAGCTTCAACAATCGCGCGCAGGATCCAACGCATTGGCAGGAGCAGGTCTATTCCGGGCCGGATTTTCTTAACCGAATGATCAAGGAAAAGGCCGGCAACGTTGTTGTGCTTGCAGGGAACAATGCTCACAAAACGGAATACATCGCCCGCTCAGTCGAAGCGGGCTTCAATGTCCTGGCCGATAAACCAATGGCCATCACTCCGGAGAATTTTGTGCTGCTGCGGAAAGCGTTCGAGCAGGCCGCGGCGAAGAAGGTGCTGCTGTACGACATCATGACCGAGCGTTTCGAGATCACCAGCATCCTCCAACGCGAACTGGCCAGAATGCCGGAAATTTTTGGCGAACTGGAGAAGGGGACGCCGGATCATCCGGCGGTTATTATGGAGAGCGTTCACAATTTCTATAAGGAAGTGGCCGGAAAAACGCTCACTCGCCCCGCATGGTTCTACGATGTCCGCCAGGAGGGCGAGGCGATCCCGGATGTGGGCACGCACCTGGTGGATGGCGTCCAATGGAGGTGTTTTCCCGGCCAGAAGCTGGATTGGCAAAAGGACATCAAAGTCCTGAGCGCCCAGCGCTGGCCAACGCGCTTGAGCCTCGAACAATTCCGGCTCAGCACTGGTACGGCGAGGTTCCCGGAATATTTGAAACCGGACCT
>PSRM01000012.1 GCA_003176045.1 Verrucomicrobiota bacterium | reverse complement strand
GTTTGGTGTTTGGAGCTTGGTGTTTGGTGTTTGGAGCTTGGTGTTTGGTGTTTGGAGCTTGGTGTTTGGTGTTTCGAGCTTGGAGTCCCTATATGGCATGTGAAACCACTCGCTCCATAAACCGCGACTTTCGGGCGGACGGCATCTGCCTGCTCACTTTCGACCGCCCGAATTCATCCGCAAACATTTTGGACCCCGCTGCGCTTTCTGAAGTTGCAGAACACCTGGCTTGGATTGAGAAGCAATCGGACATCAAAGGCCTGGTCCTCGCCAGCGCTAAACCTTCGATCTTCATCGCGGGTGCGGATCTCAAACTGTTTCGCAGCGAGACGCCGCTGGATGAAGTCCGCAAATACATCGAGCAGGGCCAGCAAGTGATGAACAGCATTGCGGCTCTGACAATGCCCACGGTTGCGGCCATTCATGGCGCGGCGCTCGGCGGTGGGTTCGAGATTTGTCTGGCTTGCGCCTATCGCGTCGCTTCGATCGACAGGACGACGAAGATTGGTTTTCCGGAAACGCAGCTTGGGCTCATACCAGCCTGGGGCGGCCCGACGCGCCTGGCGCGGCTGATTGGGCCTGACAAAGCCAGCGAAGTGATATGTCGGGGCAAAATATTGTCTGCGCAGCAAGCTTTTGAAACGGGGCTCGTGGATGAACTCACGGAAAGCAAGGGCCTCATTGAAGCCGCAGTTGTAGCCTGCCATCGTTCCAGCAAGGCGAGGTCAATTGTAAGAACCGACGACGTCAGAGACAATGGCCCAAGGCAACCGCAACGCCGCCCAGGGCCAGGCGACAACAAGGCCGCTCTCAAGGCTAAGGATGTCATCCATCGATGCCTGGCGCTTGCAATCCCCGAATCCCTCGCTCTCGAACGCGAAACGTTCCTCGATTTGGTCCAGACCGAAGCGGCGCAGAATCTGATTCGTTTGTTTTTCCTGGAAGATCGCGCCAAAAAACGGCGCATTTTGGACGTTCGCGAAGAGCGGAAACCGATCAAGCGCGCCGCCGTCATCGGCGCCGGCACCATGGGTGCCGGCATCGCCCACTGGCTGAGCGCGCGGCAGGTGGAAGTGGCGCTGCGCGATGTCTCGGAAGCTCAGCTCACCAGTGGAATGGAACATATCAGAAGCGTGTATCAGGCGGATGTTGCGCGAGGGGTCCTGACATCTCAGGAGATGGAGAACAGCCTGAACCACATTCGTTCCGAGCGTGGGGAGTCCTCGCTATCTGATGTTGATATCGTGGTCGAGGCGGTCTTCGAGGAGTTGGAGGTAAAAAAGCAAATTTTCAGCCGACTCGGCCAGGCGCTTGGTCCCGAAACAATTCTGGCTACAAATACCTCCGCGTTGCCGATATCGGAGATTGCTAAGGTAGCCATGCACCCTGAGCGAGTCATCGGCCTGCACTTTTTCAACCCAGTCCATCGAATGTCGCTGATTGAAATCATTTCGGGTCCGCAAACGGCGCCCGAAATTGCGCAACGTTGCCTGAGCTTCACGCAAAAAATCGGCAAGCTGCCGGTCCTGGTTCGAGACGTCCCCGGCTTCGTTGCCAATCGCGTGCTGACCCCTTACCTGAATGAAGCGCAGCGTCTTTTTGAAAGTGGAGTGCCAATAGAGGAATTGGATAATGCCATGTTGGATTTCGGATTCCCGATGGGTCCGATGCGACTTCTCGATGAGATCGGGTTGCCTGTCGAATTGCGAATCGCAGAAACGCTGGAGCGCAGTTTCGGGGATCGGATGAAGGTACCCGACTGTCTTCGTTCGATGGCAGCAGCGGGGGCGGTTGGGCGGAAATCGGGGAGAGGATATTACGTTTACAGAGAACAGGGGATAGAGATAGGAAGTCCAAAGTCCAATGTCCAAAGTCCAAAGTCGGCGCAAAGTCCACAGTCCACAGTCCACGGTCCTCAGTCCACGGTCCGCCCTCTGGAGGCCTCAGGGCAAAGGTCAGAGGACAGAGGTAAGAGGTCAGCACCGGTGCCAAATGCTGACACCGCGAACTTGGTGCGTGCGGGGGGAACGGGCCGCCTGTCAGCGGAGCAGATTCAGGAACGGCTGCTTTTAGTGATGATCAACGAGGCCGCCCGCTGCGTGGAAGAGCACGTTGTGGATGATTCTGATGATGTGGATTTTGTCATGGTTAAAGGCACAGGCTTTCCCGCCTGGCGCGGTGGGCCGCTGCGATATGCTCAGGCTAGAGGATTGCTGCCAATGGTTGAATAATCGGCCCAATGCGGAAGCGGGCATGGCCGCCGTGAATCGGTGAACTGATAAGGAAACTTGCCGCAATAAGGATTGGAATCATCCCTGATTCACACGTTTCCTGAATGGCTTTTTCTTTTCGCTGCAATACTTTGGACCTGTGAAACAGAAGCCTCCGCAACCCCTGCCATCGAATATCGTCTTCGAAGCGACACCTGTCCGGATTTCGGTGAACGAAGGATGCACGGTTTCAGGGCTGGTTCAGTCGGCGTCGGAAGCGCGAGCCTGCTACGTTTTGGCTCATGGAGCCGGCGCCGGGATGGCGCACCCGTTCCTGGCTGACACCGCCAATGGTCTTGCAGAACGAAGGATAAGCACCTTGCGCTTTCAGTTTCCATACATGGAAAATGGTCAAAAGCGCCCCGACGTACCCGCCGTCGCGCAAGCCACCGTACGCGCGGCCGTGTCGGAAGCCTCGCGCCAGTTCCCTGGGTTGCCATTGTTCGCCGGCGGCAAGTCCTTTGGCGGCCGCATGACCTCCCAGGCGCAGGCCGACTCGCCTCTGCCCGGCGTGCGCGGTCTGGTGTTCCTGGGCTTCCCGCTTCACGTCCCTGGCCAGCCATCGGACAAACGCGCCCAGCACTTGTATGACGTGCAAATCCCGATGCTGTTCTTGCAAGGCACCCGTGATGAATTTGCCGACGAGACCCTTCTGCAGCAGGTAATCCAGCGGCTTGGCAACCGGGCGACGCTGAAACTAATTGCGGCTGCCGATCATTCCTTTCACGTCCTCAAACGCAGCGGTCGCAGCGACGTGGAAATCAAGGCCGCGTTGTTCGACGAAATTGCAATGTGGACGGGTGCGTCTTGTTAGTAACACACGCAAACCCCCATGGCCTCCCACTCGCAATTCACCCAGATCGGCAAACGGCGAATTGAACTCTCCAATCTGCCGAAGGTACTCTTTCCAGAGGACCACTTCCTCAAAGCGCATCTGATCGAATACTACTTCAAAATGGCGCCAACCATCCTGGCCCATCTCAAAGGGCGTCCGCTCTCGTTCGTGCGGTACCCGGACGGGATTGACCGCGGCTCATTTTTTCAGAAAAACCGGCCCGAGTGGGCGCCCGACTGGATCGAGCACGTGCCGCTCGGCGAGGAGAAAAAAAATTATATCATCGCCACCGAGCCGGCCGTGCTGGTGTGGCTCGCCAATCTCGCTTGCATCGAGCTGCACCAGATGCACTGCCGCTCGCCGCATTTTGACAAGCCAGATTACATTGTCTATGACCTGGACCCGCCGGAGGACGCCAAATTTGCGGACGTTGCGGCACTGGCTTTGGAGTTCAAAGCGCATCTCGAGAGTTTTGGGTATCATCCGTTCGTCAAGACGACGGGCCGCAAGGGGCTCCACGTCCTCACACCCATTGAAGCAAAGTGGGAATTCGGCGAGGTTTATGAAGCGGCCAAGGCCGTCGGCCAGCGCTTTGTGGACTCCCATGCCCGCACTACCACTCTCCAAATCAAAAAGGATCGCCGCGACGGCAAGGTCCTGGTGGATATCTATCGGAATCGCACATCGCAGACAATCATCGCCGCTTACAGCGTTCGCGGGTTGGCGGGAGCGCCGGTTTCAACTCCTCTGACCTGGGAGGAATTGGAGTCCCTCGACAGTCCAAAGTCGTTCAATTTGCAAACCGTCCCGGAGCGCGTGCAACAGGGCGCCGATCCCTGGGAAGCCATTGCCGCCTACGCGACCCCGCTCCACACCGAACGTAATGCCGCCAACCGAGTGGAGCGCGGAATTCAGTCCGCTTTGCCGTCCTCCCCTTCCCATAATTCCAATCCCGCCATCGCCCGCCGCACCTACAAAACGCCCGCCCAGCTCGAAAAATACGCCCGCAAGCGCACCTTCCACCGCACCACCGAGCCACGTCCTGCCGTACCCGCTATTCCCACCGGCCAGGCCTTCGTCCTTCACCGCCATCACGCATCACGCTTGCACTATGACTTGCGCCTGGAACGAGACGGTGTTTTGAAATCGTGGGCTGTGCCCAAAGGCCTCCCACCGCGACCCGGCATCAAACGGCTGGCCGTAAACGTCGAAGACCACCCACTCGAGTACGTGAATTTCGAAGGGGCGATCCCAAAGGGTGAGTATGGCGGCGGCATGATGTGGAAATTCGCACAAGGGCGGCACGAGATCACCAAAGAGAAGCAGGACGGATTTTATTTCCGCCTGCAGTCGCCAGAACTCAACGCCGAGTATCGGATACACAACACCAAAGAGAATCAATGGCTGCTCGAGCGCGTTGACGCTCCGCAAAAAGACTGGTTGCGGGAACGAATTGAACCGATGCTGGCGGAGGCTGCGGACAAAGTTCCAAACCCAGCAGATTACTTTTTCGAGGTGAAATGGGACGGCATTCGCGCCTTGATTGCGCTGGATGAGGGCGAAGTCAGGATTCATGGCCGAAACGGGCTGGACATGACCGCGCAATTCCCCGAACTACTGCTGCCCGATCGCTCGTTGCGGGCGACCGGCGCTTTGTTTGATGGCGAAATCGTCTGCCTTGAGGCAGACGGAAAGCCAAATTTCGGCAACGTCATCCATCGTATGCAACAGCGGGGCGAGACCGCAATCGGACGCGCCAAAATCTCGCATCCCGCCGCGTGCTACGTCTTTGATTGCCTCTACCTGGACGGCCGCGCCGTCGTCAACGAACCGCTGGTCCGGCGCCGCGAGTGGATCGCCGACGCCATCAAAGAGGGCTCAGCCTTTCGCGTCAGCCAGACCATCGAAGACGGCCAGGCGCTTTTGGACGCTGTCAAGCAAATGGGTCTCGAGGGCATCATGGCCAAGCGCCGTAATAGCACCTATTTGCCCGGAAAACGAAGCGACACCTGGCTCAAGATCAAGACCCGCCAATCCATGGAGTGCCTCATTATCGGATATACCGAGGGCAAAGGCGACCGGGCGGGCACTTTTGGCGCGCTTCACCTCGCCCAGCGCCGGGAAGGTGAACTCAAATATGTCGGCAAAGTCGGTTCCGGCTTTGACGAGCACCTCCTGAAAGCCCTTTGGGCCGAAATTTTAGCCTTGACCAAAGCGGAGTCGGGGACGGCCCCGCCCAGGGCTGCCTCCGCTGAAATTTTGGCCTTGACCAAAATTAAGAGAACTGCTATCAAGCCGGCGGATAAATCCCGGTCTGTCTGGGTCGAACCCCGGTTGGCATGTGAAGTGCGGTATGCCTCGTTAACGCCGGACGGCCTGATGCGCGAGCCGGTATTCGTCCGCCTAAGGCCGGATTTGGCTGCGGACTAGTGTTATGTGCAGGCGCAAACACACGTCAACTGTAGGGCAGGCTTTCCAGCCTGCCGGTTCACGGGGCTTTCCAGCCCCGGATCGGAGTCGGGGACGGCCTCGTCCCCGTTCAGGATTTTTGGCTTATCCGTACTACTATGCATAAAAGTTTTCGCAAAGCGCGCAAATTTTCCCAATGTAACGTTGTAACCCATTTAAC
>PSRM01000286.1 GCA_003176045.1 Verrucomicrobiota bacterium | reverse complement strand
CCCAGCCCATGACCCACCACAGAAACCAGAATGCGGGCGTGGATTTCTCTTTGCTCGAAATGGCTGAAACCCCCAACGCGAGCATGCTCAAGGCACTCATGCCTGCCAGGCAAAAAAGCAGCACGTGCCACAGCGCCACGCGCGAATGCCAGAAAAATCGCCAGTCCGGCGCCAGTAGATTCCCCAAAAACCACGCTGCACAAATCGGCCCCAACCATGTCAGAGCCAGTAATCCGAAAGCGGTGGAGAATTTTCCAAGCAAGTAGTCCCAGCGGCTGACGGCTTTGGAGGAATAAATAATGATGGCATTACTGGCCAGATCCCGCGTAATGAGCAGGGGCAAAGCCATGCCCAACGCGAAGATGCTGACCGGCATCAGGAAGATGGCACAGTAATAAAACAATAAATCCTGCGTGGTCCGCACTGACACTTCCGGATGCTGCTCCAGCCAGGCCGTAAATGTCCGCGCAAATGCCTGAAGGTCCGGGTTCAAGTTGCCCACCCACTGGACCACGATGCTGTCCGCCACCAGCAACTGGCCTATGAGGAAAAGCGCCGCCGTCATCACAAGCCCCCCCGACCAGCACATCAGGACCAAATAGCGCAGCCATTTGTTATTCAGGCTTGCCACCAACCCGTTTCGCGCAATTACCCACCGCCGATGCCACAAGCCGCGGTGGACCCCGTCCCAGTGCTGATAACTTGTGTCGTGCAGAGGCATGGCTCTTAAGCAGAGTTCAATGAGTTAAATGGGTTAAATGGTTAAATGGGTTTGGTCTAACACTCTTTATCGTCCTCGTCCTCGAATTTCGCCCGCCGACTGGCTTCCGGGCAACGATGTAACCATGTAACTCATGTAACGTTTTTACGTCTTAACCTTTTTAACGATTTAACCCCCTTTTTTTATCCGTGTGCATCCGTGTGCATCCGTGGTTTAAAAAATTTCTGCGACGTTCATTCGAGTCATGCGTGAGATATTTCCAGTGCCTGCACAAACGTCTCTTCCAGCGCGTTAGGGCTGGGTATCAGCTCCAGCGGCGGCAGCTTGATTTCGTTCAGCAACGCAAGCAACGGATTGAGTGAGTCGGCTTTGTGCTCGACCCGCACGTGCCCATTGACGAGCAATTCGCACGGCCACTGCCGCTGCGCACAAGCTGACTGCAGTCTGCCGGGATCTCCAGCGAGCACTACTTCGGCGGCACCGCGCTTCCGTGCCTTCAAGTTTTCGAGGGTGTCATGCACCAGCACTCGCCCTCGGGCAATGATGATAATCTGTTCGCAAATCCGGTCCACGTCGTGCAGCAAATGCGAGGACAGCACCACCGTGATTCCGAACTGTTTCCACAGGCTCTGGATGAGATCCAAAATCTGCGCCTGCCCTTTCGGATCGAGGCCGTTCGTCGGCTCGTCCAGGAAAACGATTTCGGGATCGTGCACAATGGCTTGAGCCAGCTTGAGCCGTTGTTTCATGCCAGTGGAATAGGTGTCCGCTTTGCGATAACGTTCCTGGCCCATGCCCACAAAATCCAGCATTTCGTGCGCCCGCTGCCGCGCCGCCTGGAACGGCAACCCGCACAATTGCGCGCAGTAAGTCACATATTCGCAACCGGCCATCCCCGGAATGTGGCAATCCTGCTCGGGAGTGTATCCCACACGTTTGCGAATTTCGCGTCCCTCGCGTCCCACTTCCCGCCCCAGGAGCCTGGCCGACCCTGAAGTCATTGGCAAAAGCTGCAATAGGCATTTCATGAACGTGCTCTTGCCGGCCCCGTTTGGGCCCAGCAATCCAATCGCCCCAGGCGCCACCCGCACGGTCACTCCATCCAATGCCCGCTGACTCCCGAACACTTTGTTCAGGTTTTCCGTTTCAATGACTGCTGTGGAGTTCATGCCCCGGCCAATCATGCCTGTTTTGACAGCCCTGAGTCAATTAGCTCCCGAAGAAACCCGAAGGCGCGCCCCGCTTTGTGGGCACTGAGGCAATTC
Organism: Verrucomicrobiota bacterium; assembly: GCA_003176045.1. Lineage (GTDB taxonomy): Bacteria > Verrucomicrobiota > Verrucomicrobiia > Limisphaerales > UBA8199 > PSRM01. Next base: position 4,713 of record PSRM01000286.1, on the reverse strand, counting down.
GCTGCGAATGGGCTCACACTCGTTTCCTTGAACTCTTTTTTACCTTGACGACCATTAGCGTTTTTGAAATCATGCATCCAGACGTTAAACAACTCACCTGACCTCGTGAAACCAATTGCCTCATTGTTCCGGATCCTCCCGCTTACAATGTTTCTAGTCGCAACTGTCGTAAACGGGCAAATCTTTGTCGCAGATTACCAAGCCGACGAAATCTATAAATTCAATGCCAACGGCAGCTACACACCGTTCGCCCAGACGGCCAACTTTCAACCGCAGTATCTGGCCTTTGACCGGCAGGGAAATCTGTACGCGTCTATTGTCGTGGGCAACCAGATTCAGAAATTTGACTCGCATGGAAATGCATCCGTCTTTGCCAACACCGGCCTGAGCCAGCCTGAGTCCCTGGCGTTTGATCCAAACGGCAATCTTTACGTCGCAAACATGGCGAACAATCAGATTCTGAAATACGACTCAGCCGGCCACTCATCCGTCTTTTCCAGTTTTGACATAAACGCGGCCATGGGCCTGGCTTTTGACAGCGGTGGAACTCTCTATGGCGCCCTGGGCGGCGCCAGTGAAATTTTGAAATTCGATTCCAACGGAAACCAATCAGTCTTCGTTCATATTGGCTCTTGTTACAACATCGCCTTCGCCCCGAACGGCATTCTCTATGCCGAGGATGGCAGCGAAATCTGGAAAATCACCCCCCAGGGAGTCATCTCTCCTTTCGCCAGCGGCGCGACCCAAGGCGGAATGTCCTTCGACAGTGCCGGCAATCTCTACACCGTCCAATACAACCACATCACCAGGTATGATCCGCAAGGTAACGCCTCGGTTTTTGCAACCGGCCCATCAACGTATCTATCGGGCATTGCTATCGCCCCTGTCCCGGAACCGGCCGCTTGCACGCTGCTGGCCTTTAGCCTTTGCGCACTCCTGGCCCGCCGATGCCGCCCCCGTAGCGGCAACCCGACATCATTGTGAAGGGCCCGGGAGCCGGCGGAGCGCGGGTGTCCTCACCCGCAGCGGCCACTGGAATCCAGGCGCCCGGTTGGCCGTCCGGACGTGCTGCGGCTTAGGACAGCCGCGCTCCAACGCTTCCGCCATCTTTCACCCATTTACGAATTCTTCAAAATTCTTCAACAACCCCCTTGACAACTGTTACACTTGTAACATATTTCAACTGTTACACTTGTAACATACCGTTTATGAGCAAAGCAGTTCGCATCTCTTCAGCGGAGTGGGAAGTCATGGCTGTGGCGTGGGAGCGCGCACCGGTGCCTGCCAGCACAGTCGCCGACGTCCTCGAGCGCAAGAAGCACTGGTCCCTGGCAACCGTGCGCACGCTCCTGCGGCGCCTTGTTAACAAAGGCGCCCTGGCGCAGCAATCCGATGGCCGACGGCATCTCTACAAGCCGCTGGTGTCTCTTGAAGACTGTGTCCGCCGCGAAAGCGAATGGTTCCTGGACCGCGTCGTCGGGCGCGCGCCCTTCGCCACCATCCTGCATTTGGTGCGAAACGCTCCACTCTCAACCGAGGATATTCAGGAGTTGCGCCGAATTCTGCGCGAAAAGGAGAAATAACATGAATACATCGTTAAACCTTAGCCCGTTGTTCGCCTGGGTGATGCATACCACCTGGCAGGCCGCCATTCTTGCAGCACTAATCCTGCTCGTGCAGCTCCTCTTTCGCAGGAAACTGGCGGCCGGTTGGCGATACAGCCTTTGGCTGCTCCTGGTGGCTCGCCTTTTGATGCCCGGACTTCCGCCCAGCTCATGGAGCATCTTCAACCTCGCGAAGATTCAGGCCCCACGCTTTTCTGTTCCTCCGCGCGCAGCCCCGCTTCTTGACAATACCGCCAGGACGACCGACAAAGTCCGTAGCGCAGATTTCCAATCTGCTATCTTGCAGGTTTCCAACCTGCGAACGCTCAATAGCCTGAGACCGTCCGGATTGGTAAGTCAACCATTACAGCTACATTCGAGCTCTCAGGGTCTTACGTCTGATGCTCGAAAATTTCGACCCAACGTGGAACAGCCGTCCGTCCGAGGCACGTCTGCTTCATCGGGACCCAGCTTTTCGTTGAGCTGGCTTTCGGTCGCAGCGACGATTTGGTTTGCGGGCGCGCTCTTTCTCGGTCTGCGCCTGTTTATCTCGACCCTGCGGTTCCGTTCGCGCATCCGCCGCTATGTGCCGATGCAGGACGCGGAGATTATCCAGCTCATTCATCAATGCGCCGAAGTGCTCGGCGTACGCCAGCCGCTGACCGTGATCGAGACCGAGGATGTTGAAAGCCCCGCGGTATGGGGCTTGTGGCGCCGACACTTGCTTCTGCCTCCGGGACTGCTTGGGCGGCTTACACCCCGTGAATTGCGCCACGTCTTTCTGCACGAACTAGCCCATTTGAAACGGCGCGACCTGGAGATGAGCTGGCTGGTGGCCGTCCTCCAGCTCCTGCATTGGTTCAATCCAGTTCTCTGGCTGGCGTTCGCCCGCATGCGCGCAGACCGCGAATTAGCGGTGGACGCCCTCGTCGTCGCTCACGCGGGCGAAGGCGGGAGCGTCTATTACGGCGAGACCATCCTTAAGGTCCTCGAAGGGTTCAGGCATGGAACCATTTTGCCCGGCCTGGCTGGCATCGCCGAAAGCAAGGCTCAGCTTAAGGAGCGGCTGCAAGCAATGGGGCGTCGCCAACCCTCCAGGCCCTGGCGTTGGGCAGCCGCCGGGCTTGCCCTTTGCCTCGGCGGACTAGCCTTAACCGATGCCGTGGGAAGCAACAAATCGGTTTCGACCGAATACCGAGCCGCCGTTAAAACCGCCCAATGCCGCGCCACAGCCGAGCTGAAGGACGGCTCGCGTGTGGTCGGGCAACCCTCCCAGGAGGCCCTCCCCTTTCAGTCGGACTTGCTGGGTGATTTCCAATTGGCCGTGAATCGGATTCGTTCCATCCAATGGCCGCGCGATAATCAGCCCGACGCCCGCCTCAAGGCCATGAACGGCGACGAGTTCCAAGTCAGGCTCCGCACGCCGGAATTTCGATTAACCACCCAGTTCGGCGAGATCAAGCTCGCCACCACCATGCTTAAGCAGGTGCAGTTTTCAACCGTCGGCGGTGCCGCGGATTTGCATCGCGGTCTGGTTGCCCTCTGGTCCGCCGACGACAACGCCCGCGACAGCGCGGGCTCGCACGACGGCGAGCTGCGTTTCGGCGCAGGTTATGCCCCGGGCAAAGTGGGACGGGCTTTTCACTTCCATGGCAGCCGGCAGCGGGTCCATATCGAGGACAGCAAAGACTTTGAGATCAACGGCTCCTTCACCATTGCCGGGTGGGTTTATGTTGAGGAATTTCCCCACCAGGGAGCAGGCGGGGTCATTTGCCTCCGGGGCGATAACCGGGCGGGGTTGGACACATTCACGATCGCGACGCAGCCGGACCAACGCATCGCCTTCACTATTGATAGTGAAAATAACGAGGATACAACGCTCTTTGCGCCGGCAAAGTCGGGCCAGTGGTTTCACGTCGCCGGCGTTTATGACGAGCAGGGCCGCCGGCTAGCCCTGTATGTCGATGGCCGCCTGGCCGCCGAAAAGAACGACCCTGTCAAGCCCATGTGGCAGCTCGATCCCAGCAACGAACCCGGCATCGGGTTGGGCAACACCGAAGGCACCTTCCATAACTTTCCTTTCAGCGGCCGCATCGACGAGTGGGCCATCTATTCCCGCGCGCTCTCTGAATCCGAGGTCCAAGCCCTCGTTGACCTCGGCAACGCCGGCGAGAGCCTCGCGTCGGCCAAATGACCTACTGCGCCCATCCGCCGCTGCCCATAAAGCAAATTGTCTAGCCGCCAAAGAACGCAGCAACCGGGGCGCGGACATTCCGGTCCGCAGCAACGTCCAATCGCCGAACCGGCCAATCCCTTTCTAAAAATGCGCGAATTCGCATGGTTATGTACAGAGATCGCAAAGAATGAATTTCTTCTATGTGTTCTCTGCGTTCTTTTGCGGCGAAGTTTTCAATCCAAAACGCCAAATCCTCAATGCTCAATGCTCAATGTTTCCGACAAAGTTCGCGACAAAGTTAACGACAAAGTTTCTCCTGAACCCCGACACCTGACACCTGACACGTGACACCTGACACTTCCGCACTCCCCTTGCCTTGCCCCTTCCCCTCTTCTACCTTTCCCCACAACAAGAGCCATGCCTCCGGAATCCGCCAAAGCGCGCCATGCCGAACTGGTCGAAGAAATCCGCCGCCACGACCATGCCTACTACGTCCTGGCACAGCCCAGCATCAGCGACCAGGAATACGACCTCCTCTATCGGCAGCTCGTGGACCTGGAAACAGAACATCCGGAATTAGCCACACCGGATTCTCCGACACAACGCGTTGGCGGCGCGCCCCTCAAAGAGTTCAAGCCCAGCCGGCACCTCAAGCCGATGACAAGCCTGGACAATACATACTCTCAGGATGAGCTTCGTGAGTTTGTGCATCGCCTCGAGCGCCTCTTGCCCAACGAAACGCTCGACTGGGTCGTGGAACCAAAAATTGACGGCGTGGCCGTGAACCTGCGTTACGAAAACGGCCTTTTCACCTCTGGCGCAACCCGCGGCGACGGCACCACCGGAGACGACATCACCGCCAATTTGAGGACGATCCGAAGCATTCCCGCGCGGCTTCAGGAGCGCGGACGGCCTCGTCTGCGTGGGGAGGAC
>PSRM01000193.1 GCA_003176045.1 Verrucomicrobiota bacterium | reverse complement strand
GATCTCGTTCAGTCCCGCAAGGGACGACAGACAATAGCCCACCGATCTCGTTCAGTCCCGCAAGGGACGACAGACAATAGCCCACCGATTCATCGGTGGGGAAAGAATACCCAACGCCACAAGTCCCGTCAGGGACGAAAGAAACATTTCTGACAGAGAAAAAGTTCAAAGCTGGCTATTGATAGAATTTGATAACCCCCAAAATTTATCAATTCGCATCCACAGGCCGAAATCGGTTAATCTCAGGATTCAATTTCCGCAAGATTATGAAGGCGGCCAATGCTCAGAGATCGCGTAGCGATCAAACGAAAGTAGCCGTGCGGCTTCAGCCCACAACGGAGCGCGGACACCTGCTCGCGATTCATCGGAGTTCTTGTCCGCAGCAACGCCCGAACGCTCCACGGCGCGAAAACAATCGGACGCCCTGGCTCCGCTCCACCTTGCTGCGGACAAGAATGTCCGCGCTCCGTGGCGGTGCCCAGTGCGCTCTTTTTCTCGCCTGCTCCATCGCCCTCACCACCAGTTGCTCGATCAAACGCATCGCGGTGAACAAAGTGGGCGATGCTCTGGCGGAGGGCGGCTCGACTTTCGCATCCGATGACGATCCGGAACTGGTCAAAGCCGCAGTTCCGTTTAGCCTGAAACTAATGGAAAGTTTGCTGGCGGAGAGCCCTTCGCACAAAGGTCTGCTGTTCGCCAGCGCCAGCGGCTTTACCCAATACGCCTACGCTTTTGTGCAGCAGGACGCCGAGGAACTGGAGGAGAAGGACATCGCCGCCTCGCTGGAGATGCGCCAGCGGGCGCGGCGGCTTTACTTGCGCGCCCGGGGCTACGCAATGCGCGGATTGGAGACGGCCCATCCAGGCTTCACCAATGCGCTCCGCGCCGATCCGCCGGCCGCGGTCAAGCGATTGACCAAAAAAGATGTGCCGCTGGCCTATTGGGCTGCGGTTTCCTGGGCGGCAGCCATCGGCATCATTAAGAACGATACGGATCTCATTGCGGAGTTGCCTCAGGTCGAGGCCCTCGTTGACCGCGCGCTTGAATTAGACGAGTCTTATGATCACGGAGCCATTCATTCTTTTCTCATCACGTTTGAAACGACCCGCCAGGACAAATCCGGTGATCCGGCTGTTCGCGCCCGCTCGCATTTCGAGCGGACCGTGCAACTAACCGGTGGGCACGAGGCAGGCCCTTACGTAAGCCTGGCCGAGAGCGTGTCCGTGGAACAACAGAACCGGGACGATTTCGAAAAGCTGCTGCACCAGGCGCTGGCCATAGACCCGAACGCGGCGCCGGAGGTGCGGCTTGTCAATCTAATCATGCAGCGCCGCGCGCGCTGGCTCCTGGCGCAGGAGGATAATCTCATTGCGAAGAAAAACCCGTGAAGGACTAGGCAAGAACCACCAATGGACACGAATGAACACGAATAAAAAAACACCAAACATCAAACACCAAACTCCAGAGAAACACCAAACACCAAATCTCAAAACTCCAGGGCGAACCGTTTTGGCGTTTGATGCTTGGTGCTTTTCTGGAGCTTGGTGTTTGGTGTTTGGTGTTTTCTTGTTGGTGTTTGGTGTTTGCGGAGCGGAGCCCCTGCAAATCGACCTCGCCACCATCCTGCCCCGCGGCCTGGGGCAGGACTTCGTGCTGCGCAAACTGGAACAGGATTGGGGCAAAGCTTCCGGAGGCCAGGTCATCCTGCGCCATTCCCCGGGCGCGCGGCGCGATGGCGAATCCGGCATCGTCAAAAAGCTGCGCTCGCGAAACTACCAGGCGGCGGTGCTCTCCGCCACCGGCCTTTCCGACATCGAGCCGGACGTTGCCGCGCTCCAGAATATGCCTCTGGTGTTTCAAAGCTGGGATGAGGTGGATTTCGTGCGCGAAAAAATCCGCGGCGAACTCGAAGACAAACTGAAAGCCAAAGGCTACGTTACTCTGTTCTGGGCCGATACCGGATGGGTCAATTTTTTCTCGGTCCGCAAAGCCAGCACGCCCGCTGAATTCAAGCGCATGAAACTGTTCACCTGGGCGGGTGACAGCCGTCAGGTCGAGATCATGAAGTCCCTTGGTTATCATCCTATCGCGTTGGAAACCGAGGACATCTATAGCAGCTTTGCCTCCGGCATGATCGAGGCCGCGCCGCTTACACCCACTTTTGCCCTGGGCCTGCGAATCCCCACTGAAACCAAAGCCAGCCACGTGCTCGACATCAACTGGGCGCCCATCGTCGGCGCCGGCATCGTGCGCAAGGATACCTGGGACAAAATTCCTGCTGACTTGCAACCCAAACTCCTGGCGCTCTCGGTAGCCGCCGGCGCCGAGCTTCGCGCAGAAGGACGCAAATTTAACGCCGACGCCATGAAAACGCTCGCCAAGGGACCGAAAACAGAAGTCATTGAGCCCATACCGGAGGAAAAAGCGCAGTGGCAGGAATTGGCAAAGGATCTGGGACCCAAGGTGAAGGGCAATATCGTGCCGGCTGCAATTTATGACGAAGTCCAGTCGCTTCTCACCCAATACCGCGCTGGTAAAAAGAGTTAAAACGTTAAAACGAGCCCAACTAGTTTGGTGATTTGCGAGCGCAACGCAAAAGGAATTTCCGCGGCCACACGGCCATAGCGCCGAGCCGTTTCAACGTTTTAACCTTTTAACGTTTTAACCTTTTTAACGATTTGGGCTGTCAGGGCACCCTTAGCAACTCCTTGATCTTCGGCTCATCCAGGTTGGATTGAGTGACCAGCGCCACGCCGGTGTCCTGGCGTTTCGAGAACGGCTGATGATGGATGGCTGCGACGATCGTTTTTACTCCTTCATAGCCCATCCGGTATGGGTTCTGCACCACCAGCGCGTCAATCTGGCCTGACCGCACCGCAGCCAACAGTGCGGGGGTGGCGTCGAAGCCGATTAGTTTGATCTCAGTCCGTTTCTGGGACTGGATGGCCTGCATGGAGCCAATAGTGGTGGATTCGTTTACGGCAAAGAGGCCTTGCACATCGCGGTTGCGCGTGAGCATGTCTTCCGCCGTTTGCAGCGCAGTTTCGACCGTGTCCTGCGCGTATTGGGAATCCACTACGCTCATTCCCGGAAATTCTTTTTGGATCGTCTCGCGAAAACCATTTTCGCGCGCGGTGGTGGAGGCGGATCCCACGGCGTATTTCATCAGCAGCGCCTTGCCCTTGCCGCCCAGGCTCTGCGCCATGCGCCGCGCCGCCAGGACCCCGCCCTGATAGTTGTCAGTCGCCGCGTAGGCCACGTACCGCTCAGTCTCGATTCCCGAGTCAATGACCACGCATGGAATGTTCCGTTCCTGCAATTTTTCCACAGATGGCACCAACGCGCGGCTGTCCAGCGGCGCCACAACCACTCCATCCACGCGTTGCGCGATGAAATCCTCAATGATCTGAATCTGCCGCTCGCGATCGCCTTCCCGCTCCGGTCCGTTCCAAATAATTTTGCACCCCATTTCCTTTCCCGCCGCGTCAGCGCCTGCGTGAATGGATTGCCAGAAAGTATGTGTGGTGCCTTTGGGAATGACAGCGATGGCAAGCTGGCCGGAGGAAGATTTTGCGGGTGCGGCAAGGTCGGAATTTTTGTTGCACGCGCAGAGGAGAAAACTTGCCAGGGCCGAAAGAACCAGGGTTATTTGCATTTGCGGCAGGAATCTGGAAAGAGGTGCGCTCATGCGACCAGTTTGCCGTCTTGCGCCCTTGGGCGCAAGACGGCACTGGTTCAGCGGCCAGATCAAGGCGGCAGCAGGCGGTAGAACTTTGCCGTGCCGCCGGGGACAAATGTCCAGGGAGACACCTGGACGGCCGAAGGGGCGTAAGTGCCGTCAACCGTGGCTGATTCGACGAGGGTCCAGGAATCCCAGGTCAGGGTGACTTTGCCTCCGGGGGCCGGTGCAATGGTCAATGAAGGTTCGCTCAAGAGGATGGTGTTGTTCCAAACACCGGTTTGGATTGGGGCGTTATTATCGAATACAACTTTTGCGGAGTTGGCAATCACATTGCCGTTCACCAACGTCGGTAATGAATCCACCGTGAAGGTGACCATGCCCTCGCCTTGTGGCGGGGTAACGTTGGGTGGCAGGAAGCCGATGGCTGGATTGGCGGGCGGCAGGCCGGTGTTTGGGTCCAATGACTGAAAGGTCCAGGTGATGGTGCCGTAGGTTGGGCCCGGGTTGAGGTCGAGACCCACGGTGACCTGCACATTGACGTCGTCACCCAATGTCCCGGGGTTGCCATCCACATCGTAAGGCACGGTGACACTATAGGAATCCACACCGGGCGGCGGAGTCAAAACATAGTCGCCAAAGGTGATGGGGCCAAGTTGCAGTGATCCCAGCGAAACGCGTGAAGGATCAAGCTGGTCGGTGATGACCACGCGCTGGGCCGGCGCGGTGGCCGTGGCCAGGTTTTCGAAGGAGATCGAGTAGGGCACTGTCGTAGGCGGGGCGCCAACAACGTAATGCGCTGTGCCCAGGCCGGAAGGCCCCAATTTGGCATTTGGGTCAAGGGAAGCGATCACCTTCACGAACTTCAAGGTCGTGGCAGCATAAGTCGACAGGAACTTGGCGTACATAGTGAACGAAGTGCCGGCCGGGCCGCTGCTCTTGATCGAAAAGGGAAAGGTGGCGGACTGCCCGCATGCCAGAGCCGGCACGTTGACCACAAACCCCCCGCCGATCAGAGTAGCTCCCGGCGGCGGGGTCAAGGTCACGCTGCCCGGCAGCCCATTGAGTCGAGCATAGACCGGAGAGGAACCAGCGGGTCCATAGTTCACGACCGTCAGCGTATACTTTTTGAGGTGCCCGACGCCGATCTGCGATAGGCCATTGATGAAGAGTTTCATTCCTTGCGGGACGTTGCCGCACGGGACATTGACCTGGACAGCGGTGCCAACGGCAATGTTTGGCGCGGCCACCGGGCTGTTCCATACCCCGTTGATGTAGGACGACCAGACGCAACCGTTAAAGTCGTATTCGGAATTCCAGTTAGCTCCATTCCATACTCTCACACGTGAGCCTGACACCGGGGCCGAGCCCACGATGCTATTGTAGGTGGCCGCCGCGCCGCTCACAGTGCCAACGGTGTTGAAAGTCCCGCACGGGCAGGACATGGGTGTCGCCCCGCCTACAGGCCCGACCACATTCACGTTAATCGCTCCGCCGGTGATGTTGTAGAAGAAGAAACCCTGGCCGGGACCGAGTGTCGGTGCCGGAATCTGGTTGCCTGAGGCGTCCACGAAGCCTGTGGTGGTATCAGTTGTGACGGAATCGAAATAATAAATGCGATACCCTGTGGGCGAACAGCCCCCAATGGGAATCTCGATAGCGCAGTTGTCCAACGGCCCGCTATAATCCTGCGGCGGATCGGGGTTCGGAAACATGACATTGGCCGACACAGTGGCATTGAATGGATAGCAGATGGATGTCAGTTGCGGATTGGCGGGAATGACGAATCCAACGCCGAGGGCCCGCGGCCCAACCACTGCGAGGAACAGCATCGCCAGCGGGTATGCGATGAATCGTACGGAGAAGGAGTGTTTTGATGTTGTGTTTTTCATAGCTCACGGACCGGATTGTTGCTTGAGTTGAACCGAACGAGCGCCGCCCGCCCCCGCTTGCTCGGACTTCGCAGGCGGGCACCGGGGGTTTTTGTTCGATTTTGCATAACTACTTCGGGGGGCAGACGAACGGAAAACCGAATCTTGCAAAAGAATTTCAAAAAGTCGTGAGGCCATAATGAAGGTGCGCGCGGGCGATTGGCTGATGGAAACGGCAATTTGCGAAACAAAGTGAAAGACTGGGGCTAGCCTGACTTTCGCAACTGGATGCGGTTTTTAAAAATCTTTGCATTGGTAATTTGCGATTTTCCTTGGAAAG
>PSRM01000118.1 GCA_003176045.1 Verrucomicrobiota bacterium | reverse complement strand
ATGCCAAACTCGTCAGGTCCACGATGGCGCAGCAGCGCCAGCATTTGGCGCAAAGCATCCTCCTGAACGACTTCGTTTCCGGAGCGATTGAGGGTGCCTACGATGCCACACATGGCCTGAGAGAAATGTTAAATAAGTTAAATAGGTTAAATAGGTTAAATGAGTGGCGCCTCAATTAGCTATCAGAGGGCGGCGTGTTCGACAGCGCAAGGGCCTCATGCGGAGCGCGGACATTCTTGTCCGCAGCAATGCCCACAAGACCACGAGACTACGGACCACAAGACCTGAACGCGGACGAGGCCGTCCGCGACTCCGGAAAGCTCGGCGGTCGCCAATTCGATACCTGTTTGCGAGAATGGGCACCGCTGCGGACAAGAATGTCCGCGCTCCGTGGCGTTAGGCGGCATTGCGTGGACGGAGCGCGGGGCGTTGGCGGGTTAAGGCGATGGCTTGAAGAGACTTGCTCGTTAAAGTGCCGGCCAAAGCCTCGATTCCAACTGTAAGCGGGTCTGACTCCGGTTGAATGGCAAGCGACGGCGGTTTAGGAGGTGATGGCTTGGTGTATTGCGGTTGATATTCCGGGACCGCCCACTTCAGGAGGCGCTTAAGCTGATCCGGTTCGAGCAGATCTGCCTGCCAAACCAGATCGTCCATCAGCCCCCGGACTTGCTCCAGCGGAGCAGCGTCGCAAACCAGCCGATTAATCTTGGGATGACAAGTAGGAGTAACGTTTTCTCCTTTGTAACAAAGCTCTTCAAACAGCTTTTCACCGGGGCGCAACCCTGTGAATTCGATCTTGATATCCTGGTCGGGCACACGGCCCGACAATTCAATGAGTTGCCGGGCCAAGTCCAGAATTCTGACTGGCTTGCCCATGTCCAGCAGGAAAATCTCCCCACCGCGTCCTTGGGCGGCGCTTTGCAGCACCAGTCCGACCGCTTCGGGGATGGTCATAAAGTAGCGCGTCACATCTGGATGTGTCACTGTGACGGGGCCGCCGGCGGCAATTTGTTTTGTGAAGGTGGGAACGACACTGCCCGAGGACCCGAGGACATTGCCGAAGCGCACAGCCATGAAGCGAGTGTCGTTTGGGTGGCTGGCGTAAAGAGACTGGACACAAATTTCGGCAAGGCGTTTGGTCGCGCCCATGACATTGGTTGGATTAATGGCTTTGTCAGTGGAGATCAGGACGAATCGCTCGACTTTGAATTGCAAAGAAACGTGCGCGAGCTGCAGCGTGCCAAAGGCATTGTTCTTGATGGCCTCGCCTGGCTGCAGTTCCATCATCGGCACGTGCTTGTGTGCTGCGGCATGGAAAACAACCTGCGGTTCAAACTGCTCGAAGATCTGTTCGAGGCGAGGCCGATCGAGCACGTTGGCCACCAGAGGCCGGATCAGGTTGTGAAACCCAGCCTCACTCAACTGCTGCTCGATCTGAAACAATTGGACCTCTGATTGATCGAGCAGGAGCAATTGGCGCGGAGCATGCGCGGCGATTTGCCGGCATAATTCGCTTCCGATGCTGCCGCCTGCTCCCGTGACCATCACTACACGGCCCTGCAAGCAATGCCGAAGATCTTCGTTGCCCAGTTGAACCTGTTCGCGCCCGAGCAAGTCCTTCGTTTCTACCGACCGCAGTTGCCCTACTTGCGCCTGGCCAGTAGTCAATTCATAGATGGACGGCACGGTGCTGAACTTGATCTGCAACTGGCGCAGAATCTTTGCGATTTCGGCGACACGACTGGCCGGAGCGCTGGGCATTGCAATGACGACTTCTTCCAGTTCCAAATCTCCTTTTCCATTCAAGAGAGCCTCCGGAGCGCCGACGATAGGAATATCGTGCACGCGCTTTCCCCATTTCATTCGGTCATCGTCGAAGAAAACGACTGCCTGCAGTCCCAGGTCGCGACGGCGGGCAAACTCGCGTGCCAAAGCCTCGCCGACCAGGCCCGCGCCGATGATGCCGGCGCGCCGGGCGCGCCTGCGTGGACGGCGACGGTTCGAGGCGATGCGCGGCTCGGCAGGACGAAAGGCAAGTCGAATCGCAGTCAGCGCGATAACAGCGAAGCCGAAATCAGTCAAAACGACGCTGCGCGGCGGGGCAAAATTGGAGCCCAGTTGATGGGACAAACCGAAAATAATCAGCATCGGCACGAACAGCGAGCTGAACAGCCGCGAAGATTCAGAGGGGCTGAAATGTCCGAGCAAAACTTCGAATTGGCGGAAACGCCAAAGCGAAAGCAATTGCAATCCGATGGCCAAAGGGAACGTGACTGGAAAGGTTTCTCGTATGGACAGTGGGATAGAAAAATCAAACCTGAGTTCATACCCGAGCCAAAGGCTGGCCAGCAGGGCGGCAGTATCCGAGAGAATCAAAATAAAACGAGAGAGTACCATGCGATGGCAGGGCCGATTCAAGAATAGGAGCGCGGACAGCTTGTCCGCACGGCCTTCGCTGCAAAACTGTTTTTCGCGCGGACAAGGCTGTCCGCGCTCCTTTCCTTCGCTGATGTCATGGCGATTCATAGTTTGTCCGAAAGGGGCTGAGGTTCGGAATCGAGACAGTTCGGCAGGGGCCACTGAATTGTATAAACCTTCAGTTTCGTGTTTTGAAAGAGTTGCGTGATTTCTTCAAGGCGCGCTGGAGAGACGCCGTGCCCAATGACGGCGACTTCATCCAGTTTCTCGCTCCAACCCTGGAGCAGACATTCAGGCATGCCAACGACTGGAATTTCGTGGATCAGCTTCTGCCATTTGCCAACGTCGTCGTCGAAGAAGGCCACCGCCGTGCGGCCGAAATTCTTTTGGACCGTGAGCCACCTGGCGAATTGGGCGCCCACGCTTCCTGCGCCCACGATACCGACGCGGCGCTGCGCGCCGGCTGCGGGAGTCTGCTCTCCTTCGCTGCGCTCGCGCCAGAGCCGGAGTAAGACGCGAAAACCGCCTAAAACAATGAGCGAGACGAAAAGGTCCACCAGGGTGAGGTTCAGCGGCGGCAAGCTCCGGACGGCAAATGGTGAAAGGACCAGCAGGATAAGGCAGGCCTGGGTCATTCCGATGGCAATTTGCCGCGCCTCAGGCAATCCGAAGTAGCAGAGCAATCCTTTGTAATGCCGCCGCGCGAGCAAGCAGAGGAGTTGCAGAGTAATTGTGACCAACCCCTGGATGCCTGGCTCGCGCCAGGAGTTTTGTGACAGCACCGAATTCTTAACCAGCCCGTAAGAGACCCAGAAGGAAGCCGCCAGGATGATCGCATAGACGCCCAGGACACCCATCCAATAAGGGCAAAGCGTTTGCAGAATGATCCAGGTATCGGTCAGCAGATTGGCACGCCGGGCGTACTGAGCATTGAGCTGCAGCTTTCGCGGAAGGCATTGCTGGATGTAGAACGCTTCCGCATCCTCCGACTTCTGAAGCAAAGATTCCTCATTGCGGAAGCGGAGGGAGGCAAGATCGGTGATTCCCGGTTTGTGCTGCAAGACTTCACGCTGGTCGGGTGTGTAGTGCTCGACATATCGAGGCACCTCGGGGCGAGGCCCAACCAGGCTCATTTCACCTTTCAATACATTCCAGAGTTGAGGCAGTTCATCGAGCTTGGTTCGTCGCAGAATCCGACCGACGCGAGTGACACGCGAATCACGCTCGCCGGTGATCGCAGGTCCGCGCTGGTCGGCATCCGGAACCATCGTGCGGAATTTCCATATAAAAAATGGCACGCCGCGCTGGCCGATTCTCTTTTGCCGATAAAAGACCGATCCACCATCGGCGAGCTTTATCATTGAGGCGATCAAGAGGAAGAATGGACTCAGTAAAACCAATCCGAGGGCCGCGAAGAACTTATCATACAGAGATTTGCCAAGAGGCGCGGATGGATTAGAGAATAAATGGACGAGTCTCTTCGCCAGCAGCGCCAAACCCTTGCCACTGGCGCTCTGCCCCTCGCCAAGAAGGAAAGAAAAATGATCGGAGGCGCCGCCAGCCAATTCATCCCTCATTTTAAGTGGTTTCCAATTCATACATCCTGCTCAACGGCATCACGGAATTCGGCGCCTGCGACTTTGGGCCGGCTGCGGGCGATGATTTCCTTGAGTGTGCGGCATACCAACTCGACCTCGTCAGGCGTCAGGTCCGGATACAGCGGCAAACTGATCAATTCGGGAAAAACGGAAGCAGCGCAGGGACAATCAGAAGATTCGTAGCCGAGGCCGTCGCGATAATACGGGTGGAGGTGCAACGGCTTCCAATGCACGCTGGCGCCAATACCAGCGGATTTTAGCTCGTTGATGAGCTCCGAGCGCTTGATTCCTCCGCGTCCAGTCCGTAATCGCACCGGGTAGAGATGCCAGGAGTGAATTCGATTCGGCAAGGTCCTGGGAAGGACAAGCTCATCCACATCGCTGAGTAATTGAGAATAGAGGTTGGCCCGCTGCGTTCGGCGCTGGTGCATGCCTTCGGCCTTGCGGATTTGGTGCAATCCAATGGCGGCGGCGATGTCAGTGAGGTTGTATTTGTAGCCCGGAGCGATGATGTCATAGGACCACGAGCCGTCGGCCGAGTAGCGTTTCCAGGCATCATGCGAGATGCCGTGCAAAGACAAGAGCCGCATCCGCTGGGCGTACTCTTCCGATTGAGTGCAGGCCATGCCTCCTTCGCCGGTGGTAATCGGCTTATTGGCATAAAAGGAATAACAACTGATTTCTGACGCCGCGCCAACGGCTTTCCAGCATTCGTCGGAGTTCTCCCGGTACCACGCCGGGCAACAATGAGCCGCATCCTCGATCACCTTCAAATTAAAATCGCGAGCGAGTGCAGCAATTCCGGTCACGTCCCCGATCTGGCCGCCATAATGCACTGGAATGATGGCCACCACATCCTCACCTCGGGCGCGAGCAGCTTCGATCTGAGCGCGGGCATGGACGACGTCGAGATTCAGGTCGTCGGGGCGGCAGTCCACGAGCAAAGGAACGGCATTGAAGTAATGCACCACCTCGGCGGTGGCCGCGAAAGTCATGGTGGGCACCACAACGGTTTGGCGGGCCTTCAGGCCAATGGCTGCCAGCGCCAGGTGCAGTGCGGCCGTACAGGAGTTGACCGCGATTGAATGGCGGTGGCCTAAATATTTTGAAAATTCCGATTCGAATTGGCGCGCTTTCGGGCCGGTGGTCAGCCAACCGCTGCGCAGCGAATCAATCACTTCGGCAATTTCTTCCTCGCCAATGCTTGGCTTATAGAATGGGATGGGGAGCATAATTATAGCATTGGATTGCCTGGCGTTTGAGAGAACAAAATCTGCACCGAGAAAATCTGTTGCGTTTCCCCCGACTCCCCACAATTGCTGAGGCACCTCTTATGTTGAACTTTAAGTTAACATCACCCCCGGCAGGAAGTGGTAAAAACCCTGCGGTGGACGCATCTTGATACTACCACCCCGCTGGGGGACGGAGCGCGGCATTTATGCCGCTTCACCTCACGAAGTTACTAAATGCCAGGATATTTCATCGCGCCTGTCGCTAAGAACGTTGAAGCGGCATAAATGCCGCGCTCCTGCACGGTGGTCATGCTGAGTCACGGAGCTTCTGAAGAAACGGGTTGCCGCTTCCTGGTCAACTGCACGAATTTGGCGGCTGGCGCTTTGTGAAGCACCAGGAAATCCAAAATTCCGCGAAGAAATCCGTAGCCATAACCCAGATGAAAGCAGCAAAATGCCACTGGCAAAACCGGCAGAAGTTCCCATTCATTTCGCGAAGCTGTTATCACCGAAGCCGCCAGCACAGTCGCCAAATAAACGCCCGTCAAAATTAGCGCCGACCATAATGCCGGCTGCCAGAACCAGCCGAGCATAAGCAGCAAGGCCAGGCTGCCCACGAAAGCTGCAGGCACGAGGTGCCGAATGGAGGCGGGAAGCCGATGGTTTCGAATGACCAGCACTTTCCAATAGCCGTATTGCATGTACTGTCGAAACAAGGCCGTAAAAGAATCGCGAACATGGTACCAACTTCGGATGCGGGGCGATTGGTAAACCTTCCCGCCGCTGCGCAGAATCCGAAGGTTGTGCTCATCGTCCTGATTGCGGACCAGGTCTTCATCGAAATCACCGACACGGTCGAAGAGGCTCTTGTGCCAGCATCCATAGATGACCGTGTCCACATATCCTTCATAATCGGGATCATGCGAGCGGGCGCCTCCGACTGCGAACGGGGAATGAAACACAGCGCGAATTGCACGTTCCTTATACGAGACCGCAGTGGTTCGCATTGGGCCGCCGACATTATCCGCTCCAGTTTCTCGCAGGACTTGCAGGCACTGTTTCACGTAGTCAGGAGCATAGATCGTATGCGCGTCCATGCGAATAATCACCTGACCTCGCGCTTCCCGCAGCGCCGCGTTAAGTCCGGTAGAAACGATTCGTCCCGGATTATTCAAGACCCGCACAGAAGAAGATTGCGCAGCGACCTGTTGCAAATACTCGCGCGTGCCATCGGTCGAGACGCCATCGGCGATAATGATCTCCAAGTCGGCCTCCGTCAGCTCCTGACGGAGAATGGAATCCAGACATTCTTTAATGCGCCCTGACTCATTGCGGCAGGGCAGGATGATCGAGACAAGTGGTAGAGTCGGCGATGACATACTATTACTTGGTTGCGGTCGAGGTGACAGTGGGGTGAGGAGCGGTGGCATTTTGGGAAAGTTCCGCGACGGTTTCCGTGGATTTTGAAGAGGCGAGCTCCCTCTCCGGCAATTTCCGGCGAACGAAATTGGCCAACTGCCCAACCGAGTCGAAGTTTTTTACCACGACTTCCGACATGTCCACTTTTATCCCGAATTCTGATTCCACGAAGGCGACCAGTTCCATCGCCCCCATGGAATCAATGATGCCCTCGCCGAGGAAGGAAACGTCATCGGCTAATGTGTGGTCCTGGGCGAAGTAAAGGTTTTTCAAAATGAAATCCCTGATTTTATCTTCAATGCGCATATTATTCTCCTGTGTGGTTGATTAGTGCGGCAGTCGGGCTGCGATTTCCTGCAGCGCCGGCATACTATCCAGTTTGCGATCTCCTTTTGACACCGAGCCTCCGCCCAGATTCTCGAGCGATTTGCAGCGGGCAAAATGGTAGAGAGCGTTTAAGCGGCCGGCCAGGCCATCAACGGAATGAGTGCTTTGGACACTCGCCCTGGCACGATTGCCCATTTCGATCCTCAATTCGGGTTTACGTACCAGGTCAAAAATTGCTGAGACCTGCCCTGCCACATTCTCGGGAGGCAGCAAAAAGCCCGTCACTCCGTGCTGCACAATCTCCGGCACTCCTCCGACTTTGGTCGCGACCACCGGCAATCCGCACGCCATGGCTTCCAGCAAAACATTGGGAGTGCCTTCATGATCCGAAGTGAGCACGCAAACTGCGGCTTGCTGATAGATTGAAGGCATATCCGCAATGCTGCCGCGGAATTCGACCCCGTCCGGCAACAACCCGAGAGCCTCGGCTTGCTGTTCCAACTGTGGCCGCAGGTCCTGGTCGCCACGGGTCGCTCCCACAATCAGGCCACGAACATTCAATCCGTGCTCCTGGCGCAGGCTGTGCAATATTGAAAGGAAGCGGTCGAATCGTTTTTCCCTGGTCAAACGTCCCACGGCCAGCAGCGTGGTCGGATTTGCAAAACCGCAGGGGCCAGGTTTGAACCGCTCGGTGTCCACAACGTTACTCAAAAAGAAGAGGCGTGATTGCGATAGGCCTCGTGAGCGGGCATAGCGGATGGCGCTTTCAGAATTGGCGACAAGAATTTTTGGAAGCCGCAAGTTGAGTTGGCCTCCAATCCGGCCGCTCTCGCGAAGATCAAAGACTCCATTGCTGCGCAGAGCCCCAATGGCAGCACAGTGAAAGGGCAAAGCTGCTAAACGAACGTAGGCGTTTGTGTAAAAATGCTGGCTTTGAAAAATATCAGGTGGGTCCTGCTTCAATTCCTTTACGATGCGGCAGAGGCGTTTGAGCCGGGATCGATGCTGGCCTAGCCAAGTGACGGCTACTCCGAGTTGCTTGATCGGTTCCTCCCAGAAGGCGCCTTGGTCCAGACAAAGCACCCGAGGGGTGGCTCCATTGAGGCGAAGCGCTCGCAACGCATAGAATAATTGGCGCTCCGCGCCGCCCTGGCCGAGCGTGCCGGCAAGATAGCAAATCTTCAAACTCCGAAGGTGGCGCATAAAGGCATTGAGCCTCACTTTGATGCAGTAACCGCTGGCACCGTCGGCCAAACTCGAGTGCCAGATTGGTGGACAACCCCACGAATGAGCGGACCAGATTTAGAAGTGGAAGTTCCCCGTTCTGAATAGCCCATTGCACAGGCCACATGTTCGAGCCTATTGAAAAGCTTCTTTCGCCGATGTTGGCGCGCAAACCCGGAAAACGCCGAGAGAACGCGCGGGGCCAGGGAGGCAGCATCATATTCCTGCTCGAGTCGTTTTCGGCCCGCCGCCCCCAGTTTTGAGCTGAGATCAGGATTCTGAATCAGCCTGACCATATGGTCGGCCATGGCATGACAATCATCATCTTGAACGACATAGCCTGTAACGCCGTTTTCCACGATAACGGCTGCGTCACCCGCTGGAGTCGTTATCACCGGCAAACGGGCTGCCATGGCCTCCAAAATCACATTCGGAAATCCTTC
Source organism: Verrucomicrobiota bacterium (assembly GCA_003176045.1). Lineage (GTDB taxonomy): Bacteria > Verrucomicrobiota > Verrucomicrobiia > Limisphaerales > UBA8199 > PSRM01. The sequence goes on along the minus strand of PSRM01000118.1, from coordinate 6,892 downwards.
GTAGTCCGAGCAAAGCACTAGCAGCCTGCAATGGCTCAGCAAGGCGGGAATGTGATCAGCTTCTCCAAGAAAGAGGAGTTTTCCCGCGTCCAAACCGAGCGACGCCGCTCTCTGCCGCAAGGCCGATCCCGCTCCAAGATCCTTGCCGGCGATCACCCCAAAAATCCTGGGCTCCTTAGCGCTGGCCAGGGCCAAGGCATTCAAGAAACGGTCAAAGCGCTTGCTGGCTTGCAGGCTGCCCACGGCAGCGACCAGCAACCGGTCCGCGGGAGCGCACTTGGAAAATGGCAGGGCGGCTTGAGCATCGAATTCAGTTAGGTTTATGACGTTGGGAAGAACCGTTATTTTCGCGGGATTGATTCCTTTTGATTCCAGGTTTTTTTTCGCACGGTACGAATTAGCAATCAATCCATGGGCCAGGCGAAGCATGAACCAGCTTCGACGTCCACCCCTGTTAAGCTCATAGAAACCATCGCTCCTGACTCCGCCTAAAACCAGGGCATTGCAGAGGCGGGCCGCTGGCGCTGCGAAAATGAGATCGCCAAATTGGCTGGCGAGCACGACATTCGGTTTGAACAGACTTAACTCTTTGATCAACCGCGCCAGCATGATGAGCGGCCGGCCTTCATTGAAGATCTGACGTAAGGGAATTCCCATCTCGGTCAGAATGGTTTGGTAATGGTCCCCACCCCCTAAATAGAAAACACGCGCCTCGACGCCAGCCGCAGACAAGGCGCGGGCCAAATAAACGAACTGCTTTTCAGCGCCAGCCAATCGAAGACTGGTAGCTATTAAGGCGATGCGCATGGCGGAGTTGTCGGAGAACCTAAATCAGTTAAGTCGGTTAACTGAGTTCGTTCGTTAAATGGGTCGGCGAAGCATGCATCGAATCGTGTGGCGCCAACGAATAAGCCAGCGCCAGCCAGAAGATCGAAGCGAAGATGGGATTACTGATGGTCAAACCCGCGAGCGTCATCGGCAACAGCCACGCCAGGGGTAGCAAACCACAGGGACCGGACCTTGCGCGCCACGCCGCCATGAGCGCCTTTGCCAGGGGAATCGCCAGTAGCGCGAAGCCGACAAGGCCGGTTTCCACAAGCAACCAGAGAGCCAGGTTGTGCGCGCTAATGATCTGCTGTTTCTCCGCCATGTAAGGCATCGCGCGACGAGTCAATTCATACTGATATTTGTCCGGCCCTGAGCCAAAGATGGGCTTTCGCAGGAAGATGTCGAAGAGCACCGGAATCATTCGCGCTCGCGCTTCCTGCTGGGTGATCGAGGAAGATTCCACTGGAGCCAGGCGCTGCATCACCGTAGGGATCTGGTACATAACGGCCGCGAAAACGCCGGCGACCAGCAGCAAGGTCACGTAACGTCTAATCCTTGGCACAAAAGCCCTGGTTTGCGGCAACAAAATCAGAGCGCCAATCGCGGAGAGCAATGCTCCCGTGCGCGAACCGGTTTTAGCCAGGGCGATCGCGACCAATCCAGCCATTGGGAAAACCAGCAAACGCAAACTGGTTGTCGTGACGCGGAAAAGCCCCAAGGCAATCAAGGCTACCAGGGCAGCGCCATAAATCTCACCGATTTCGTTCGCATTTTGACCAAAGACAGTCGAGCGGCCATCAATACCATTATCCACCTCGACCGTGCCAACGCCGAGCACGTGAAGCAGGGCACAGAAGGAGACGCCCGCAGCAAAAGCCCAAAGGCCGCGATAGCTGAATTTAGGATAGGCCAATAAATTGAACAGGAGCCAGAGCCAGGGTAACAGGAACTCAAGGAGCTCCAAAGTATTGGGCCACCACATCGCTGAATATTCCGGCGCGAGCCACAACCCCGCGATTATCCGCACAGCACAATACGCAAGAAACCACAAGAGGACGACGGGAACAAATCTCAAGCAGACTCGGGGCCTGGAGAGCATGGCGGCAAAAATAAAAGCCTGAATAACCCTCTTAACTCCAAGCCGATCTCCCGATCCCGGGACATATAATCGCGCAAAAGGGATCGCGAACATAGAGAGATAGAAAGCCCAGCGCACCAGAAGGTTAGGGCAGAGCGCTTCTGATGTTGCAGCCCCGCGAGTCCGGCTCCAGTTTGCCGGCCTGGCTTCGGAAGGGGGTGATAGCTCGTTTCCAGCTATTCCCATGGTTCCTCCTGCGCTTCCGGGCCATGTAGCCGAATGGGCAGTGCCAGGTTCGCTTATTGATGAATAAGCAAGCATGTGAATGGAACAGAGTCCGCCTCTGGGACGGGCGTTTCCTAATTCGTCAGGCATCAGTCAAAGCGAGGCGGAGCGCCGAACTCCGTTTCGGCGCGTTCGAAAACACGGACAGGTTTGCGCCGAAATGGAATTCGGCGCTCCGTAGCAGCCGTCACTGAGGCCATATCCTAATTCTTTATTTCTTCCGCCAAAGCTGCCGGGCTGTGAAGGTACTTTGCCACACGCCGTTTAGCATCAATATCACGGAAAACGCGGTCCACTTGCTCAGGCTGCAGTGCAAGCTGCTCGGCGATTTCCGAAGAGTTGAAGCCGTTACTCTTCGCATACAGGACCAGGTCCATCGTTTCATACGGAAGGCAGAAATAGAATTCCTCCTGTGTTTGCGGCAAAGAATAGGTATCGGTAGTGGGAGGACGGTTGATGATAGCCGCCGGTACGCCCAGATATTGCGCGATTTGATACACCTGCGTTTTGTACAAATGGGCGATCGGTTTAACATCGGCCGCGCCATCCCCCAGCTTCACGAAAAAGCCCTGATCGTATTCGAGGCGATTGGGCGTACCAGCCACTGCGTAATTGAGCCGGTCAGCATGATAGTATTCGAGCATTTTGCGCGTGCGCTGCTTGAAGTTCGTAGCTGCGATGATTCCCAGATAGGCTTCGAGGTTCAACGAGCGGGTTATTTGCTTGCCGTCGGGTGATCGAGCGACGATCGAGAAAATCCGCAAATTTTGCCCATCCACAACGCTGGGCAAAATGAGTTTTGATTTCCAGCCCGGCCCATATTCGGGCAGGATAAGGCGAATCGCCTCGTCGCGCCGGCGATAGCACCCAACTGCTTCGAGAATGGGGGAAATGTCCTCATGAATGGACTTGATGCCCAAGTGTTCGACCACTGCGCGGCTCAATTCGAGCGTTTCCACCGAGGAATCTTTCTCCGGCATCAGCAAAGCCAACACTCGATTCGGTCCCAGCGCGCGCGCGGCGAGGGCGGCAACGGTGCTGCTGTCAATACCGCCGGAAAGCCCAAGCACGATCCCCTTTTTCTTCAAGTTGCGCAAGACTTCCTGGCGCAACATGCCGCAAATTTTTTCTACTTCACTCGCACAGTCCAGATTCAGCAAGTCTTTCGAAAATGTTTTCTGGGTAACGCATCGATTCTGGTTAAATAGCTCAATTTTGGGGTGCTTTCTGGGTGGGAACTCATTCAGTGTCTTCATGTGGATTGGATTAAAGCGGGAGCGGATGGCCGAGCGAGTTCGGCCGATGCAGTTTCTTGCACCGGAGGTGGTTTGCCGGCCATTTCCCGCAATTTGGGTTTGAGTATTTTGCCAGCGGCGTTATGCGGCATGCTGCGCAAAAAATGAATTTCATGAGGCGTCTTGAAGGCTGGAAGCCGTGTGCGGCAGTGATTCTCGATGTCCTTAGCAGTAATCCCGGCGTCCGGCCGGAGAACAACAAACGCTTTGATCGCTTCCCCGAGCAATTCATGCGGAGCGCCGACCACCGCCACTTCGATCACGTCAGGCACTTCCGCGATTACGTCTTCAACCTCCTTCGCGCTCACTCGATTGCCTCCTGGCTTTATCATGTCGCGCTCTCGCTCAACAAAGTAAATGAAACCATCCTGATCCACCCGTGCCAAATCGCCGGTGTGCAGCTTGCCGTTCTTAAAGAAGGCAGCCGTTTCGGCAGGATCATTCCAATAACCCAAAGCGACGTTATCTCCCGAGGCCACGATTTCTCCGGTCTCCGAGGAGCCGGGCACCACGGGGGTTCCATCCGCTTTGAGGACTTCCAATCTGGTCGAAGGCAGCCCTTTGCCGATGGACCCAAGTTTATCGGCCAGCCGCTCGGGTGGCAGATAGCTCAAACGCGCAGTGCCCTCGGTCTGCCCATACATAAGGAAAAAACGGACCTGCGGGAATGAATGTACCAGCTCCTGGATGCAGGCATCAGGCAGCTTCCCTCCAGCCTGCTGGAACCACCGCAGTTTGGGAAAGGACAAGCTGCGGAAACGAGAGTTGCGAAGCAGTATTTGGTAGGTAGAAGGAACGCCGGCAAATCCGGTACATTCCTTCGTTTGCATTTCCTCCAGCATTTGTTCCGGGAACAGTCTAAAAGCGTTGTTGAGCACTACCGAAGCTCCTGCCATCAAATGGGTGTGCAGCAGAGAAAGGCCGAAACAGTAATGAAACGGCAGCACGACCATCACCCGATCCTGCCGGTGCAAACCCAGATACGACATGATATCGCGAGCGTTGCTCTCGATATTGCGATGGGTAATCATGACTCCTTTAGCTGCGCCGGTTGAGCCCGAAGTGAACATGATCGCAGCCAGGTCCACTGCAGGAGTAATGTCGGGCATTTTTGTTGAAGCGGTGGACGTGAGATCCTTCAGCTCCGGTTCGCCCAAAACAGCAACATCAGCTTTCACCGTCCAGGCGCGCGCGCGCAGGGCTAAGCGCCTCGACACCAGCACCTCGCTCATTCCCGAATCCAAAGCGATTTTTACGAGCGCGTCCGGCGAGAGTTCGACTTGAAGCGGGACCGCTACAAGACCGGCGCGAATTATCGCCAGGTAAGCAGTCACAAAGAATGGGCTGTTCTCGGCAAAGAGACCAATCCGATCTCCCTTTTGGTGGCCGCGTGCAAGGAGGCAGGAACTGACATGACTGGTTTGAGTGCGCAGCTCCTGGTAAGTCAGTATAGTACCATCACTCAGGACGGCTGGGTCCGCATCTTTCCCCACCGATAACATGCTGTTGGCGACGTTCATCGTGCTACCAGTTCCGGGTTAGCGCGCACTACTTGCGGTGAAGGAACAGTTCCGGCCCGCCGAGTCGTTTGGGATTTGTGAGATTCGAGCCAGCCCTGGAACATGAGCACGTTCCATAATGGCCGTCCCCAGTCTCGGGTCCTGGCCAGGTGTTCGGCCCATTTCTTGCGCACGATTTGTTCCTGGAAGAAACCGTCCTGTCGCAATCTGTTTTTACTCAACAGCTCTTCCGCCCAGGGGCGCAACTCTCCGCGAATCCAATCTTCCACCGGCGCGGCAAATCCCTTCTTTGGCCGTTCAACCAATCCCGGCGGAACATATTGATGTAGCAATTGGCGCAAGATCCACTTGCCTTTTCCGCGCCTCTGTTTGAACGAATCAGGCAAACTCCAGGCAAACTCGATAATCCGATAATCCAGGAGAGGGATCCGCGTCTCCAGGCTAACCGACATCGCAGCCCGATCGACTTTCGCCAGAATCTCATCCGGCAGGTATCTGACGAAATCCCAATACATCATCCGTTGAAGCAGGCGCGGAAGATCGCTCCAGGAACTTGAGAAACCATTGTTGCCGGCCGGTTCCTTCGCTTCGGTCAGCCAATCTTGAGGATCACGGCAGGGGGAGATCAGCAATTTGTATAAAGCCTCGTCGCTGATGACCGGCAATAACTCGGACAGGCGCAACAAACGTTTGAAAAAACCAGGCTCCCATCCTATCTCGTGCTGTAGTTCGATACCGCGTCTCGCGGTTCTGCTCAATAGCTTTGCCAGCCGTTGCCGTTGCGAAACGGGAATGGTCTGAATTATTTTCCAAACCTTTTGTGTCTTTTGATAATGAGCATAACCACCGAAGAGTTCATCGCCAGCATCGCCTGAAAGGCAAACGGTGACCTGTTTGCGCGCAAGTTCGCAGAGCAGAACGGTTGGAATATGTGAAGTATCTGCCAACGGTTCATCGTAGATTGTGGCCAGACGAGGAATGGTTTGCTGCAAGGCGCCGGCGTGAACGTAAAGCTCAGTGTGCTGTGTCCCCAGGTGGCTGGCCACGGCTTTGGCAAAAGGTGCCTCGTCATGAGCAGCCTCGCCAAAGCCAATGCTGAAAGTCTTAATTGGCCGCGGGCTATGGGCTTGCATCGTCGCTACGACGGTCGATGAGTCAATCCCTCCGGAGAGAAACGCGCCGATCGGCACGTCGGCTACCATCTGCATCGTAACGGCCTGGCGCAATAGCTCCCTAAGATATTCGGTCGCCTCCTGGGCCGATCCTGGGAACGGATTGGCCAGGCCAGCCTGGGCGGCGGACGACAACGACCAATAAGCTTTAGGCGCTGGGGTCTGACGGGTCTCGAAATCCCTTGCCGTGAGCGTCAGGATAGAGCCAGGAGCGAGCTTTGAGATGTGGCGATAAATGGAGTGCGGCGCCGGGATGTAATTGTGGCGAAGGAACAGCGTCAATGCTTCCCGGTCCAACTCACCCTCCCATCGTGGATGAGCGCGCAGAGCTTTTAGTTCCGACCCAAAAAGAAAAACGCCGCCGCTCCAACCATAATACAAAGGTTTCTCGCCTGCCCGATCGCGCACCAGGTGCAGCTCTCGCTCATGCCGATCCCAAAGAGCAAAAGCGAACATTCCAAGGAAGCATTTTACCGCCGCTTCGATTCCACATTCAGTGAACACAGCGAGCATGACCTCGGTATCCGAATGTCCACGGAAAACGTGGCCTCGTTTCTCAAGTTCGTGCATTAGCTCGAGAAAATTATAAATCTCTCCGTTGAAAATCAGCACGTAGCGACCATCGGCCGAATGCATGGGTTGATGTCCCTCGTGCGTCAGGTCCTGAATCGCCAAACGGCGATGACCCAGGCCCACCCCTGCGTCGGCGTCGGC
>PSRM01000230.1 GCA_003176045.1 Verrucomicrobiota bacterium | reverse complement strand
GGACGAGGCCGTCCGCGCTCCCATCGAGGCTCTTTCCAACGGCGCATCGAGGATATCAAACACACGCTCCCCAGCAGCACGCGCCGCCTGGATCATTTGGTTCAGCCCGTGCAGGCGCGTGACCGGCTCATAAAACTGGCCCAGATAGAAAATGAATCCCACCAGCTTGCCCAACGTTATCTCGCCAAGCATGACCTGCCGTCCGCCGACCCACAGCACCAGAACCAAACCCAGCGAGCCGGCAAAAGACATTGCCGGAGAATAGGCCGCCCACACCCGCATGATGCCCAGCGTGCCTTTGCGCAAATCATCGGCGCGAGCAGCGAACCGTGAATCTTCGTGCGCCTCTCGTTCGAAGGCCTTTATTTGGCGTACGCCCTGGAGATTGTCCATGAGCAGCGCGTTCATGGCACTGGAAGCCTCGCGTTGAGCGCGATAACGCCGATGGGCGGTGAGGGTGTACCAAAGCGCGCCGCCCGCCAGAATGGGCAGAGGAACGATCGTCACTGCGGCCAGGATGGGATTGGTGAGGAACATGATGGCAATGACGCCGATGATGCATATAATCGATACCACCCCCTGCTCCGTGCCATCAATGAGCACGCGTTCAACCGAGTTAACGTCTTCGACGACGCGCGTCATCAGGTCGCCTGAAGCCCGCTGATCGAAATAGCCAACCGGCAGCCGTTGCAAATGCGCATAGACATCCCGCCGCATGTCGTAGATCACGTTCTGCTCAAAAGTGTTGTTGATGAGCAGCCGCAGGCTGTTGAACGCATCGCGCAGCACGAACGCTCCCAGCAGCGCCAGCATCATAGGGACTAGCATCTCGGGCCGTTTATGGCCGATCACGTCGTCAATCACGTACTGGGCCAGCTTCGGATATGCGAGACCGAAGCCGAGCGAGAAAAGGGCGCAGGCGATCATGCTTGCGGCCATGAGCTTGTATGGCCGCAGGTAAAACGCCACGCGCCGGAGGATTTCGCCAGTCGAACGCGCCCGCGCCTTGAAGGTCGGATCTGGCTGGAGGCTCCGCGCCGGATGGCTGGCGGTTTTTACTGCATGCGACATGTCGTAATACTTATTCTACAAGTTCAAGGTTTGAACAAGTTTTTCGCAAATGATACGATGCTGTCTAGATGAAGGGAACATCGGTTAGCAGGAGTCGTCCCGCCAGCATAGGGCTTGGGTGGGTTGCGCTCGGGGCAGCCACTGCTGCCCTAGTGAGTCCAGGCTTTGCCCAACCTGAGCTTGCGGAAAGGATTTCCGCTAATCTTCGCCCCGAATCGCGCAAAGCGATCGTTGCTCTTTGCACCCCCACAGAGCTAGGGGATAACTACGGCCCTGAATTGCAGGTTGCGTGGAGGCTTGAGGTCGTCCTTAACCGGCAACGATTCAAACCTTTGCCGCAGGATCGCGCTGTTCTGAAGACTCTAGTTACGAACAGTGCTGCGACCGCTTACTCTCGAAGCCGTCCGCGCTCCAATCTCGCGCTCGCTTTCTCGGCCCAAGCATGGTAAAAAACTTAGTCACATGAAGTTTGCGCCCGGGATCCTGCTCCTGACGTTGACGTTTTTCGCCCGGACGACCGTCCAAGGCCAATCCATCAGCACCAGCAAACTTTCCGCCCACCTCATCAACGGCTACTCCGCAGGGTGTTCAAACATCATTGCGGGTCACCCGCGCGTCCTGAAAGTCTTAGGCCTGGATTCAGGCTTTCCGACAGCCATGGTGCAGACGATGCGAGATTACAAAGCTCAGGTGCCGTTGGGCAAATTGGTGGTTCGCATCTACACCACCCGAAGTTACACCCTCACCAACGACCCGACCGCCAGTGCTCTCGATTTTTGGACCAATGCGGTTCAACAAGGACTTAACTACCTTTCCCCTTCCGACCGCGCTCTGATCGATTACCTGGAAGGACCGAACGAGGGCAACAATACCCCGACTCTCGGTTATCCGAACAACACGCCTCAGCAGGCCCTCCAGTCTTCTCAATGGTTCAACCAGTTTTGGACTAATCTGACCCCAAAAATCCTTGCCGCAGGCTACAAGCCTTGCCTGGCCAGCATCGCCGTCGGCAACCCGGGCGGCTCGACCTCGGATGTGCAATCATATCTGGCGGCGTTCGTGCCGGCACTTCGTCAGGCCAACGCCGCCGGCGGCGTCTGGAGTTATCACTCTTATACCATCAATTACACAACGGATACGGCTACCGAGTTTTGGTACTCGCTAAGATACCGTCAGTTCTACAGCTACTTCGCCAGCGCTTATCCCGATCTGACTAACATGCCAATGATTCTCACCGAAGGCGGTGTGGACGAAAACGGGACTCCGACAACCTCGGGCTGGCAATATCGCGGGACGGCGGACGAATACCAGCGATGGCTCAACTGGTTCGATTCACAAATGCAGCAGGACAGCTACCTCTTGGGCTGCACCATCTTCGAAATCGGCAACCCCGAATCCTGGGGCTGGCCTTCCTTTGACCTGGAGCCGATCGCCGGCTGGATGAAAAACTATCTGATCACCCCTGGAGCGCCGCCACCGGTTCCATCTGGAATCGTGGCGGTTCCAGCCAATGGCAGCGTGACCTTGTCCTGGACCAACCCGCCACTGAACCCAACCACTTGGAGCGTCAAACGCGCCACAAACAGCAGCGGACCTTATTTCACCATTGCCACCGGGCAGAATTCCGGCGTTCCGGCGACGGCTTTCACAGACACGAGCGTGAATAATTCCACCCCTTACTATTATGTGGTGACCGGCGTGAATTCTTTTGGTGAGAGCGACCAATCCCCGCCCGTGTCCGTTGTGCCTGCCGCGCCTTTCCCAGGCGCGATCAATTGCGGCGGCCCTTCGATCGGCTCGTTTATGACCGACGCCTACTACAGCGCTGGCTCGACGTATTCGACCGGTTCAGCAGTTGCGACCAACGGCCTTATTAACCCGGCCCCTGCGGCGGTGTACCAGTCGCAGCGTTATGGCAATCTCACTTACTCACTGCCTTACCTGACCCCACGCGCCTCATATAAAGTGCGGCTCCATTTTGCGGAAATCTATTGGACTTCCGCAGGTCAGCGAGTCTTCAACGTGCTGCTCAATGGGGTTCAGGTCCTGACCAATTACGATATCGTCCAGGCTGCCGGCGGAAGCTTCAAAGGCAACGTCCAGGAATTCAACGCTATCAGCGACAGCACCGGAACCATAACCGTGCAACTCGTCACCGTTGTGGATAACGCTTCCATCAATGGCATTGAGATCATCGCCAATCCCACGAACACCATTCCCACCGCACCGGCGAACCTCGCTGCGGCTATTGGAAATGCGCTCGTCACATTAACCTGGTCCACACCCGCAGGCGCGACAAATTTCTCCGTCAAACGCGGCACCAACAGCAGCGGCCCCTTTTCAATCATTGGAAACAGTCCCAGTGCACCGATGTATCGTGATCCCTTCTTCACCCCAAACACAACATACTATTACGTTGTCTCGGCTCTGAACGGCCTCGGCGAGAGCGCCAATTCCTCAGTCGCCAGCGCCAGACCCACAAATGGGCTGCCCGACGTGATCGTCACTTCCGTGTCCTGGACACCGCCGACACTCTTCAATGGATCGCAGGCCGTGTTTTCTGCCCGGGTTCTCAACCAGGGTTCGGCTGCGACTCCCTCGGGCATCGTTCTTGGAGTTGGATTCAATATGGACAGTGCGGGCACGGTTTCGTGGTCCGCAACTGATACCGCATCGCTTGCCCCAGGCGCTTCAATCACACTCGCTGCCGACGGAGGCCCCAGCGGCAATTATTGGACGGCTACACCGGGTCCACACAACCTGATCGCCACGGTCAACGACGTAAACCGGTTTGCGGAAAGCATCACAGACAACAATTCCATGACGGTTCCGATACTGGTGTCCGTGGCGGGATACGCGATTAATTGCGGAGGAGCCGCGGCCGGTTCTTTCGCAGCCGATTCCAACTACGCAGGCAGCGCAAACACCTTTTCGATCACTAACACAATTGATACGACAGGAACCTCCAGTCCAGCTCCCATGGCCGTTTATCAGACCGAGCGCTGGGGCGAGGTGGCTTACGTCCTGAATAACCTCGTGCCCGGCAGCAACTACACCGTGCGCCTGCACTTCGCCGAGATTTCGCCATCAGTGACTCACACAGGCGACCGGCAATTCAACGTCTCACTCAACGGTCTCCAGATCTTCTCGAATTTCGACATTTTATCCGCCGCAGGAGCAAAGTTTCGCGCCATCAGCCGGGACATCAAGAAACAGGCCGATGCATCGGGGACGATCCTGGTCCAGTTTACTCGCGGCGCCGCCAACGAGCCCAAGTGCAGTGGAATTGAGGCATTCGGATCTGCGTCTGTGAGCCAGCCACCAGTCATCACCGGCCTTGGGCTCACGAATTCGATAGCAACCGTAACCTGGCAAACTTCCCCGGCAACCATTTATCAGGTCCAATACAAAGACGACTCTCGTGGAACGAATTGGATGGCCATCGGCAACGCTGTTGTCGCGTCTGGGACATCCCTTTCCATCACCAATCCCGTCAGCGGCCTGGGACGCCGGTTTTACAGAATTGCACAATTCAACTAACCAGGACCTACAGAATCAGCGTTTTAAACACGAACCCAACCGAACCTCGCGAAGCGTTTGGAGTGCGCGGCATTCCCGCGCTTTTCGTAAGCAGGTTCTTGCGCCCAGTAGTGCCGTCAAAAACGAAAGCGGCGGAATACGCCGCACTCCAAACGCTTCGCGAATTCAAGGGACAACGGCACATTCGTCGCTCGTATTTCTTCCGGCGATCGCCAGCATGAACTGGTGCCCTGCACGACCGGTTGCTTGGAGCTTGAAGTTTGAAGCTTTTTCGAAGTTTGACGTTTGAGGTTTGAAGTTTCCTCCTCTGCGCATGTCTCTTCCACCACTCTCGAGGCCCCAAGGCTTCTTACAGATCCTCATTCTGCTTGGATCTGTCGCCTTGGCCCTCACGAGACTGGACCACACCTATTTCTGGGACGACGAAGCCGATGTTGCCACTGTCGCCCGCACCCTCATCGCAACCGGCCATCTCAGCAATTGGGATGGGCGCAATCTCTTTGCCCCGTGTAACGGCGGCTCCAGTGACGCCAATTTTCGCACCGTTGGCTCGCCGCCGCTTTGTTATCTCATTGCTGCGGCTTCCTTCAAGCTGTTCGGTGTGTCTACCTGGACCGGCAGGTTTCCTTTTGCGTTTATTGGCCTCCTGGGGCTGGGACTTCTTCCCTTACTTCTGCGCGAAGCTATCTGCGGACCGGTCCGTCCGGTCGGACCGGTCGAACAATTCGCAGAGGAACCGCAACTGGGGCCTTTGTACCTTTACGCGACCGCCCTCCTCGGTCTCTCAGTGATCTTTCTGCTAAACATCCGCCAGTGCCGATATCATGCGGTGAGCGCAACGCTCGTCACCTCCACGCTCTGGGCCTACTATAAGTGCCTGCATACGTTTTCCCCTGCCCGAGAGCCCACGATGGACTCGAAAGCACGCGTGGCCCATAAACTCCTCTGGTTCGGTGTCCTTGCAGCCTGCGCCATTGCGTTCTTCTACTCGCAAATGCTGCTATCTGCTGCCTTTCTGCTGGGTTTGACCCTCACCCATTTCGTTTTTCACCGGCGGAACTTGTCCTCGAAGGACTATCTGTGGTTTGGCGCAGCAGCCTGTGTGTTTCTCGCGGCCACGATGCCTTATACATTGCACTATCGCCTTTGGGTGCGGCCCGATCTTCCGACAGACCCGACAACCTGGTACGTTCGCCGACCGATTCTTCTCTGGTGGAACTTGCGCGATCTTAACTTCCAAACATCACTTCCCTGGACCGTTGCGGCGGCGCTGCTTTGGTTCATATGGGTGGCTAACCGAAAAAGTAGGGCAGGCGTCCCGCCTGCCCCGAATGGACGGCTGCCGGCCGAAAGGGACGGGCGAGACTCCTGTCCCGCTCTGGTCGCCCGCATGGCTGTGGAATGGATCGTCCTTGTTGCCGCCTACATTTTTTTTCTCTCCCTAATCTCGCCCAGCGTGGTGAACAACGGCGCCATCCATTCCGATCTGCGTTACCTGTCAGCCATCATCCCCGTCACCGCCTGCCTGGTCGGAATCTTCTTATGGACTGTTCACCAGGGCGTCCTCTTCACGCAACACGCAATACGCAACACGCAACACGTTGCACGTTTCACGTTTCACACCCAACGCCTCGTCGCGTTTGGTGCCCTTCTCATCCTCCTCATCACCAATCTAGCCACGCTCCACTTCACCAACCGTGAACTGCGCTGGCTGCTGCCGGCTTACCTCAGTGAATTGCGGAATCCTTATCCGACCTGCTACAGCGAAGCCGCCCAATTTCTGCGGGAGAATGCCCGGCAGGACGATGTTGTATTCTGCACACCACACTTCACACATTGCCCGCTGGTCTTTTACGTGGGCGACAAGGTGCGCTTTGGCTGCACGCTCAACCTGGAAACAACACTGCCTTTAGAAAAGGTCCGAAGCTTGCCCGCGCCGCTGCTGGCGGAAGAAAACTTTCCGGATTGGGTCATTAGCTTCAGCGCCGATTCTTCAGCCCGCCAAGCCATGCAATTCTTTAGCCGTGAACACACTGAAAATGGCCGGACTGTGACCTACACGTACGGGCTCGCCAAAGTGCTTGATGTGTTCTGGTTCGATCTCTCCCGGCCCGAATTGACCTCGCATCACTTCGGCCCAAAAACCGATTTCGACCGGCGGACGGAAGCCGTCTATGTATTTAAGCGGTTGCCATCTTCCTCATCCTCGAAATCGAGTTAATTTAGTGAACTAAGTGGACTGAGTTAATCGAGGGAAATTCAAAACGAAAGCGCGGGAATGCCGCGCACTCCAAACGCTTCGCGACATTTCTGAGCGCGTCCTGCCTCGCCAAGCGTTTGGAGTGCGGGCGCATTCCGCCGCTTTCGTTTGCGGATGTCTCCTTACGCCGTCCCCTACAGCCGCGGTGAATCGCCGCGCTTACAGCCGAGGCTGGTTTGTGTCCGAGGTCTTCGGCGAAACGGGGGCGGGACGGCGATTGCGGCGGCGGAGCAGGACAAAGGCGAGGGCGCCACCGAAGAGAGACAGGGAAGAAGGCTCGGGGACACTGAACGTGGGCACGTCGAATATCACATTCTGATTGTTCCCCGTGCTGGAATTGATCACCGCGAAGGAACCAACGTTGTTGCCGTTTGGCTCAAGGGCACCGCTAAAGAAGGCAGCGAATCCCCCGCCAAGGTTTGTAACGCTGCCACTATAAAGACCCGTGGCGGCGTTAAAATCTATGTTCCAGGACCAGACCGAGCCACGTGCTTCTCCTGAAGGAAGCAGGTGAAAGCCCGAGCCGTCTGTGTAGCTCAACGCATTTCCGTTGACGATGCCGAAGGAGAGCAACTCACCGGCGCCGAAGGCCGCGGTATTATTGCCGGCGCGGATGTTGACCAAACTCGCGCCGGGGGTATCGGCCACATCGAAGCGGGTAAGGACGTCAAATTCGCCTACGCCGAGGATGGGATTGATCAGTGGTCGCGAAATATCATAACCGCCGTTGCCGGCATAGAGAGCGAAGGAGAAGTTGCCTTCTATCTGTCGATTGTTCACCCCGATGCCTTCCATGTAGGTACCGCCACCGCCTTGATCGGCGAGCGGGGTCCAGAGGTTATATCCGAAGCCGCCGTTGATGACGGACCAAGCGTGGTTGGGTTGCGGCGCGTATTGAGGATTATCGGCATTGTCTTGTGCAACCACTATGGGCAAGCCGGCATAGAGCGAGACGGTTGCATTTAAACTAATTGCGAAGGCTATGAGGAGGTTCGACTTCATACATCGTATTGGTTTAGGTTATCGTTATTTACGCAAGTTTTTGCAGCGGCGTAAAGAGAAAAATCAAAAACCAAAGAGCGATTTCCCGCATGTTTTTGCGGTATAATACGGACATCCAAAGTCCAAAGCCCTAAATCCGAAGGTCGAACACCGAAGACCGAAAGGCATCTGTGGGGGTATGACCTGACGCCGTAGCAGCCGACGTAAGGAGGCTCTGATCTCATTCTGTTCGCTGTCCTCTGTCCTCTGACTTCTGTTCAGAGCCTTGTTACCTCGGCTGCTACAGGGAGCATTTAGTTTAGCTGGAGCCTGTAAAACCGTGCGTTGTTGGTGGGGGAAACGGGCAGGCGCCATTGCTGATTGGTCTGGACGGCAGTGCCAGGGGCGGGAGACCACACCACGGGCGGAGCAATGTTTGAGGCGTTGTAAAGGACGGCCCAGGAGCCGAAGTTGCCGGGCCAGGTGACCGAGAGGGTTTCGTTGGTGCGGAGAGTGCCAACGATGATGGTGGCGGGGTCGAGCAGGAGCGTGCCGGGGCTGGCTGAGCTGAAGGCGCCCTCGATGCCGGCGTTGTTGATGACGCTAACCTGCGCGTAGAGGGTCTGGCCGAAGACGCCCGTAACTTTAAGCGAGGTCGCGTTCACAAGGCCGTCGAATATGTTCGAGCCGCCGGGCGAGGTGCCAATCAGGACGTGATAATCCGAGACACCGCCGTCGGGGTCGCTGACGGCAGGCCAGGTGAAGGTGACGCTGTTGCTTAGGGCGTATGGCTTTGGCGTGGAAGGAGCGACAGGAGCGGGCGGAGGTGTCACATCGTAGAGCTTGAGGTATTGGGCTTCGAACGGCGCGTTGGTCCAGCCGGTGTTCGTGCTGGGCACCGGATTCAGCGAAACGAAAAGGCCGTTGTTAAGCAGACTGTCGCCGGAGGTACCGCTGTTGCCCCAAAGCCAGTAGTTGCGCCGGTTGGAATCGGCGGCGGTGTAGGCGGCGATGTTGCGCACATTGTAGGTGCGGCCGGATTTAATGCCGAAGAGGTTGCTGCCGTTCTGGACGATGTTGACGTTAAAGAAGCCTGACTGCGTATTGTTGCGATCGAGAGTGGCAAACGCGAAGACAACATCGGAGAAATTTGGTGAGCCGTTGGCCCGCTCATACTTGGCCACCGAGAAGATATTCGCTTGAGCGCTGCCGCTGGTGAGATTGAGGAAATAGCGATTGGAGCTTTTCAAAGCCGCGCTGAAACCACGCGCCTGGTTGATGGCTGCATAAACGGGCCAGAGCTGATCGAGCCCGAAGTTGCGGTTGCCCGGCGAGAAAATCGGCTGCATCGAGTTGTAGGTTTTGAAGTGCGGGATGTTCTTGCCGAAATTCAACTCGTAGAGATCGAAACCGAAAGAAGTCGAGATGCCGAGTTCTTCGCCGTAAAAGATCATCGGCGCGCCGTCTATGCTGCTGCACACGGCATGGCGAATGAGGGCCTGGTAGGGGTCACTGTAGCTTTGCTCGTCGTGAGATGTGTGATTTAGCAGAACGAGGCTTTGGCCATAGGAGCTGCGGCGGGCCTCGAACAGGTTGCGGTAATCAGTTGTGCTTGCGGCGGATTCCAGGCCGAAAACGAGGTTCTCGTTGAGCATGTCGAAGTGCCGATTCGAGCGGTAAGTGACATTGCCGCCGTCCAGCGATTCGCTCATGAAGACGAAATCCCATTTGCGGGTACGGACTTTATTGATGATGTATTCCCAGCACTGAGGTGGCAGGCCCTGGCCGAAATCGGCGCGCAGGCCGTCAATACCGTGGTAGGTCTGGCTCGCGGGCGTACCGCTGGGGCAACCGGTCTTGTCGAGCCAATAGAGGGCATAATCTGAAAAATAGCGCCAAACATTCCTGGTGATCGCATCGAAGTTGCCGGTCGCCACCGTAGTGTCGAGCCAGTCACCTTCATTGACATAATTGCCGTTGTCATTGGGATTCGTGCAGACCAACGCTGCGTAACGACCAAAGAAGATGTCCGAGACATCGCTCCATTTGCCGAAGTCGCCGCGGTCAGGCGCTACGGCGCAATTGGCGGAGCTGGAGGCGCGGCCACAGTACTGGCCGGAAGCCGAATAAACGCGCGCCTCGCGCCCGGAGATGACCTCGGTGGCCTGCCAATTTCCCGGGTTGCCCGACGGAGCAAAATAATAGACGCCGCTGCCATCCAGCTCGCAATCCCACGAAGTATGATTGAACGTGCCGTCGAGCATGACGTTGATACCCGCGGCATCGGCGGCGGCAACGAAGTTTGTGAACTCCATCATACCGGCGTCACGCGTGTTGGCTTTACTGAGCAGCGGATTGACCTGGAAAAAATTCTTAACTGAATAAGGGCTGCCGACTGAGTAGGGCTGGCCGGTGTTCGGATCGGTTTGGCGATTCTGGACGCCGATTGGATGAATGGGCTGGAACCAGAGCCAATTGACCCCGAGGTTCTGGACGTAAGCGAGATTGAAACGATTCGTGACCGGATCGTAGGGCCTCGAGTTGGGGCCGTTGTAAAGATCGGCGAAAGTGCTGCGCTGATAGTCTTGCGTGCCCTGGGAGCCGATGTTCATCGCGTTCAGTTCATAGAGGATGATGTTACGCGCCTTTTTGGGGGTGACGACGATCGCGTGATCACGCCGGCCATTGCTCGAGTACCAAAACCAGTTGGTGTTGCCGGAAACCTTGTAGCGGGCTGTCAGACGGTAAGCACCGGTTTTTTGGGCGTAGAGAGTCAGCGCGTACTGGCCCGCGGTGGCGGTATTGGACATCGTGTAGGCTTTGTAATAATTGCTGTCGTCGCCGGCCACGATAGCGTTGCCGTCTGGAGCGATGATGCCGTCCTCGATCCCATCCCCATTGGCATCCTGAGTCGCGCGGTCGCGGCGGTTGAGATTCGAAAAAACTTCCGTTGCGGTGAGATTGGCAGCATTGGGGGTGAAGAGCATGGTCAACGGAACGGAATCGCCTGCCACTTCGTCCACGAAGACGTGCGTGGTGGTGTAATCGGCGCTCACACCATTGACTGTCAAAACGGGATCTCCGGGCGAGCCGAGCGCAAAAGTGAAAGTCGCGTTGTTGCTGCCCGCGTCGTAATCGGCGAATTTCTCCTCGCTGTTGCTGCTGTTCCAAACGCCGATTTTGTATTTCACGCTCGAGAAGAGCGGCAGGTTGCTAACTGTTCCGGTCCACCACATGGCGTTGCCGGCGATGCTGGCATCGCCCTCTTCGTGGTCGTAGCCCATGACGGCAACCTGAGTGGTGTTGCTCGGGAAACCGAGGGCGCCCGCGGGATTGGAACCATCGGTTGTGTAGTAAACGGCGCCGTTGTCGGCCCAGCGCGAACTTACGGAACTGTCCTTGCCCAGGTAGCCCATCTTTATCCAGAACGCGACGTTGTCGTGGCTGCTGTCGGAGCCCTGGGTGATGACGCGGTTGCCGTTGTGAAAAAGCCAGGCCGGGCGATTGCGGATGGTGTAGGGGCTTGTGGCGGCGACGCTTTGGGTCGCGGTGGTTTTGGTGATGTTATCGCCGCCGTAAAGGTAGGCGTTTTGCACGCCGTTCACGCCGTCGAAGGTGGCGTAGATGTAGTATTGTATGACTTCTTCGGCCCCGACGCTGGCGGAGTTAAAGGAGGCTTGCCAATACTGATTGTTCGGGCTGGGGCCGCCGTTCAGATAAAATGTGAGATTAGTGGCGCTCCACGAGAATTGGGAGAGGCCTTTGTAATACAGGGTGCCGCCGGTTTGGTTAGCCGTGCCGAACCCATTGTTGAATTTTTGAAGGCCCTGATAAATCGTGATGGTGGTGTTGGTGCCGATCTCGAACTCGGGGGCGCGCATGTTCAGCCCGAGATCGGAGGAATTGTCGGGAAGGTGCCAGATGTTGGGCAAAACGGCGGAAGTGGAGAAGGGGGTCAGCAGAAGGACAAGTAAGGTGAAGAAGTTAAACAAATTAACTGGGTTAAATGAGTTACATGGGTTACATGCGTTCCATGGGTTGCATGGGGAAAGGTTACGGCGTGGGAAAGGTTTAAGATTAAGAGAAAGATTAAGATTAAGAAGGCGCACGGTGGGCCGGTAAATAGCCAATAGCCAATTGGCGATAGCCAATTGGAATGGAGTCTTGGGGAACACGCGACCAAAGTGAAAGCGCTCCCGATCCATCGGGAGCGCAGTCCAAAAGCTTCGCCAGATTGACGCCGGCTTGAAAATTCGCAAAGCGTCTTGGAGTGCGCCAGTCCTCTGGCGCTTTTGCATCTCCCCAATACGATTGTTCGCAAACACCACAGCGACCGTGCTGTTTAGCTGGCAATTGGAAATTGGCATTTAGCAATTATGCTCGTTCCGGCCTTCGACCTTCGGATTTCGAGCTTCGGGTTTCGCTAATACTGTAATTGGACCCGGTAGTATTTATTAGTCGCATCGGGACTGGAGTCGAGCCAGGTGGTCACGGTTCCGGAGGGGTTGGCGGGGACCAAGGCATTTGGCAGGGCAGTGAAGGGCTGCGTAAGGTTTGTTGTGCCCAGGATTTGGTAGGTGTGATTGGAGACGCTCGACCAATCCAATTCAACAGGGTTGCCGGGAACAATTTGCGTGATGCGCAGAAATGAATTCGGGTCGTACGGATCGGTGCCAGCCAGGACTTCCATCCAGTTCGGGACACCGTCGCCATCGGAGTCGGTGGGATCGGCGATACGGGCGACCAGGACCGAGCGGGAGGCGGTCAATGTAAAGCCGTTGTTGTAAATGAGCTGGAGGAGGTTGGTGCCCGAGGTCATGCCGGACCAGTTGTAATAGAATGAGCGCATGTTTGGGCACCCTGGCTGATTAACAGGGCGAAAGATATAACCGGAGGACGGTTGTAAGATGCCGTTGATGTAAAAGTTCCAATTCGTGACCGAAGTTGAAAGCGTCGAGGTGAAGCAGGCCTGGACGGTATAAATGTCATTCGAGTTCAACACGAGGACCGTGTTGTCGGCGGCTGGACTGGAGAATTGGACGACGGTCGAAGGACCGTTGGCCTGAGCGGTGCGAGTCAGAAGCGTGAAGCGATTTGTATAGACGCCGGAGGCCAACGTCTTGAGCTGGACATTGATGGTGGCGGTGCCGCTACTGGCCACGGGAGCGTAATTGAATCGGAATTCTTGCGAGTAATTCGGGTAGCTCTGGCTGAGGGTGGCGTCGGGGGCCCACGGCGTGGCGACGCCGGTCGCCGTGCCATTGGCGTCGGTGATGGAGTAGTCGGCTTCGGTTACCGAGCTGTCGGCGCGAACTACGACCTGGTAGCTGCTGGAAGTGATGGTTGTTCCGTCGGTGGAAGGGAACGCAATGACACCGCCAGGAGGTGTATCGTAGTAAAATGTTTGGAGGGAGGTGTTATACACCGCGGATTTGCCGGAGCGTGGCAGGAAGGTCCGGGCGCGGACGATGTGAAAACCCGATTGCAGTCCAGTGACGGTGTTCGCAGGGTTAAGGTCGTTGTGGAGCCAGACGAGGGCGGTTGTTGGATTGAAATTTGTAATGGCTGCCTGGTTTAGGCCATAGAGCTTGGAGCCAGTGTATTCGCCATCGGAAATGGGCTGAATGCCCCCGTTAAAGAGAGCGACCTTGTAACGGACCTGGGTGCCGCTTGCTTGGGCGGGGATGGTGCCTTTCCACCAATCAATATTGTTGGTGACGCTATCATGATTGAAGAAGTGGACCTGAATCGTCTGAGTGGTCCCCTTCCCTGCCCCGTAAGCGCCTTCGGGATTGCTGCCGTCAGTCGTGTAATAAATGAAGCAGGTATTGATCTGGAACTGGAAGCCGACCTTTATCCAAACATCCACGGGCTGATTGTTGGTGGGATTGACTGGGTCGCGTTGGGAGGCCGCTGTGGCGCCAGTGGCGGTTACAGAGTTAGTGGGATCGTGCAAAACCCAGGTAGCCGTTTGGTTGCTGATGCCGACGCCATTGCCTGCGCCCGGAATGATCGTGCTCGACCCGTCGGGAGTGTAATAGTAAGTCTCGGCGCCCAATGAAACGATGTTGTTGCTGCGAGTGTCGCGAGCGGCAAATTTCTCCGGGCCGTTCCGGAACTGGAAGGCCGTTTGTTCGTACCCGAGATAAACGTCCGAGGCGTAGCCCGGTTTGTTATCGCGTGTGTCTGCCACATTGGTTGGGCCCAGGAGCATCTGGCTGTTGAGGTCTATGCCGCCATCGAGTTTGACGAGCGTGTTGGCGCTGGAGGCGTCGCTGCGCACCAGGATGTCGAACGGAGCGTTGGTGAGGACGGGAATGTCAATGGAGTAGGTCAGATTGGAAACATGCGTTCCTCGCGGGATGTTGCCGAGGGGATCCATGCCGCCGCGGTATTTGAATGGATAAAGTGGGTTGAAGCCATTGGTGTCGCCATTCACCCCATCATGGCGAAAGACTTTGACCGTGGGCGCCATCACGCCGCCCTGGCGAAACGCGACGGCATTGCTCCACGTGTTGGCGCGGCTCGGCTCGGGCCACTGGTAACCGTACATCACCCAGCCGCCGGCGGGAACGAGCAGTTCGATTGCGCCGCCGCCCGAGGGTGGAAGGGTGTTAACGTAGATCAGGCGATAGATGGCGTTGTTCGTGTTGGCGCTGGCCTGAGCGGCGGCGGAATTAGTGGTGGCGTAGTGAACGAGCAGCTTGGCGCAGGTGCGGCCATTTCCGCCACCGGGTGAGGTGCCGGCCATCTGCGATAAAACCGACCCGGGCGGGAAACCGACCACCATCCCGACTCCCCGCGAGGGGGCGCCGTTGTAGCAATGGTAGTAGCCATCATCGGCCTTTTGAATTCCGTCATCGAACAGCACGTCACCCGAAGGATTATTGTAAGTAGCGTTCATTGCGAACAAAACGACCGTAGCGTCGGGATTGTTGTAGGCATCGCCACTGACATCCCTGTAATCGTAACGTTCGAAGGCAACGATCGCGCCATCGCTCCAGCGCGAGCGAGTGCCGCCGCGGGCCATCTGGTGATGGATGTAGCAGGTCTCGGGCATGGTGTTGTCGCCGTATTCTCCGAGGTAGAACGCGGTCGTTGGGACCTGAGGAAAGGCGTTGTTGGGATTGCCGGCCCAATTGAACCCGTCCGAATACATCATGGGCAGACCCTCGCGCATGAAATAATAGGCGTTCTGCATCTCACGATGGGCGGGGCAGCACAGCAGCGCGTCCTGATCTTCGGCGAACTGCACACCCTGAACGGGGGTGAAAGTGCCGCCGTAAGGATAGAAGTCGCGTTGATCCATTCCGCCAGGCAGGCTGGCACTGCCCATCAGGGCCCCGTTGAACACAGTGCGCAGAGGTGAGTTCAAGAGCCGCATGCCATTATTGATGTATTCCTGGTAGGAGGGCGGCGGGCCGAGGTGTTCGCCGAACAACATGGCGTCGTTGCGCGTAGCCTCGGTATCGAAGCAACTGTTACGGTTGCCGTCGGTCTCGACGTAACCATTGCCGGTCACGTTGTTGCCGTAGCCATGGGTGTAATCGTATATGGCCTGGATGGCGCCGGTGTAGCCGCTGAATGTTGGATCATCACCTTGCGGATTGCCGGAACTGGCGCCGAAGAAAGGCGAAGGCACATGCTTAACGGCATCCATGCGGAACCCGTCGCACTTGGTGGTCCAAAGGGTCCACATCACTGCGCGCATCTCGTAGGAATTGACGTCATCGGCAACGGGCGTGCCGTTGGTGATGTAGAACGGATGCCAGGGACCACCGAGCGAAACCGCGCTCGGGTTGAGATAGTATTCAGGGTTACTCGGATGCCGCACATAAACCGGTTTATTGGTTGTGCTGCCGAGGGAGGGACCGAAGTTCTCATTAATTGAACCAGTCTCGGTGGCCAGATCGAGAAGTCCATTGATTGGTTCATGTTGGACGTCCCATTGATTGTTCCAATCCTGAACGGTCGGCCAGTTGCGCGCGCCGCCGGAGGTGGTCTGGAGATGGAAATCCTGGAGCGTCAGGCCCGGAATCGCGTTCGTAGGGGTGCTGGGATTATAGGCCGGAAGCACCGCGGATGAGCGGTGATTCATGACGTTGTCGAAATACACGCGAATCCCGAACCGGTGGGCCGTCTGCACCATCTGCAGCAGTTCGGCCTTCGTGCCGTATTTGGTGGCGATGGTCCCCTGCTGGTTCTTGTCGCCCAAATCGAACGGGTCCCACAGATCGTATCCGACCGAATAAACGCTGCTCCCCTTTGCGGGCTGGGGCAGCCACAGGCTGGTATAGCCGGCTTCGGCCAGTTCGGGCATTTTGGCCGTGAGGTCAGCCCAGCGCATTTGGAACAATTCGAGCATGGCTTCGCCCTTCGCGGTGGCAAGGCAGGCACAGACGACAAGCGAGGAAAGCCACAGGCGCAAGAAGCCGGCCAAAGCTCCGTTAGGAGCGCCATGTTTATAGAAAGCCCGACAACCCCTTTTGCCACAGAAGAACTTCAAGGAAGGCGCCCGGAGAGAGGTTAAACGCAAGTACACAACAACAAGTGCTCTAATCTAGAGGCTATCGTTTGCGGCAGTTTAAGTCAATGTAATTAGGACGACTCTAACATGCGATAATGGGCGCTTCCACCGCACAAACATGCGGACCCGCGCAACTCCAACCCCCCGCCCAGCTCCACCCGCCCCCGCTGCCTGATCCGCCCTCTTAATCTTAATCTTTCTCTTAATCTTAATCTCCTCGCCTGCCGCACCTATCCGCCTAATCGTCCTCACAGGGCCAGTGACGAAGTCCGCCATTGTAGGGCAGGCTTTCCAGCCTGCCGTTCAGGGGGCTTTTCAGCCCCCTGAATCAAGCCTATTAGGATCGCGGCGCTGGAACGCGCCGCAACCGGCAGGCTGGAAAGCCTGCCCTACAGACTATGTCACTAGGCCTGCACCATCCTCACGGATGCCGCTTGATCGACATCGGGGACCAACTTAGTTTCCCTCAAAATGCCACGAAACTGCTTGATCCAAAAATTCCTCAGCGGATTACTCTTCCTGCACTTTTTTCCGCACTGCGCCACCGCCTCTGAATTCCGCGGCCTCTGGGTGCATCGTACCCCTCAAACTCCACCGAGTACTACTTCAACACCACCGGCCAACTCACGAACATCACAGAACGCGCCGGCACCAGCGCCAGCGACACCTACACCGCTTCCATTGAGCGCCCCACTCACCGCTTCTTCGCCACCTTCCCGAAACTCCGCCCCGAAACCGCCGGAGCCACCACAGGGCTCGCCGCGCTTGCCCTTCTGTGCTTCGCAATGGTATCCCTGCGCTGGGACATGAAACGACGACTGCCAATCGGAGCCCAAAACCTGCCGATGATTCTCCCTCGCCCCTTCGTAAGGGGAGAGGGTCGGGGTGAGGGGAACGCCCTGAAAATTAGCGTCTATCAGCGGTTATTAGCGGTTTCCTCTTCGTTCTCTTTGTTACCTTCTGTTCAAAAAATCCGTGTCCATCCTTGTCCGTCCGTGGTTAAACTCCGCTTGCCTTCGCCCGTGTGGCGCTTCGCCACCTACTGGCTCATCATTTCCCTGCTCGGCTCTGACCCGCGCCTCGACTTCTGGACCCTCCACGCCCAATCCTGCGATCTCCCCTCAAACTCCAGCACCGACACTGTTCGCCTCACCTACTTCGCTTACGACTTCGACGGCCACCTCACTCAAATCAATTCCCCCGAAGGCGTCATCAACTATGGCTACGACATCGCCACAGGCCGCCACACCAGCACCTGCACCGCCAATTCGTATGTCACCTACGATTATGACCAATTGGGCCGCCTGCAACATGTCAACGCCCTCAAACGCAACGGCGCCGCAATCAACGAAACCACGACCTACTCGTATGACAAAGTGGGCAACCGCCAATCCGTCACTCTCCCCAGCGGCATCGTAACCAGCTACGGGTACGACAGCCTCAACCGCCTTACCGGTTTGACCAACTTGCTGGGCGGGACAAATCTCCTGTCCAGCTACACTTATCAGCTTCATCCCACCGGAAGGCGCACAAACGCCGTGGAGGTCCTAAAGACCGAAGACAGTACCTCACCATGGATTACTAACCATATCACCTGGCAGTACGACGGCATGTACCGGCTCGTCAACGAGTTCTCGGTCTCTTCCACCAACAGCGCATGGTCTTACACAAACACGTTCCAATACGACCAAGTCGGCAACCGATTCAGCAAGGTCCACTCCCAGAACGGCGCGACCACAGCCGTCACAAACCTGTTCAACGACAATGATCAACTTTTGCGAGAGGTCACGTTGTCGGACGGCACTCCAATTGAAACGAATTCATACGCTTACGCTTCAAACGGCTCCCTGCTCGCCAAAACGAACATTTCCAGCAGCAGCTCGACCACACTCTACGCCTACGACCTCAAGAACAAGCTGAGCAGCGTTACCGCCGCGGGCGGCAGCACCACCAATTTCTTCCTCTACAACGATTCAGGTATTCGCGTGCAGTCGTCGTCCTCCTCTGGCGGCAGCCCCACCTTGTACCTGGTTGATGCGAACAACCGCACAGGTTACGCCGAGGTTTTGGAGGAATTGAATACGGTCGGCGGCGCTCCAATCGCGAGTTACGTCATGGGGGATGAGGTGCTTGCTCAGTGCAAGGGCACCCCGACTGCCCCGTCATATTTCCTGCAAGATGGCCATGGAAATAATCGGCAATTGGCGGGGTTAGACGCCACTATTTCGAGCCACTTCAACTACGACGCGTACGGAAGTGTGCAGACCGGCATCTCCTCGTCGAGCGCGGAAGATGCCGTGGCAAACACCACGAGCAAGCTCTATTGCGGAGAGCAGTACGATGCGAATCTGCACATGTACAACCTGCGCGCCAGATATTACAATCCGGCTAACGGGAGGTTCAATCAGCTTGATACGTTCGAAGGCTTCAGCGACGATCCACAGAGCCTTCATAAATACACCTACGCGAATTCCGATCCGATAAATGGAATCGATCCGACCGGGCAGTTCACCGTGGTGGAATTGCTGGTCGTCACAGGCATATTAGCAATACTCGGGGCAATTCTTCTCCCTGCCATAGCGAAGGCGAAGCAAAACGCCAAAAATCAGCGACTTCGCGCGCTCAACAAAGACCCTTTGCAGGACCAAATTGACAGTGGCCAGATCAATTTACATGAGTTCCTTTTAATGCCAGCGGATCAGCAAGAGGAGCAACTGAAGTGGATCTATGATAATGGTGTACGCCAACAGCAAATTGAGCTTGCCAGAGCAGGTAATACAATCCTGGCCTGTAATATGGCGGAAGGGTTCTTCTATGCTAACGACGCTGTTGGCCTTGCGCTTGGTTTCGGCGGCGTCATGACCGTCACCGACATCGGCATTCTCGGACAGGGATCGGAGGACGTAGTTCAACTGAACGAGATTACAACTTACGCCAGCTTTAAAGCCCGCTCGCGTCTTGGGGATAGCATTGATGGGCATGAGTTATGGATGTTTGCTAATCAGAAAGCGATTGGGGCTGCGACCACGAGGCTTGGTGGTGCTGCTTCCCGAAATAACCCCGTAATAGCTCTTGATCATGCCATGCACGTGCGTGTGAATGCGGCACAAGCTGCACTAAACCCGGCTACGATGACGCCACTGGAAAACATTGATGCATGCGCGGCAATCATGCGAAGATTGAACGCTGCGTCGCCGGAGAAGATTGACGCACTTCAGAAGCTTGCCATTCAACACGCGAAGAGTTTAGGATATTAATCATGACCACGCGGGAAATCACCGAACAATTAGAACGCATTGCGTCCATTGACATTGACAACTTTGAGTTGAATTCCTCAGAACTTGTTGACCGTTGGACTTCCGGCGGTGTGGGCTTTGAAGCCGTAGAGCCCATTTTGCTATTCATGGAGAACCATCCTGACGTTTATGTGGGTCCGCCTGGTGCCTTGGTGCATTTCTCTGAAAAGTTCCATCGCCACGGCTATGAAGAGAAGCTTCTTGAGTCGCTCTCTCGAAGGCCAGTGTCGCACACTATTTGGATGCTCAATCGCCTTGTTAACGGCACAAACGAGCCGGCTACCAGACAGCGATATGTCGATGCAATGATTCGTGCGAGATCACACCGTTTGATAACCCCGGATGCTTTGGATGACATAAATAGCTTTCTGAAGCGACTCGGGGGCGGGGAGGCAGACCAGGAAAACACTTGGGAAAGGGGGAGTGCATCGGCGGGGTCAGATCGGGGAAATATCACAGACCAGGATTAGGTTTGAATTTGCCTGTGCGATTGTAATGCAGTAAGCGTCCGCCAGGCGAAGAGGTTAGGATATTAATCATGACTGCGCAGGAAATTGCCGAGCAATTACAAGGCCGAAGCGCTCGACGCAGGAGTTGTTGATTACGCTGGGGCAAGAGCCGCCGCCATCGCCTAAAAAGGTCAGCCCATAGCTTGGTTCATTAATGAATTGACAATGGGTTATGAGAGGGTCCGTAGAAAAAAAATCCCGCCGATGAGTCGATTGGTCCGATTATCCTGCCCTTGACCGGGGGTCGTCCGTAGAAAAATCCCATTCACGTTGGC
>PSRM01000228.1 GCA_003176045.1 Verrucomicrobiota bacterium | reverse complement strand
CGCGGCGAAAAGGGACCGAACGAGAAAGTCCTGGTAGCCATTATCGGGTGCAATGGCCGCGGCATGGACCATATTGCCGGTTACACCGCGCTGCCAAAGGCGGAAATTGCTTATGTTTGCGACGTGGATAGCCGAGCGGTGAAAAAGGGAGTCGAGGCTGTGGCCAGGAGACAGGCGCGCGTGCCGCAGGGCGCCAGGGATATGCGCGAGGTCCTGAAAGACCGAGGCGTGGATGCGATCTCCATCGCAACGCCCGACCATTGGCACACGCCGGCGGCAGTGATGGCCTGCGCGGCTGGAAAACATGTCTATGTAGAAAAACCGGGCAGCCATAACCTGCACGAAAGTGAATTGATCGTGGCCGCAGCGCGCAAACACAAACGGGTTGTGCAGATGGGCAATCAGAGGAGAAGCTGGCCCTGGGTAATGGAAGCTATCGAGGCCTTGCACAAAGGCGAGCTGGGCAATGTCTATTTCGCGCGCGGTTGGTACACCAATCATCGTCCTTCGATCGGGCATGGTAAACCTGCGGCTGTGCCGGATTGGCTGGATTACGCGCTCTGGCAGGGGCCCGCGCCAGAGAGGCCATACCACGATAACGTTCTGCACTACAACTGGCATTGGTTCTGGAATTGGGGCACAGGCGAATTGGGCAACAATGGCGTGCATGCCCTGGACCTTGCGCGCTGGGGTTTGGGCGTGGACGCTCCGAGGCGGATCACTTGCGGCGGGAACCGGTATCACTTTGATGACGATTGGGAGACACCGGACATATATGTTGCCACATTTGATTTCGGCAAGAAGGGAATTGGGTGGGAAGGCCAGAGCTGTGATCCGCGTGGGTTCGAGGGAACAGGCTTCGGGGTGAACTTTTACGCGGAGAATGGCTCGATGGTGATCGCCGGGACAACTTGCTCGATTTACGATTTAAAGAACAAGCTAATCCGCGAGATCAAGGGGAAACACGACGATGTGGTGCACTTTGGGAATTTTGTGGACGGAATCCGCGAGGGAAAATCCTTGAAAGCTGAGATCGAGGATGGCCAGAAGAGCACGATGCTCTGTCACCTGGGCAACATTGCGTGGCGCACGGGACATACGATTAACTTCGATCCGGCAACGCGGAGAATTGTAGGAGATAAGGCGGCGCAGGCGCTGGCGCGTCGGGAGTACAGACGTGGATGGGAACCAAAGGTCTAATAAATCTCATCGTGGGACCCCGCAGCCTCAAGCAGGATTGCTTCCGCCCCTTCATGTTTTACGAATTGAAACACAATTCGCAGATCATAACCCGCGCTGCACGCCCAGGACCGCTTGAGCTTGCCCTTCAGCTTATGAGTCTTGAGGCTGGGATGAAATGCATCTTCGGCTAAACACTCTAGCGCAACCCGCAGGTCGTCGGTGGATGCAGGATTCTTCCGCAGGAAACGTTTAGCGCAGCGCTCAAACGCTTTCGTAGGAATAAGGAGACGCCTCAAGACACAAGCTTCTTCATGATTTGCGAAGGGGATGCGGGCCGAACCTGGCCTGCGCTGAACTGGCGGCGGGCTTCCTTCACGGCCTCAACCAATTCGGCTCGACGCTCTTCGGCCACGCGTCGTCGCAACACTGAGACAAGTGACTCTTTTTGATCCAGCGGCAACTCCTCCGCGGATTCCAAGACCTCACCGAAACTTTTCATTGGACAATTATAATGGCAACTTTCTTCTGCGGCAAGCGATCGAAATATGCAATTACCTTCTGCTATCTATTTACGCTCCAGGTTGAAATCAATGAGCGTCTTCGACCCGGTTTGCATGTTGCGCATCTCCATTTCTTCGAGCTGCCACATGCCATTTATTTTTTCGATTTTTTTGGGATCGAATTCCTTGAGCAGCTTGCCTTGCGCATCGTAGGCATCCGCATGCACGATCACTGTGTCTTCGGGGTGGTTGATGGCGATCCAGGAAACTACCCGCGCATAACCGGTTGAGGGATTGGGATTGATGCTTTGGAGCACAGCGCAGAATTGATTCTTTCGCATTTCTTTGCGGAGGATTCGCTGTTCAGGCCAGTGAAGAAACTCCAGGCCCAGGTCGGCAATCCAAAAGTCGGAGCCGGCAAAAGGGTTCATCAGTTGTGAACTGCCCAGTTTTGCCTGTTCACCAAGAAAGGGAGCGCCAAACCGATCCGGCAGGTTCAGTAAATACTCGTTAGGTTTGGTGTCTGCATGACCGATCGTGAGTTTTGTGACAGGATGATCGCCAGCAGAAGAAAGGATCTCATAAATCGTGATGTAGTTGGTAGGCGTGGGTACGATCTGGAAAGTCACGGGCTGCTGGCGACGCTGGCCATCGGCGTCGCGGATTCGTATGGTGGCGCTATTGCTGGAGGGCTCCGAGGGTTTCTGGACCAGTAGATTGGCTATGAGTTCGCGGGCGAGGCGCTCGCCTTCGGCGCGCTCGATGGGCAGGACTGGAGGAGCGGGATTCTTAGGTTGCGCCAGGCATACAAAGGAAGTCAGCAGAAAAAATCCGAATACCGAAATCCGAAATCCGAGCGAAAGAAGAAGGGACAGACGAATGGGGACAGACGAACGGAAAAACAAGACTCTGCCTCTCATTCGTTTGTCCCTATTCGTTTGTCAAATTCCCAACTTCATTTCGGTTTGAGCGCCAGCGGGAGCAGTTCCGAAATGTGGTGGATAAAATGGACTTTGAGCTTATCGCGGACTTCGGCGGGCACTTCGGTCCAATCGGATTTGTTTTGGTCCGGCAGGATGACTTGTTTGATCCCGAACCGGCCGGCAGCCAGCACTTTTTCCTTGATACCGCCGACACGCATGACGCGCCCGCGCAAACTAATTTCTCCCGTCATAGCCACATCGGATCGCACTGGCCTTCGGGTGAGCAGCGAAGCTAGCGCAGCAACGACAGTGACACCCGCGCTGGGTCCGTCCTTCGGTGTGGCGCCGGCGGGGACGTGGATGTGGAGGTCGTACTTATTGTAATCGCTGATCTCGATGCCAAGAGTTTTGGATTGGCTGCGGAGGTAACTGAGGGCCGTTTGCGCGCTCTCTTTCATTACTTCGCCGAGTGAGCCCGTCAGCATCACGTTGCCTTTGCCGGGCATGCGAGTGGCCTCAATGAAAAGAATCTCGCCGCCAACAGGAGTCCAGGCCAGGCCGGTGGCGATGCCGTATTCCTTGATGGCTTCAGCCGTTTCGTTCATGAAACGGGCAGAGCCCAGGTAATCCTTCAGAGCATCAGGCTTCAGGATAAGCGGCGCGGTGGCTTCGCCATTGCTGAGGATGCGGCGCGTCGCTTTGCGGGTCAGGGCTGCAATTTCCCGCTCCAACTGTCGAACTCCGGCCTCGCGCGTGTAATCATGAATCAGCGCCCGCAGGGTCGGGTCAGGGATTTTAACCTCGTGCTTCTTAAGGCCGTGCTCCTCCAACTGGCGCGGCACCAGATATCGCTTGGCGATCTGCAACTTTTCTGACTCGGTGTAGCTAGGCAACTCGATCACTTCGAGGCGGTCGCGAAGAGCCGGGTGGACCGGTTCGAGCCAATTGGCCGTGGTAAGGAACAGGACGCGTGACAGATCGAACGGAATATCGAGGTAATGATCGGTAAAAGTATTATTTTGCGCGGGATCCAGCACCTCCAGCAGGGCGGCCGCAGGGTCACCCCGGAAATCGGCGCCGACCTTGTCCAATTCGTCCAGCAGAATCACCGGGTTGCGGCTTTCCACGCGGCGCAGAGTTTGGATGATACGACCCGGCAGAGCCCCAACGTAGGTGCGGCGATGGCCGCGGATTTCTGCTTCATCGCGCATGCCGCCAAGAGCGATACGGGCGAATTTGCGGCCTAACGCATCGGCGACACTTCGTCCCAAGGACGTTTTGCCGACTCCTGGCGGGCCGACCAGGCAAAGAATTGGCCCCTTGATTTGCTTGCGACGCTTGATCACGGCCAGGAACTCCAGCAAGCGATCTTTGACCTTGGTTAACCCGAAATGCTGCTCGTTGAGGATGCGTTCGGCTTCGGCCAAATCGATCTTGTCCTCGGTTTCTTTTAGCCAGGGCAGACTTATGATCCAGTCCAGATAGTGGCGGGTGACGGCGTATTCGGCTGCCGCCGGAGGCATTTGCTGAAGGCGCTCCAATTCCTGATTGGCGACTTTCTTGGCCTCGTCGGGCATAGGCGTGGACTCAATCTTTTCGCGCAAGGACCGGACTTCGCCCGCATTGGGATCGGATTCACCCAACTCACGCTGTATGGCGCGCATCTGTTCGCGCAGGAAAAAATCGCGCTGAGTCTTGGAAATGGAAGTGGCGACTTCAGTCTGGATTTTCGAACTGAGCGTCAGGACTTCATGTTCGCGATTGAGCATCGGCAGCAGGCGCGTCAGCCGCTCTTTGACTGAGGCCGTCTCCAGAAGGTTTTGGCGCTCTTCGAGGGTAAGGTTCAGGTTTACGGCGATGAGATCGGTAAAATGGCCGGGATCTTCTGTATTCAAGGCCGCAACTTTGACCTGTTCGGATAGCGCCGGCGATAGCTTGATAATCTCCTGAAACTGGGTTTGAGCGTTGCGCATCATTGCGGTCAGCTCCACTGAGTTCTCTGACATGTCCTGAATCAGGTCGAACTTTGCACAGAGATAGGGGTCAGTACTGGTGTAATTCTTGATTTGGATGCGCCAAAGGCCCTCGACCAGCACGCGGACGGTGTTGGCGGGGAACTTGAGCATCTTTAATACGCGGGCGGCGCAGCCCACTTCGTGCATTTCGTGCGGGAGTGGATTTTCAGCCTCGGCATTCTTTTGAAGGGCTACACCCAGAATTCGATCGCCGCCGACGACGTCATCAATGAGCTTGATGCTCTGGGCCGTCTCGACCAACAACGGCGCGACCATGCCGGGGAAGATCACGATGTCGGAAAGCCCCAGAACGGGCAGGACCTCGGGAAGTGAGCGCGTAGACACCCTCGGGGGTGCCTCAGGGCTCCCGGCGGCGCCCAGGATACTGATAAACTCTGTATCTGGCGAGGTCATGACTTGCCCATTTAGCAGATTAGATGCCTTTTGGCCAAAAATAATTCAGTAATAGACTCAATTACAAGACAGGTTCGAATCCCGCCCGTGCGCGAATCGTTCAAGGGTGTATTCAAATCTGCCGTGAAAACAAGGCAAAGAGCAAAACGAGTTTACAGCCGGACAGATGCGCGGTCCCGCACGGCGGGACCGCTTCAACGTCCGAGCGCCCTGGATGCCACGAATCAACGATTATCTTCTTTGAACGGTGAAGCGGCCTAAAAGACCGCGCTCCTATGGTAACGACTCCGGCGCAAAAACGCGGGGAGGCGGGACCCGCTGCCCTACTTTGAATTTCCCGCGGCGACCGGGACCTTGGTATTCTTCAACGGCCGAGGGGTCAAAGGAACGTCAATTCGCAGAAACCCGTTCTGATAGGCGGCTTTGGCCTGGCTCAGATCGTAGCCGGGAGGCACCTCCAACAAACTCTCGAACGGGCCGTAATTGATCTCCATAACCAGGAAATTGCATTTCGGAGCCCGGCAACCGTCAGGCCGCGTGCCGGCGATTCGGAGCCGATTTCCCTCGACTGTGATTTCCAGATCTTCATTGCGCATGCCGGCCAACTCAACCTTCACGACCAAACCGCTGTCGGTCGCGTAGATGTCAGTATTGGGCACCCAATGTCCCCGTGTTCCCTCCCTGATGCGCGCCACAGACTGGGTGACGAAATGAACGGTCGAACTTACCTTGCACATGGCCAATTAGAACAAGAGAAACATTAACTCGTAGATGCTATTCGCGCAAGCGACAGGCGCGAGGGGGACACCCCTTGCGCAGGTTTCCCTGCGTTGGCGTGGGTTTGAGTGGACCTGATTTTGCTGGAATCTGTCATGGGAGGTTAGGTCAGCGCAAAGAGCAACATCGCCATCAATTCAATTATTCCAGCATTCAATCTAAAATTAGCTTATCGCATCCTGAGCCGCACCTCGGGACGTTGCCCTTTGCGTGCGTGAAAAACAATAGAACTCTGCGGAGCCGCTCGGGCAGGCGTGGCGGTCACGCATCCGCAATGGCCGCTTTGAACAAATCTCAATTTTCGCGGGTAAAACTTGCTGAACGCCAGCGCCATCCCGGCGCCTGCGACAATCACCAGCGAAACCGCTTGCTGCCAATCCATGCTGCCAACATAACCCTAAACCGCACGGACGCAACAATGATTTTTTTTATTTGGAAGAAAGCCTTAAAGGTGAAGCGATTAACCAGTCCAGCTTGGCAGCGCGGCTCTCCGAGCCGCAGCGTCCCCGACGCACCGGCACCTCCGGAATGGCTCAAACGCTGATTCGCAAAGGACGTGCTGCGGCTCGGAGAGCCGCGCTCCGTGGCGGCGAATCGGCGGGATTTTCAGCTTTCAATTTTCCATTACCTGTTTAGTCTTTGCCCCGCATTTGTTCCCTTGCAGGGAGCGTTTCCACAATTGAGCGCATGGAAGGCATGGGGCAGGTGTATCTAACTCATTTGAAACTGAATACTTATGAACTCGATTGCACAACTGCTCGGCGATAAGGCCGATTTTCTGCTGAATTTCAAAAATCCGAAAATTTCCAAAGACCGATTGCACTTGCCCGGGCCGGACGTGATTGACCGGCTCTATGCCGTGTCCGACCGCAACAACCGGGTGCTGACAAACCTGCAACGGATCGTCGGCCATGGCCGGCTCGGGAACACGGGCTATCTCTCAATTTTGCCGGTGGACCAGGGAATCGAGCACTCGGCTGGGGCGAGTTTTGCCAAGAACCCGGACTATTTCGATCCCGAGAACATCGTGAAACTGGCGATTGAGGGCGGTTGCAATGCGGTGGCTTCGACCTTTGGCGTTCTGGGAGCCGTTGCCCGGAAGTACGCACACAAGATTCCGTTCCTCGTGAAGATGAATCATAACGAGCTGCTAACCTATCCGAATAAGTTCGATCAAATCCTCTTCGGCACACTCAAAGAGGCTGCGGACATGGGCGCGGCGGCGGTGGGCGCCACAATCTATTTCGGCTCCGACCAGAGCGGGCGGCAGATTGTTGAGATCGCACAAGTCTTCGCCGCAGCGCACGAAATCGGCCTTGCAACGGTGCTCTGGTGTTATTTGCGCAATAACGCTTTCAAGAAGGACAAGGATTACCATGTGTCGGCTGACCTCACCGGCCAGGCCAATCATCTGGGCGTGACCATTCAGGCCGATATCATAAAACAAAAGCTTCCAGAGAATAACGGCGGGTTTAAGGCGCTGAATGTCACGGGGTCCAGCTACGGGAAGTTTGATGATAAGATTTACACCGACCTCGCCAGCGATCATCCGATTGACCTGTGCCGCTACCAGGTGGCCAACTGTTTCATGGGCCGGGCAGGCCTGATCAACAGTGGCGGCGAGTCCAAAGGCGCAGGCGATTTGGCGAACGCGGTGGCTACCGCAGTCATCAATAAGCGCGCGGGCGGGATGGGATTGATCTCGGGGAGGAAGGCGTTTCAGAGGCCGATGAAGGAGGGTGTGGGGCTGCTGAACGCGATTCAGGATGTGTATTTGAGCAAGGAAGTTACCGTGGCGTAGAAAAGAAGTAGACGGATTAACACGGATGGACTCGGATTAGGCGAGCCAGAGGACTGGGGCGGAGCTAATTACCCAGGAGGTCACACATTTCAATGATGGGGTGAATACCTACCTTCGCAGTACAGTTTTTTTGTGAATCTTGGCTGACAAGCCGAAATGCCGTGCCCCGGAAATGTCCGACCTCAATTCGCAATTGTTGGCACATTCATTGCCACGCTGCTTTCTTCTCTCTGCACATTAGTCGCTCAGACCGAGGCGACGAACGAACTGGAGAAATCAGTTCAGCAGCTTAAGGGGCTGCAACTGGAGGAGTTGGTGAGCCTTCAAGTCAGCGCGCTTTCGCGCCGGCCGGAGCGGCTGCTGGATTCGCCCTCGGCGGCGCAGGTAGCGACAGGTGAAGATATCCGGCGTTCTGCGGCCACGAGCCTGCCGGAAGCGCTGCGGCTGTTCCCAAATTTGCAGGTGGACCAGGTGGACTCCCAACAATGGGCCATCAGCGCGCGCGGCTTCAATTCCACCGCTGCCGACAAGCTCCAGGTAATGATTGACGGGCGCAGCGTGTACACGCCTTTGTTTTCGGGTGTCTTTTGGGACGTGCAGAACGTCATGCTGGAGGACCTCGATCGCATCGAGGTGATCAGCGGGCCGGGCGCTTCGCTGTGGGGCGCGAATTCCATGAACGGTGTTATTAACGTGGTGAGCAAGAGCGCGCAGGACACGCAGGGTTTACTCGTGAGCGGCGGGGGCGGGTCGTTCGTGAACGGTGCGGGAGCGGTGCGCTACGGCGATAAACTTGGGCAGGACCTTTATTTCCGGGTTTATGGTTTCGGTTTCGACCGGGACAACACTCTGCTTCCCAACGGCCGGGATGCAACTAACGACTGGTATATGGTCCAGGGTGGATTCCGCATGGATTGGCTGCCGGGCCAAACCGAAAATTCCGGGCAAGGTGACCACATCACGGTGCAGGGAGATTTCTACGGTGGGTCATTACAACAGCCGATTTTTTCGGATTCGACCGTGCAAGGCCAAAACATTTTGTCGCGGTGGACGCATCCGATCACTGAAGAATCGGTGACCACACTTCAGCTCTACTGGGACCGAACTTGGAGAGATGTCCCGGGGAGCTACACCGAAGAGTTGAACACGTTCGACCTGGACTTCCAACACCGGTTTCGACTGGCGCAACGGCATGAGGTTATTTGGGGACTGGGTTATCGGCTGATGGCTGATGACGTGGGGAACACACCGGTGCTGGCGTTTCTGCCGGCGCATCGGAATCTGCAGCTTTTCAGCGGCTTTGTGCAGGATGAAATCGCTCTGATCCCCGAAACTTTGTCTCTCACAATCGGCACTAAACTCGAGCACAATGATTATTCGGGCTTCGAAGCTCAGCCGACGGGCAGAATCACGTGGAAACCGGATACAAACCAGACCGTTTGGGCCGCCATTTCGCGCGCAGTGCGGTCGCCGAGCCGCATTGATACGGACTTTTTCGTTCCGGGCCAGCCGCCATATCTCCTGGTCGGCGCAGGCCGCCGTTTCGAGTCCGAGACACTTATCGCCTACGAGCTCGGGTATCGCCGGCAGGTTACGGAACGACTGAGCGGTTCGTTGTCGCTGTTCTTCAACGATTACGATCACATTCGGAGCGTGGAACCTGTCGCCGGCGCGACAAATCAATTCATCATTTTGAACCAGCTTAGGGCGCAGAGTTACGGCGCCGAATTGTCTTTAACCTGGCAGATGCTCGACTGGTGGCGCATGCGCGGTGGCTACACTTATTTCCATAAGGACGTGTACACCGACGAAAGCCGGGACGTAAACCACGGGACGGGCGAAGGCAACGATCCGCATCATTGGTTTGTCGTGCAATCCATGATGGACCTTCCGGCAAACTTCGAGTTCGACTCCGTCCTGCGCTATCAGGACAACCTGAACCAGCTTGGGCCGACTGTGCCCGCCTACCTGGCGCTGGATTTACGGCTTGGCTGGCACGCCACCAGAAACCTGGAGTTGTCTATTGCCGGGCAGAATATTCTCGACCCGCAGCATCCCGAGTTCGGCGCGCCGGCAACGCGCCAGGAAATTCCGCGCAGTGTCTTTGGCAAGGTGACGTGGCGGTTTTAAACGTAAGCGTTACGTAAGCATTGGGTTAACTGAGTTAATTAAGTTAATTGAGTTAATTGAGTTACATGGTTACATGGTTACATGGTCTAGGCTCTACACGCTCCACGGTCCTTTCCTCGCGGTCTGTGGTCCGTGGTCTTTTCTTGTTGGCTTCGTTGATCATTCTACCCGCCCCTGCTGCGGCGCAGTCCGTTCCGAAGGAATATCAATTGCGCGCGGTGATGCTTTGGCGTTTTGCACAGTTCACGGAATGGCCAGCGTCGGCTTTTGAAAGCCCGGAAAGCCCGCTGATTATCGGTGTGCTGGGGGAAAATCCGTTCGGCGACGCCGTGAGGGTTGCTGTGAAGGGCGAAACCGCGCACGGCCGCCGCATCGAGGTGAAGTATTTCCGTCGATTTCAGAACGCTGTTACCGGATGCCATGTCCTTTATATCAGCCATTCCGAGTCTGGGCGCTTGACAGATATCCTGGCGGCCATTGATCGTAAGCCGATCCTGACCGTCAGCGATATTGAGGGTTTTGCTCGGGAAGGAAGAGGCATCGTGCGTTTTCTGCCTGAACAAAGTCGGGTTGCCATCCGTATCAATGTGGAAGCGGCCAGGGCTGCCCACCTGGTATTGGACTCCAGGCTCTTGCGCCTGGCGGAAGTTGTGCCAAGCCAATGAAGAAAGACCACAGACCACAGACCACAGACCACAGACCATGTAGGGCAGGCTTTCCAGCCTGCCGGTTCGCGGCGCTTTTCAGCGCCGCGTCCCTTGGGCTGGAGAGGTTCAGGGGGCTAAAAAGCCCCCTAAACCGGCAGGCTGGAAAGCCTGCCCTACAATGCTGGCGATTCTGCGAAAGATCGCCGGCTTAGCTCACCTCACCAATGTCCTGACAGGCCATGGCTTCGCAGCAATCAATCCAATCACGAATTCGGGCGATCATTTTGCTGATCAGTGTCGTGGTGCTGCTGGCGAGTTTTAGCGCTTTCATTGTCTATGAAACTATCAGTTTCAAATGGCAAATGAGGCGCCATCTTAGCACGGTGGCCGCCGTCGTGGCCGACAACAGCGCCGCGCCTCTGGTATTTCACAACAAGCAGACCGCAGAAGAAATCCTGGCCGCGCTCAAGGCCGAGCCCGACATCAACCGCGCCGTACTGTATGATACTGACGGGACGGTCTTCGCGACCTTTCCCGCGAACCTCTCCTTGCAGATTATTCCCCCAAAGCCCGGGATTCCGGGCGTCCGATTCAGCCGCCAGGCGCTCGATCTTTTCCAGCCGATTTATCAGGAGGGCAAACCGCTGGGCACGCTTTATCTTCATTCCTCGATTTCGGCTCTCTACGTGCGTCTGTGGCGCTACACGCTCATCGCGGCGCTGATTCTTGGCGCGTCGGTGGCGGGAGCGGCCATCCTGGCGGCCGTGCTCCAGCGCCGGATTTCTCGGCCAATCGTCGCTTTGACGGACACAGCACAGCGAGTTACCCGCACGGAGGATTATTCGGTGCGTGCGCCCAGGCTCTCAAGCGACGAAATCGGCCTTCTGGCGGACGCGTTTAACACCATGATGGCCAAGACGCAAGAGCACCAAACGCGCCTCGCCGAACAAGCCCGGCTTCTCGATCTGAGCTTCGACGCCATCTTCGTGCTCGATAAAGATCGCAAGATTATTTACTGGAACCACGGCGCGACGGAAATGTATGGCTTTTCGAGGCAGGAAGCCCTCGGCAATTCGTCCGACGAGTTGCTCCAGACTATCTTTCCGGAGCCTAAGGAAAATGTCCTCAAACAGTTTTATCGAAACAACCGCTGGATCGGAGAGTTGGAACAGACACGCAAGGATGGAAGCAAGCTAATCGTGATATCCAGGTGGGCGCTGGACCGTGACGCGCATGGAAAGCACGCCGCCACTCTGGAGACGAACAACGACATCACCGAGAGAAAGCAGGCGCAACGCACTCTGGAACAAACGGTGGCAGACCGCACGGCAAAACTGCGCGAAACCATCGGCGAACTCGAAGCTTTTTCCTACAGCATCAGCCACGATATGCGCGCTCCGCTTCGGGCAATGGCCGCCTACGCAAACGCCATCCGCGAGGACGCCGGCCCGCAACTGCCGAAGGGGGCGCTGGATTATATCCAAAATATCGTGTCGTCGGCCACGCGCATGGACCAGCTTATCACGGATGTTCTGGCCTACAGCCGCGTCTCGCGCGACCAACGCACATTTGAGCGGATTGACGTCGCGCAACTGGTTCAGGAAGTCGTATCTCATTTTCCGGAGCTGCAACCGGGCAAAGCGGATATTGAAATCCAAACGCCCATCCCGCGTGTAATAGGGGACAGGGCCTCCCTGGGCCAATGTCTCTCCAATCTCCTGATCAATGCCGTCAAATTCGTCGCTCCGGGCGTAAAGCCGCGCGTAAGGGTTCGCGCGGAACCTGCAAAGGAAACGCAGATATCTGTGCAACCAGCAAGTTCTGCGGCGGCACATTTAACACAAAACTGCGGGGACAAGGCTGACCCCGCCTCTGTTGACTCAGGAACTTCTGCCGCGCCCGTTGCAACGCAAGCCCCTGCGTTCATTCGGATTTGGTTCGAGGACAATGGCATCGGCATTGCGCAGGCCGATATACACCGGATTTTTGGAATGTTCGAGCGCGTCCATCCGCGAGAAAAATTTGAGGGAACGGGAATTGGGCTTGCGATAGTTAAGAAGGCAGTAGAACGTATGGGCGGTCGCGTGGGGGTCGAATCCGAACCGGGCAAGGGCAGCCGATTTTGGCTCGAACTCCGCAGCGCCCGGTAGCACACACATAATGAAACCAGTATTACTTGCCGAAGACGAACCCTCCGACGTTTTCATCATGGAACGCGCATGGAAGAAAGCAGGCATCGAAAATGAACTGCGCATTGTTAAAGACGGACAGCAAGCGGTTGAGTACATCGGCGGCACAGGAGCGTTCACCGACCGCGAGAAGCACCCCCTGCCCTGCCTGATCCTGCTGGACATCAAGCTTCCGTATCTCTCCGGTCATCAGGTGATCGAGTGGGTCCGTGCAACCCATAGCGCCCAAACGCTGCCGGTCGTCTTCCTGACCTCTTCGGCCAATGACATGGACATTGACAAGGCGTACCGACTCGGTGGCAACGCGTATCTGGTGAAACCGCCTACGGCGGAGAAGCTGGTTCAAATGCTCGAAGACCTCAAAAACTTCTGGATGAAGCACAACTGCTTCCCGCCGGACGCGCTGGCCATCAAGCACCCGGCACAAGTGGGCTAGGATGTCCAAGGTCCAAAGTCCAAAGGCGTCGGGGTGCAATCAGAAATGTCGGCGCGCTTAAGGCATGCCACTCAGCCTACTTGCGCGCACACCATCGCGGAATTTTCATCGGCGTTCCTTCGCTATCGGGGCTTGAAGCGGTCCCGCGGGCGGGACCGCGCTCCTTCCCGCCCCAAAGGAAAACGGCACCAATGGGATGCCTCCGCAATCCGCACAGGAGCCCTTTTCGGTCGTGAATTGCGCCAGACAACGTGGACAATAGGAAAAACAGGTGTCGTCGGCCGGTACAGGCGGGCCTGTCAATTCCTGGGGATTCATTCCTTGCTGGCTTAGCCATGTTTCGAGCTTCCTCAGCCAGAGCGCACGACTCCACTCGGCAATATCGGCGGGGTCACTTTCCGCGGAATCGTCCTCCAGGCCATGAGCGTAACGGAGGTTTCGCACGAATTCGCCCGCAAAAGCGCGAAACTCGCTCGGTGTGCAAAATGCCTTTGCAACAGCCAGTGGATGAAACTCGACCAGCAACGAACGTGACAACACATCATGCGCGCGAATAGCTGTGGCAGGCGATAAGAGGACGATCAGAAAATGCGTGAACCGTTCCTCCACCGCCTCTGCATACAACTCCTTATGCACACGATTAAAACTGAGGGCGATAGGAAGGGTTAGTGCAAGAATCCCTCCCAGCAGCCATGGCCAGTTGCTGGCCAGCCCACGCATACCGATCAAGACCGGCGCGAACATGAACAGGTAAACAAACAGGCCATTGCACAGTACACGAAGTGACTTAATTTTTTGCCTGAACCGTTCCCACCGTTTCCTCACCTGATCGTTATCGAGGCTTTGTTCGATAATCTTCTCCAGGACCGGCGCTCTCCGCGGCTTGTCCAGTGCTCTCAGTCGCTCGAGAATTTGCACCACATGCCGGGCTTCGCCTGGAGAACCCGCTTTTAGGAGGACAGAACCCCCGCCAGAAATCTTCTTGCCAGCAGCCGAGAACTCGCGAGCTGCGTCGAATGGTATAAACTTCTGAGACTGGCCAGATGACGAGCCCACGAGGACCCCGCCAGACGCAATAGACAAAGGCAACTCGTGCGCGGCAAGAGCAACCCCGAGGGGCGGCAAGGGGTGCGTGAAAATGAATCCTCCCCGTGAGTTCCCGACGAAACTGCTTGGTTGAATCAGCCTGAACCTCTTGCCGAAGCACGAGCGAAAAGCGACGGAGCGGCGATCGAGCCACCAACTGCACTCGATAGCATAAACAACCGCCAGAATGACGAACAACAACTCAACGTCGCTCATCCCGCGAAGCGGAAAGCCTGGTTCTTCTGAGCCAGACGAAGCAGGGTGAGGGCACCCGGCCTACAACAACCGTGCTGCCAACCTGTAGGCCGCGTGCCCCCACGCGGCGCTGAGGCTCGTTCAGCACAGCCTGAAAGGTGCAACCGCATCAAGTCGTCGTCGGCCCCTCCTGCCGTTTGCCGCCGAAAAGTTTTGCGAAAAGCTTCTTGATCGCTGCAGCCACCGCCGCGAACGCCACCACGATCAGTTTCCAGGCTTTTTTGAACAGGACGGCCACCCAGGCGAGCAGACCGAGTTTTGCGGCTCCTACAGCAGCGCCTCCAAGCACAAGCGCAGCCAGGCCGTATTTCGCAATTTTGTCGCCTTGCCGGTACTCGGCGTAGGTCTGACCGGTCTTAAACGAGTACGCGGCCAGCAGGCTGCGGTACTGAGGCATGATCTGGGCCAGCTTATCAGGCTCGACTATGAGCACGACCTCCATGACTCCCTTGCGCCCAAGCAATCGCGTATTGTAATTCAGAATGGGTTGGCCGGCGCTGGTTGCTCGCAAAGCCCATTCGAGATTGTGGGTAGTTTCGTCGTATCTCGGTGGCACTTCCCATCCGACGATTTCCAGCGGCGGCCTGCCATTACTCTCGCGCACTTTGTTCTGTTCAGCCGTTCCTCGCTTGTAAGAGTCCAGCAGCTTGTCGGCGTTGAGCTTATCCTTATCGTCATCCTTCACGTAGCCGATGTCATTGAAATCGAAGAACACCGACCAGTCCTCATTCGTAGGTTCCAGCATTCCCAACTCGCGGCCCGAGGTCGGCTCCTTCATCGCCTGCAGCAGCCGCCGGGTATCATTGCCGTCCAGGAAAACGTAACCCGCAGGCACCTGGATCTGCGCTATATCCTTCATCTGGGCATCGGCAGGCCCCTTGAGCCACTTTGCCTTGAATGGCGCCTCCTGTGCCACGATGCGGCTTTGTGCCAACGCAAGCGTCAACGCCAACGCGGTGATTCCTGCCAATCTCGAGTAATTCATTAGGCCCTTTCCTGTTTTGGGGAGTTTAGAAAAAGCGAGTTAAGATGGCAAGAAGGAACTAATAGACGGAACTGAATGACCGCGTCCAATGGGGAGCATCAGGATTGTACCGTTACGGTCTACTCAACTCTGCGGCGGATTTGGTTGGACGCTGGTTTCAGCAGCAATGGCGTCCCAGATTTGATGATAGAGATCGACCATCGCAGGATGGATGCCCGGAAGCTCCCGCGGCAGGCGATTGTTTATAATTAACTTTTCAACGTCCGCTTTATCCTGCCCTCGAGTAGCTGTCGCCCGGACGTAAGAATCGAGTTTAAGCCCGATCAGCTCTTCCATCGTGACCGGCTGCAAAATCGCCGTCGCATCTCTGGGCACAGGGAATGGAACCTGGGAGCGCACTTCAAGCGATTTGCCGCCTGGCAGCAGATCAATGGTCACCTTGAACATCGGATGCACAACCGCCAATGCCTTCAACAACGATTGGCGGAAACCTTTGGATAGCAACAGGCTGTGCGCCTTTTCAATGTCCGCCACAACCAAATCCACGTCATTGGTAAACCGCGCATATCCGTGCAGTTGGACGGCGATTCCGCCGGCAACTAAATTCGGAATGCCGTTGTGTGCCAGCACCTCAGAGGTTTCTTTGGCGGCGCTGGCGATGTTGCTCCCTGACGCTTCCCATAGGTTCATGGCTTCAATGAGCGTGCGTGCATTCATCAGTTCAGTCGAGGCATCGTCTGGCGGCTCGTATCCGAGGCA
Source organism: Verrucomicrobiota bacterium (assembly GCA_003176045.1). GTDB lineage: Bacteria > Verrucomicrobiota > Verrucomicrobiia > Limisphaerales > UBA8199 > PSRM01. Next base: position 32,208 of record PSRM01000228.1, on the reverse strand, counting down.
CTAACAAACGTGCTCTTTAGTTTAGCGGTCCTTCCAAGTCCCGCAAGAGTTGGTCTGCCGCCCTCTGCTGCGCCAAAAATGGCTATGTTCGATACCGAGGCATGCCGGCGAAAAGAGCGAAAAGACTCGCATCTACTTTTGTTAATTTACATGCTCGGTAATATACTGTAGATGTTAGAGTTTCTGACCCGTGTGCGGGGCTCGTTGGCAAAGCCAACTATCCCCCAGGAAGTTCGGGCGAGTTTAAGATCGAACGGCCTGATAAGACGCCCTGGCGGGTGTGCCTGCTGTACAGCATAGACTGGACAGACTCCAGGAAGGCTTATTCAGGAAACTACGAAGTAATCAGCCCCGAGATGGCGAAATAGCGGGAGACTTAAAAAGAAAAAGGGTCAAGCCTTTACCAAAAGGGCCAAGCCTAAGGCAAACGGCAAGTTAAAGCCGCACGTCGCCATGTCGCCATTACAGGGACTTGTCGCACAAAGCAGCACAGTGTATGCTGGTGGCGATGAGCACAGTAGCGGCAGTCAAGGCCGCCATTTCCCGGCTGACGCTGGAGGAGCGCGCAGATGTGGCCCGTTCCTTGCACGAGTGGGAAGATGATGCGTGGGACGAGCAGATGCGGCGGGATTTGGGGGCCGGGAGGTCGGACAGATTCTTGGCCAACGTGGATGATAATATTGACCACGGCAGATTGTGTGATCTGCCTTGACCTCCAAAACTCAGGATGCTCGTCGGTTATTCTTCGGCGCTGTTCGTGAGCAAACAGGAGACGGAAGATTGACTTAAGTGGCTCTATGGGACATGTTGATGACGCAATGAAACGAGTAAAGCATGCGTCGGCAACAACCAAGTCCCGCAGTAACGGAAGAGTGCCGACGCGTAGCGAGATGTTAGCCGCTCATGAACGGTGGCTTAAGCGCGTCAGGAGCATGACTGCCGAAGAAGGCTTTGAATCATTAGTCAGAGCTGGAATTGTCACGCGGGACAGGAAACTGGCGCCACGCTACGGTGGTTAGGCACCGCTGTTCATTCCAATGCTTGGTACTCTGCCGCCGCAGGCCGGAATACATCAAGGATGCATGCAGGGTCCCTAACGGCGATCTGGATGTGGGACTTCAGAGCGACCTTTGACCCAGGAAAAGCTGGCCTGCCTTCGACGAACACGCCCCTCACGGTCTGATATCGCGGTTCGGTTGCCGCAAAGTCCTTCACAGTGAAATCGATGACAGCACAATCAAGGAAACGCAGAACCCGATCTCCACGCCGGCTCCCTGCCGCGTTTCGATTTTTCGGCATAGCGATTCCGTTTCGTTGCATCAATTGGCGGAATTCCACAAAGCCCTTCCCAAGCAACCGCGTATTGGCCGTATCCAACAAGTCCAGACAGACACCTAGATTGATCTTCGCACCTAAGACTGCGGGCTGTTGAATTTTGCGTCCGGACAGCCGCGCCTGGTCAATCGCCCATTCGTAAGCTCGTCGCGGCCCGTGCTCCCAGAAATAAATTCCCTCCCCGAGCCAGTCGTATGCGTTCGCACTCGGTTTCATTTGGACCGTTCCCGCCAACACTCGATCGGCAATCTTTGCGTCACAGCCATGGTAGCCAATAATTGTTCGTTGGTAACTGAGCTTAGCCATAGATGATGAGCGTAATGGGATGCAGGACCTCGTCTCAAATCAAAACCCTCCTATGGTGCTATGCGCACCCAGTTTAGTGCTTCGTCGATACACCTGCCAAGGCACGCCAGAAAACCGGTTGGCAGATGCGTGCCTATTGGCTATTTACTTTGGTTATGAGACGACTCTTCGTTCTTGGTCTGATTATCGGAAACTGTGTCGGTTCCGGACGCGCCGCCGAATACCGCCATATTTCATTGGAGGACCTCCGCAATGTGCGACTACCGGAGGTCGCCCTCGAGTCGGTCAAAGAAGCGGGAGCCGCTGAGGGAAAAGGACAGTTAAAGCCGCACGTCGAGCTTACGGGGATTATCGGTGGACACATCCGATTCGAGTTACTACTGCCGGACGAGTGGAATGGACGGTTTGTCATGGGCGGCGGGGGCGGCTTTGTCGGCACCGTGCAGAACGCCGCGCGGTATACGGTCAATCTTGGGTATGCGACAGTCGGCACCGATACCGGGCACCAATCTGCGGAAGGCCACATGGCGGGATGGGCGCTCAATGACCTGGAAGCAAAAGTGAACTTCGGCTATCTGGCCGTGCATCGCACGGCGGAAACAGCCAAAGCACTCATTCGTGCCTACTACACCAAAGAGCCGGAGCGCTCCTATTTCATCGGCTGCTCCCGCGGTGGCGGCCAGGCCATGATGGAGGCCCAACGCTTTCCCCAGGATTTCGATGGTATTGTAGCCGGCGCGCCCGCGTTTGATTGGACCGGCCTTGCATCAACGATGGTCTCAATCGCCAAGGTCTTATACCCCGACCCCGCCCATCTCGAAACCAACGTGGTAACCAAGGAGGCTCTCCAGAAACTCCAGGCCGGCGTTCTAGATCAATGCGACGCGCAAGATGGTCTTAAGGATGGGGTGATCCAGGATCCGGCAGCGGCCCACTTCGAGCTCGCAAAAGTACCAGGCTTAACCGATGAGCAACGCAAAGCCTTCGAGAGCATTTACTCAGGCGCGCATAATGGCAAAGGGCTGATTTATCCTGGATTTGCTCCCGCGGCCGAATGTGTGCCGGAGCAGTGGATCGCCTGGATCACGGGCCCGGCTCCGCAGTTGCTTGCCAAAGATCACGTTCCGGACCTCACTTTTGCTTTCGGCACGCAGATTTACAAATACCTCATCTTCAATGATCCAGACTGGGACTATTCGAAATACGATTTCTCGAACTTCGACAAAGACACGCGGCTGGGAGCATCCTTCCTGAACGCCAACAATCCCGACCTTGGCCGGCTCAAAGCGCGAAACGGCAAGCTGATCATCTGGCATGGTTGGGCTGACCCTGCCCTGCCCGCCCAGGGCACTATCAATTACTACCGCCACGTCATGGAGCGCGACACTCAGGCGGCGGCTTACTGCAGGCTCTTCATGGTCCCCGGTTGCCTCCATTGCGGCGGAGGCCCGGGCGCCAGCGAAGTGGACTGGCTAACCGCCATCGTGGACTGGGTCGAGCACGGCCAAGCGCCCGACAAGCTAATCGCCTCGAAAAAAGAAAATGGCAAAGTCACCATGACCCGGCCGGTCTATCCCTATCCTAAAGTCGCTACCTACAAAGGCACTGGTGACGTGAACAGCGCCGACAGCTTTAGCGTCCGGCCTTAGCCCGAATATTTCAAGCAGGCACGAAACGGACACACACTGTAGGGGACGACGTGAGGAGCGTCCGATGGGGCTAAAAACGTCAAATAGCGGGAAATTACGGTTATTAACGGCAATTGACGGGTCGTTGACGGTTAGTGTTACGGGTCGTAACGGTTTTTGACGCATGGCGGACATGATAAAGGAAGATCTAATCAACGATGAAGCCAAGAAGTGAAGCGAGGGGCTTAGAGGTCCCTGGAGCCGTTAACCCCGTTAAGGCCTCGGTAAAAGCGGACAGTGGTGATTCTCGAGCCGTTAACGAAGCGTTAAGAGCCGTTAAGACCCGTTAAAAACGAATGCAGTCGGCAGTTCCTTGAAGAGCCGCAGCATCCACCGCCGCCCTCTGCTTGACCGCCCTGCAACACATGTTTAAGCTACCCCCTGTGCTGATACGCCTCTCCAGGTGGCTGTTAGTCCTGACGCTGACCCTTTCAATCGGCGCTCATTGGGCGCTGCTGCAATCAGTTGCCTGGCTTGGCATGATAGTGACCTACTCGCGCGACGCCTCACTGACCGAAGCCTTAAGCAAGACGTTCGACGGGAAGCATCCCTGCCGGTTGTGCAAAGCGATTACAAAAGGAAAGCGAACCGAGAAAAAGTCCGAAGTCCAGACCCCGCCTCAGAAACTCGAATTTGCGCATGCCGCCTCGAGTTTTGTCCTCGACGCCCCATCTTGTCTGCCGGAGCGAAGTCCCGCCACATCCAATCCGCGGACGCTCGCTTACCCTCCTTTGACACCGCCGCCCCGGCGGGCTGATGCCTGAGGCTGCAGCCGGCAAGAGTTGTAAAAGCCGAGGGCAGCTCCCCTCTCGTTGGTTCGCAGTTCCAGCTCAAATCAAAGGTCCGCGCGCGCTATTGTCGCCCGCGATTATATCACCCAGAAACCGAGGCCCCAGGGGCTTCAAATCGTTCAACTTAAAATGATCCGCCGAAAAACCGAAGTTTTTGCAGTCAAGCTGATTGGCCGCGTGTCGCTCGCGGCCCTAGTGCTGAGCCCCTCGCGCAGCCAGGCTTGCGCTTGCGGCTGCGGTGTGTTCGACGTTGGCACCAGCTCCATGTTTCCAAAAGGGCCAGGAGGAATGTTTATGCTGGAGGAAGATTACCAGCACCAGGACCAAAACTGGAGCGGGACTTCCAAAGCGCCCGCGGCAAACAATGACGACAAGGGGATCCGCACCCATTTCGTGACGGCGGGCTTCCAATACATGTTCAACTACAAGTGGGGCTTTCAAGCAGAGGTGCCATACGTAAACCGCAGTTTCAGAACCACCGGCGGTGCCACCGGGAACGAGATCGTTTCGTTCAACTGGGGAGATCTGGGCGACATTCGACTCCGCGGGATCTACACGGGTCTGTCGGAAGACCTTTCCGCTGGACTAACGTTCGGAGTAAAGCTCCCTAGCGGTAACTACACTCATAATAACGAATTCGGCGACATAGATCGTGACACCGAAATAGGTAGCGGCAGCACCGATCTGTTGTTGGGTGGATTTTACCGGCATGGATTTATGGGCCTGCGACACTGGACGTGGTTCGGCCAAACCGAGCTGGACGTGCCGCTATTTATTCGCGATGACTACCGGCCTGGCACGGAGCTGGATGCCGTGCTGGGACTTTATTTTGGAGGCTGGAGTATCGGTCCAGTGGGCATCACACCAATAGGACAGGTTAAAGGTTCCTTCAGAACCTCCGATGGGGGCGCTAACTCGGCCCACCCGGTCGCTTCAGGATATGAGCGGGTGCTGATTTCGCCAGGGATCGAAGTCGATTGGCATCCTTTCAGTCTTTATGGAGATGTGGAATTTCCGGTGTATCAGCGAATGACGGGAAACCAACTCGTGGCGCCGGCGCTGTTTAAAATAGTGTTGAGCTATCATTTCTGAGGCCCTGTCAATGGTCCCAATCTGCCCTTCGTCGTGTCGGGGGCACAGAACCGTGCGGTTCGGCCAGCCTGTGTGCGCTTAGAACTGTTGGTGCCCTCGGTGGACCAAGGGAAAGCGGTCCCGAATGGATCGCGATTGGATCGGGACCGCTTTCAAATACTGGCCGGTGGACGGCGGTTTTAATCGCTCCCAACCAGCATCCAATCTCCGCGCCTTGCTGCTGCGCGGCACTCCTGCTAATTTGCAGCCTGAGTGATGGCTTTTTCCTTCATTTTTCTAGGTTCCGGCACCTCGCAGGGTGTTCCTATTATCGGCAAGGATTATCCGCCCGAATTCCTGGCCAATCCGAAGAATCATCGCACCCGGCCTTCAATCTACGTCGCGACCAACAAGGTGTCGCTGGTCGTGGACACTACCCCGGAATTTCGGATCCAGATGTTGCGGGAAAAACTGGGGTGGCTGGATGCGGTCCTCTTCACCCATTCTCACGCGGATCACATCATGGGCCTGGACGACTGCCGGCGCATCTGTGATGCGCGCGGAGGTACTGCTTTGCCAATCTATGCAACCGCTCCGACGATGAAAGATTTGCGCCGGGTGTTTGCTTATGCTTTTCACGATGGTCCATGGCCCAGGGGCTATTTTATCCCGGAGCCACGCATCATTGACGGGCCATTCGATCTTGGGGACTTGCGCATCATCCCATTTCCGCTACCGCATGGCGCAGCGGAGACTTGCGGCTTTCTGTTCGTGCAGGGCGGTCGAAAGCGTCTGGCCTATATGAGCGATTGCAAGGAAGTGCCTAACGAGGCGATCGAGCAAGTGCGTGGAGTCGAAATAGCGGTGCTGGACGCGCTTCGCCGAGCGCCGCATCCCACGCATATGTGCCTGGATGAAGCCCTCACAGCGACCCGGCGCATCGGGGCAGCGCGAACCTATTTCACTCATTTGACTCACGATTATGATCACGACGTGGCGCAAGCCGAGCTGCCGGCAGGAGTGGAACTGGGCTATGATGGGTTGAAGGTGGTGCTGGATGGGGGGTGAAACGTGAAACGTGAAACGTAAAATGAAAGCTTTGGAGCAAACATCCGGACACTGCCGTCACGGAGCACGGACATTCTTGTCCGAAGCCGCGCCCATTCTCGCGAGCAGGTTTCGAATGGGCGCCTGTCGGGCGGTCGGAAGTTGCTGCGGACAGGAATGTCCGCGCTCCGTACCAGGCTCTTGCGCTTGCGGCAGTGTCCAGATGCGCTTGGAGCAAAGAACGCCTGTGGCTTCAGCCAGACCGATCAGACTGGTCGGCCCGGTCCGACAGCTTGCCTGGTGGATGGTCATGGCTATCTCCGTGGTAAGCATCTCCAGTGTGGCTGCCACGCCCGGAGACGAAGTGGTCATTGTTTATAACAAGCGCCTGGCCGCCTCTAAAGAACTTGCACAGTACTACGCCCGCAAACGGGCCGTGCCTTCCAGACAGATATTTGGGTTTGATCTCTCCAAGGACGAGGAGATTGCTCGAAGCGAATTTCGCCACTCGCTGCAGCAACCCCTGGCTGATGCGCTCGAATCGAGCAAACTTTGGCATATCGCCTCGCGCAGTTTCGCGGCCACCACAAACCAGCCGGCGCACGTGGGATTCGTGGTGGTTCAATCCAAAATCCGTTATGCGGTTCTCTGTTACGGTGTTCCGCTGCGGATTGCGGCGCAACCGGACTTGAAGGAGGAAGGGGTCGAATTGCAGCGGCCGGAAATGCGGCGCAACGAAGCCGCAGTGGACAGCGAATTGGCCCTGTTGCCACTCATTGAACAACACCTGCCGTTGGCCGGGCCTCTACACAATCCGGCGTTCGGCGTCACAAATACCGCGCTGCTGCATCCAACCAATGGCGTTTTGATGGTGACCCGCCTGGACGGGCCAAGCGCGGAAATTGCCCGCGGCCTGGTGGATAAAGCGCTCTCTGCTGAAACAAATGGACTTTGGGGCCGGGCTTATTTCGACCTGCGGAACATTACGGAACCTGGCTATAAAATGGGTGACGATTGGATCCGGGCTGCGGCCCAAATTTCCCGAGCCATGGGATTCGAAACTGTGGTGGATGAAATCCCGGGCACGTTTCCCGCGGGGTTTCCCATGAGCCAAATTGCCATTTACATGGGCTGGTATAGCGACGTCGTTTGCGGTCCGTTCGCGCAGCCAACGGTCGAGTTCATGCCGGGAGCGATCGCCTATCACATCCACTCTTTCAGTGCTGCCTCCATCCGGGGCTCGGACCACTGGGTCGGACCGCTGCTTTCCAAAGGCGCCACCGCCACTATGGGCTGCGTTTATGAACCTTATCTGGCGCTGACTCCGGAGGTAAACCTGTTCATGGGACTGTTGAGCATCAAAGGTTTCACTTTTGGCGAAGCCGCTTATGGCTGCCAGCGGGCTCTATCCTGGCAGACCACGGTCGTAGGCGACCCGCTCTATCGGCCATTTGGACGGAATCCAAAGGACGTTCACGAGGAACTGATCGAACGCCGAGCCAATAACTGGCTGGCATGGTCATTTCTGCGGGCAATCAATATTGACCTTGCCAACAATCGGCCCACGGCGAACTGCGCTGCCTTGCTCGAAAATTTGGAATTGCGCAAGCAGAGTGCTGTGCTTACCGAAAAACTGGGCGACCTCTACGCCGCTGAGGGCAAACTGCCTTCGGCGGTCCAAACCTGGGAACAATCGCTAAACCTCGACGCTTCACCGCAACAGCGAATCCGCCTGCTCCTGGAACTCGGCGATAAGCTCAACGATTTGGATAAACCGACGCAAGCGTATGAGAAATATGAAGAGCTGCTGCGCCAGTTCCCTGACTATCCAGACAAGATTGCGGTGTACCAAAAATTGCTGGTACTGGCCAAAAAACTGGATAAAAAAGACGAGGCGGCGCGCTTCGCAGCTTTGCTCCAACCGCCTAATCCAGATCCAAAAAAAGGAGAATCAGGCTCGAAGTGACCAGCCGATGTTTTAAACTTCAACACCGTGCGGACTCAGGGTTCAGGGGTCAGGAATAGCAAATCGCACCTTGCAAAAATGAAAGAAAAAAAGACCCGGCAACGCGTTGCAGCTTTCCCGTTGTAACGTTTTAACGTTTTAACCTTTTTAACGTTTTAACATGACTGACACCCTTGGCCTAATCGCAGGCAATCGGTCCCTCCCTCTGGTTTTCGCCAGGCAAGCTCGCCAATCAGGAGTTAAACGCCTGGTGGCTGTGGCTTTTGAGGGAGAAACGGATCCAGCGCTGGGCAAACTCGTGGATGAAATTGTCTGGCTTAAAGTCGGCCAGCTTTCGAAATTGCTGGCCGCCTTCACGCGCCGGGGAGTCAAACAGTGCGTCATGGCAGGCCAGATCGCGCCAAAGAACCTCTACGATGTCAGGCCCGATTTGCGCGCCATGGCCTTGCTCCTGCGTTTGAAAGAAAAGAACGCGCACACTATTTTCGGAGCCATAGCCGAGGAGTTGAAAAAGGAAGGGGTCGAGTTGGTCGAGGCCACCCCCTGGCTCGGGTCTCTGATGCCGGACAAAGGCTTCCAGCTAGGACCCAAACTCTCGAGCCAGCAACGCGCCGATGTGGAGTTCGGTTTTCGAATCGCAAAGGAGACATCGCGACTTGAAATCGGCCAAATGGTGGTGGTCAAAGAGGGTACTGTTCTTGCAGTCGAGGCATTCGAGGGCACTGACAAGTGCCTGGCGCGAGGCGGCGAATTGGCAGGTAAAAATGGCGGAGCGGTTGCGGTGAAAGTGCCTCGTGAAAAGCACGATTTGCGCTTTGACATCCCATGCCTTGGGCCGCAAACTCTGGAGACGTGCGCCTCGGCGCGGATCAGCGCCCTGGCCATCGAGGCAGGCAAAGCCCTTTTGCTCGAACAAGAAACTTGCGCGGAGATCGCGAAGAAAAGCAGAGTTTCACTGATCACCCTTTGATAAACGAAAAACAACTGACGGTAATGCGCTTTAATCGGATAATGTGCCCTGCTCAAACACCAAACACCAAACACCAAGCTCCAGTGAAACACCAAGCTCCAAGCGCCAAAGCGTGCTCTGCGAGTGATTTGGGGCTTGATGTTTGGAGCTTCTTTGGTGTTTGGTGTTTGGTGTTTGCTTATGCTCACTTCTCACGAATTGATCGGTTTCATGTCGCCGGCGCTGGCGAAGGAAATTCTCATTTACACTCACGAATCGGATAAACCGATTTATCGCGCCACGCTGGCCGCCGTGGCCGAGGCGCGTAAGGTGCGCGCCGTTTTCCTGGAGCGGCAGCCTCGGGAACAGCAACACGAGGCGATGCTCGGTACTCTGACCCGCCCCGCGCTCGAGCTGGCCGCGGCAAACTTGATCCGGGCCTGGCTGCTCAAGAAATATAAATCCATGCTGAGCGATTTCCTCGATGCGCTGGGCATCACCCATAAAGAGGGTGTTGTGGACGATTTGCCCGCGGAGATGGACGAGGCCAAGCTGCGCCAGGGGGTGGACGCGTTGCTGGCGAAGTATCCCCCGGAAGTCGTTGCAGTCTATCTAAATGCCTTCAGCCAGATGAATGAAGTGGAATGGCCAACGCTCAAAGCCTTGCTGGAAAGCGACAAGCGACTACAACTGGCCGGGTAGGAGCGCCGAACTCCGTTTCGGCGCGAGCAAGCCTGTATTCAGTCGCGCCGAAATGGAATTCGGCGCTCCGTCAACCCTGCAAAAAAGTGAAAAAAGTAGTTGCGCTTAACACAATTCCCGTCTAAATAATAGGTGTATCGAAGGTCTGTTAGCTGCGGGAGTATAGCGTAAGTTCTGCGCACCCAGCAGCGGCTTCCCAAAATTCAAAGTTCAATCAGTGGTTTCGGGGCTCTAATTCCGGACAGCCTTCGTGCAACGCAGACAGTATGAACACAGCGACAAAAGGTCACAATCACGGTCATAATCACAATAATGCCACGACCGAAATGGGCGCCGGCTACCTCGAAATATCCGAGAAAGGGTTCGGGTTCCTTCGCACAGCGGAGAACCATTTTCATCCGAAACCCTCGGACATTTTCGTCACACCCGACACCATTAAGCGCAGTTTCCTGCGCGAAGGCAGCCTGATCGAAGGGCCTACCCAGCCGCCCCATCGCGGCAACAGCCCCCAATTGCGCGCCGTCGAACGCGTTAATTCCATGCCTTTCGAGGATTACACCAAGTCGGTCCGTTTCGAGAACCTGACGACCATTGACCCTATCGAGAAATTTCGACTGGAGACGACGCCCGATCTGATTGAAACCCGGGTGATTGACATGGTCACGCCCATCGGCAAAGGCACACGTGGTTTGATTGTCGCTCCTCCGCGCACCGGCAAGACCACCATCCTCAAGCAAATCGCCAACGCCATCACGACCAACCATCCGGAGGTTCACGTGCTGGTTTTGTTGATTGACGAACGTCCCGAGGAAGTGACCGATTTTCAACGCTCAGTAAAGGCCGAAGTGGTGGCTTCATCGAACGACCAGGACCTTGAGACGCACGTGCGCCTGTCCCGCTTCATGATCGAGCGTTGCCGCAGAATGGTGGAGGCGGGCAAGGACGTGTTCGTGTTGCTCGATTCAATTACTCGCGTGGCTCGCGCCTACAACAGCGTCCACGGCGGCAGCGGCCGTACGATGACCGGCGGCGTGGATGCGCGCGCCCTGGAAATCCCCCGCAAGATGTTTGCCTCAGCGCGAAAGATCGAAGAGGGCGGGTCTCTCACGATCCTGGCGACGGCCCTCGTGGACACCGGCTCGCGTATGGACGAACTGATCTTTCAGGAATTTAAAGGCACCGGAAATATGGAGCTAATCCTGGACCGCAAACTTTCCGATCGACGCTTGTTCCCCTCTATTGACATTCCCAAGAGCGGCACGCGAAAAGAGGAGAAGCTCTTTCCGAAACACCAAATCGAGGCCGTCCGCAAACTCCGCCGCACCATGGTGGACCTCAACCCTGTGGAAGCGATGGAAACACTCGTCGCAGCGCTTAAGAAGCAGAAGACTAACGACGAATTGCTGTCGAAACTGGTTTGAGCAGACTTCCTCATCATTGAGCATTAAGCATCGCCCATTTGCTATTTAGCATTGCCAACGGTGCTTAATCCGTAGTAGCAATGAAAAATGCTCATTGCTCAAAACTCACTGAATCGAGTCTGACCAGGGTGTGCTTGGGTCGCCTGCAAAGATCCTAAGCGATGGCCTCCGTCACCTCGAGCGATCTCCGCCAGCGTCCTCCGCTCCAGCGGATGCTTCACATCCACCAGGCCATTCGATCCGGCAAGTTTCCAAATTCTTCCGACCTGGCCAAGGAGTTGGAGGTCAGTTCCAAATCCATCCACCGGGATGTGGAATTCATGCGCGAGCGGATGCAATTGCCGTTAGCCTGGGACGGCCATCGCCAAGGCTACTATTACAGCGAAAAGGTCAACGCGTTCCCGGTTATGCAGATCACCGAAGGCGAAATCATCGCTTTGGTGGTGGCCGAGAAAGCCTTGCAGCAGTATCGCGGAACCAATTTCGAAAAACCGCTCCTCAGCGCGATCAAGAAGATGGAGCAATCGCTCCCGGACACCTTCTCGCTGAGCCTGAGCGATATCGAGCAAACGATTTCTTTCCGAACTCGTGCCGAACCGATTCTGAACCTGGAAATATTCGACGTGCTGGCAAAAGCCACAGCGGCCCGTGAGCAATTGGAGCTTAATTATCGCAAACCCGGCCAGAATCAGCCCGAGCAGCGCCTCGTGGACCCTTATCATTTGGCAAACATAAACGGTGAGTGGTACCTGTTCGGATTCGATCATCTCCGCAAGGATATCCGCACGTTTGTGCCCGCCCGAATTCAAACCATCAAACGCACCGGGAAAACGTTTGCGCGGCCCCCAAGATTTTCACTCGAAAACAGACTGCGAGACAGCTTCGGAGTTTATTCCGGCCAGGGCCAGTTTGATGTCGTTCTTCGTTTCAATGAAAGCGTGGCCGATTATATTCGGGAAAAGAAGTGGCACGAATCCCAGCAACTGCGCGACCTGAAGAAAGGCGGCGTGGAGTTGCGTCTCAAACTCTCGAGCCTCGCCGAAGTCGAACGCTGGGTCCTGAGCTGGGCCGGAAATGCCGTCGTAGTAAAACCGCAGGCCCTCGCCAACTCGGTTAAATTGGCCGCGAAGAAGCTATTGCGAACAAACCTATGAGGTTCCGACCGATTCATTGTGCGCCGCGCCCCTTGGGAGTGCGCGGACATGTCCGCGCTTTCAAACACCGCAACATGTCGCGGTGTCTCCCGGCGCTCTGTGTCTTGGGAGTCTGCGCGCTCCTGCTCGCCGGTTGTCGCACCGCCCCCGACGAATTCCCCGGTGGCATGAGCGCCGGACTGGCCCAGGCGCAACTGCCAGGGTTCCTCAGCCGCCCGATGTCAATCCTGTTGACCAACTCACCCGGCTACAGCGCACAGGTGACGCTGGACTCGGGGCTTGGCGCGGACCATGGCTCAATCACAACCGGCCAACTGTTGTGCCGGAGCAACAAATTCATTTTTGCGCCTGATGCGAATCACGAAATCGAAAAGCGGTTTCGCGTCGGTAGCCTGCTATTTGTCTGGGACCCCGCGGAAAGCCGCGGCATGGTGATGAGCGAGATCCTGCAAGGCTATGCTCCAATCTCCTTCAGTGTCCATCCGACCAACATCGCCTCCAGCCCAGTCATGTCCGCCCCGGAGAGACTGGACGGCAATGCATGCCGCGAGGCCGCAACGACCATTGCAACCAGCGACGGCTTGCTGAGTTTCTATCATCTTTGGCAGGCGCCCGACTTGAAGAACCTTCCACTTCGCATCAGTACGACCAATGCCGCCCCACTCACGGTTACACTTTCCAAGGTCCGCTTCGAACCGCCGCCCGAAAAAATCTTCGAACCGCGCGAAGGGTTCACCCGCTACGAAAGCGCCGAAGCCATGATGACCGAGCTGATTGTTCGCCGCCAAAAACAGCGCAGCAAATCGTCCAGCCAGCTCAGCCTGCCAGAATCCCTCTACCCTTCGGGCCCTCCGCCAGGACACTGATTGCGGATTACTGATGGTCTGCAATGCTCGTTACAATCCGTTCTCCACTCTGTCGAAGCTTTGGCTATATATCAACATCAGGCAGCTCGACGAGGTATGGTGCAACTTCGACCAGGCATTCCTCCAGACCTGGAGTTCCTTCAGGAGATGCTCTTTGACGCCTTCTTTTGGGATCCATCAATCAGCCGTCCGCCGTTCCCTTCCTTTCGCAATGCTCCGGAGTTCTCGAAGCTCCTCGCCGGCTGGCAACGTCGAGGAGACCGGGCGGTCATTGCAGAAAACGATACCGAACGCATTGGCGCCGCATGGTTTCGCCTCTGGACGCAGGATATCCACTCCTACGGCTTTGTGAACGCCTCCACACCTGAGGTCGCAATAGCGGTGAGAAAGGATCATCGGTCCGAAGGGGTTGGGCGCAAATTGTTGTATGCGCTGATTCAGACAGCGCGGGCGGATGGCTTCCCCGCTCTGAGTTTGAGCGTCAGCCCTTTGAACTACGCACGGCAGCTCTATGAGTCGGTGGGTTTCCGAAAAGTCGGCGAGTCCGGAACCTCATGGACCTTGCTACTCTCGCTGAGCATCTAACCCTTTTCATCCAATCGCCTCGGCCAGCACCTCCGCCATATGCCTCGCCCGCACCGGCGCCAAATGATCGATCTGATGCCGGCAACTCGTGCCGGAGGCGACGATCGTGGTACCATAGGGCTGGCCCCGCACGATAAGTGCTAAGGGCTCGGCGACCTTGAGCGAGAGTTCGTACTTGTCGGCAAGTGCGCCGAAGGCGCCGGCCATTCCGCAGCAGCCTGTGTCCAGCAGCGTCACATTGCGCTCAGGGAGCCGCCCAGCCAACCGCTCCAGAAACCCAGGATTCATTAACGCCTTCAGGTGGCAGTGAGCGTGGATAATCAGGTTACCGGCCTTGGCTCTAAACGCGAGTGCATTCGACTCGTGTGCCAGCAACTCCTCAACAAACTGCTCGAACAAAAACACCCGCCGGGAAGTTTTCTCCGCTCCCTCCAGATTCATTTCCCGATAATCCTCCGCGAACATGGAATAACAGGATGGTTCCAGAAATAGAACCGACGTGTTGTCGTACGCTTGATTCAATAAAGCCAGATTGTGCCGCCCGAAACGTGCCGCCATGTCCAGATTTCCCTGGCTGAACGCGGGCCGGCCACAGCACTTGCGGCCGGCAACCAATTCCACCTGGAATCCAAGCGTCTCGAGTACCTTGACAGCCGCCGCCCCGATGTGCGGCTCGTGATAGCGCACGAAAGTATCATCCCAAAGCAGCACTTTGCCCCGAGTCCCGGCGGAAGGAGGGCGGCGGCGGTGAAACCAGCGGTCGAACCGTTGTCGAGTGTAATGCGGCAATGGCCGTTGCCAGGCTATGCCCAGAGTCTTCGTCAGCAGCCCACGGAGGAACAAAGAGTCCAGCGTCGCGTTCGAAAGCGAGGGCAGCAGGCAGCCTAATCGCCCCAGCCGGTCCACCGAACTGAACAAGCGCTCGCGCAGCAACAAGCCGTGCTTCCGAATCCGCGCATGAAGCAGTTCGGCTTTCAACAGGGCAAGATTGACGTTCGATGGACATTCGGAGGTGCAGGCCTTGCAGGACAGACAGTTGCTGAGCGCTGCTTCCAACTCCGCGCAAGCCAGCGGATCGGCATGGTTCAGTCCGCGCATCTCGAGGGCGGCGCGGATTGCGTTCGCTCGGCCGCGTGTACTCATTATCTCCTGTCCGGTCGCGATGAATGTCGGGCACATCGTTGGTGTGTCCTTCCGGCACCCGCCGCAACCATTGCACTGCTCCAGGTTTCGAGTGAACGAGCCGTCCTTCGCTGCAAAGGCCAGGATAGGTTGAAACGGCAGCTTCAGCTCGTGTCCCGGCTTGAGGCGCAGGTCGGCGTCAATCGTGAAGCGGCCATCCGGAACTACCTTGCCGGGGTTAAGCAGGTTATGTGGATCAAAAGAAGCCTTGATTTCCCGCATTACCCCAAGCAATCCATCGCCAACCTGCTCAACCATAAACTCCGTTCGCGCGATGCCAACGCCATGTTCTCCTGCCAGCGAGCCTTTGAACTGGCGCACCAGCGCCGAAACTTCATTGGCGAGCTGGCGAAACTTCTTCAGGTCCTCGACCGAATGGAGATCGAGCACGGGACGCACGTGCAGCAAACCCGCGGCCGCATGCCCATAATAAGAGGCCTGCAAACCCAGAGGAGCCATGAGCGACTGCAGGCCGGCCACATAGCCCGGCAAATCCTTCGGTCGCACCGCCGTATCCTCAATTCCCGTAGTTGGCTTGGCATCCCCTGCCCTGCCGGTCATCAGCGATAAACCCGCCTTGCGCAAGGACCAGACCAGGTTTGCTTCCCGCGCGCTACGCACAACCAACGTCCGCAAGCCCAGCTCTCGCCGGACCAATTCCTTCGAACATCCGGCTGCGTCCTCAAAAAACTCGACCGCAAGAATGGATTGGCACGGTTTGAAATCCAATTCAAGCAAGCTCCGCGCGGCCTGGAATTCCAGTTGCCCTTTGGTTTGGTCCAACAGCACAGCATCCAGGTGCTCGATAGCCGCTGGTTTCAAATCCAGAATTTCAACCGTCGCCTGCATCGCTTCCGTCACGGAAGCGAAGAAGATCAGCACCAGCCCTCGCTCGCGTGGCAGCGGCACAATGTTCAATTCGGCCGAGGTAATGAGAGCGAGCGTGCCTTCACTGCCACACAGGAGATGATTGAGATTATTCGGCTCGTGAAAGCAGCGATCCAACGCATATCCGGGCCGGCGCTTCAACAATCCCGCCGGAAACCGTTCCGATATCTCCAACTCATGAAAGCAGAGAAGGTCGGATACCAACTCCCTCTGTGGCCTTAGCGTGTCGTGCTTCGCCCCGACCGCCACGATCCGTCCGTCGGCGAGCACCACCTCCAGTTCAGCCACATGATCTGCTGTTGTGCCGTAAACCGGCGTGTGCGAGCCGCTCGAATTGTTCGCGATCATCCCTCCAAGGGTCGCCCGCGAACTGGTCGCCACGTCCGGCCCAAACCGGAACCCGTGTGGGCGCAGGAAGTTGTTTAGGTGATCGAGCACTACACCCGGCCCCACACGCACCGTCCTCCGCTCCAAATCCAGGTCCATGATTTGTCGGTTGTACCTGGAGAAATCAATAACCAGTCCGTCCCCGATCGCTCCGCCAACCAGACCGGAGCCCGCCCCGCGCGGAATCACCGACACGCCTGCCTGCATGGCTGCGTCAATGAGCGCGCTGGCTTGGCGCGCATTGCGCGGAAATGCCACCGCTACTGGCTCAATCTGGTAAATCGAAGCGTCGGTCGCGTAAAGCTGGCGGGTCAGGTTGTCGAACGCGATCTCGCAATTCGCCCCCGCGAGCGCCGACTGTTGTTGGGCCGAAATCATTGCGGCACATAAAGTGTAACCGCCTGCCTGATTCCAGCCAAGCTCCACGAAATCCATGTGGAGTGCCTGTTGACACTCGGAGTGAGGGCACTACAAGGGTGCATCTTCATACAGGCACCGTGCAGGAGCGCGGCATTTATGCCGCTTCAATATCCGTAGCGCGATGAGCGATCTTGTAACCTGGGCGCTTCCATGCGTTCGGCGCGTGAAGCGGCATAAATGCCGCGCTCCCTCTGGCCTGGCCGCCGCTATCAACCGCAGCGGAAGCGTCCAGATGCGCCCGCACTACAATCGCAGCGCACTTTGAGCTTGCCTTTTGCGCAGCCTGCACGAACATTTCACCCTTTATATGGAATCGCAAATAGCGCAATTACCAGTCCAAGACCGCATTTGGGCCTGGGTCCAGACCAATCCGCGGCAGGTCCTTTGGGGTGCAGGAATTGCCATCGGACTGGGAATTGTAATCGCTTACATTATCTACGCGCATAACCAGAAGGAGATCACGGCCAGTGAAGTTCTTTCCAATGTTGGCGCCGGCCAGGCTGTGGGCCGGGAGCCCAGCCCAAATGAAGCGCAGGACTACCTCAAGGTCGCGACTGAATATCCAAGCTCGAGCGCGGGCGCGCGCGCCACGGTGCTGGCGGCTGGAGATCTTTTCGTTCAAGGTCAGTTCGATAAAGCCAAGGCTCAGTTCCAGAGGTTTGCCCGCGAACATCGCGACAGCCCGTTTATCAGCCAGGCCCTGCTTGGCATCGCTGCGTGCGACGACGCCCTGGGCAAAACGAACGAGGCCATTTCTGGATATCGGCTCGTCCTCGATCAGCGCCCATCTGAAGCGGTCGTGCCGCAGGCCAGGTTCGCCCTGGGGCGGTTGTATGAGGGGCAGAACAAGCCCGACTTGGCGCGGGATTATTACGATCAAGTCGCTCAGAATAACAACGCTGGATCTTTGGCCCTCGACGCGCAAACACGCCTGGAAGACCTAAGACTGAAATATCCTGCGCTGTTCCAGGCCCCGGCGCCGCCGGCTCCCGCCAGCGCGCCTTTCAAAATCGAGCCTGCTCCAGCGCCGGCGGCGACCAACGCAGTACCAGCCCCAACTCTCACGAATCGAAACGTAGAACCTGCGGCGCCACCACGAGCGCAAACCCCGCCTCCGCTGCCCACCAATTCAGCAGCGCCCAAAGCCAATCCCTGAGCTGCCGGTGAAACTAACGATCATCGGCACTGGCTATGTGGGCCTGGTCACGGGCGCCTGTTTTGCTGAAGTCGGCCATCAGGTTGTCTGCGTGGATAACGACGTTAGCAAAGTTGAACTGCTCCGGTCCGGCGGCATCCCCATTTACGAACCTGGCCTCGAAGAGTTGGTGCGCAAAAACACTGCAGACGGCCGCCTGCGCTTTACCAGCAGCACGGCGGAAGGGGTGGAAAAGTCCGAAGTGGTATTTATTGCCGTCGCAACGCCTCCCCAGGACGATGGTTCAGTGGATTTGAGCTTTATCGAAAAAGTGGCTCGAGAGATTGCCGCCGCCCTCACCAACTACAAGATCGTTGTGGACAAAAGCACGGTCCCAGTGAAGACCGGTGAAAAGGTGGCAGAGACAATCAAGCGTTATTGCAAGGCGCGTGTGGATTTCGATGTTGTCAGCAACCCCGAGTTCCTCCGGGAAGGTTTCGCGGTCGAAGATTTAATGAAGCCGGACCGGATTGTCATTGGGGTGCGCTCGCAACGGCCAGTGCCAGCCATGAAAAATGTCTATGCCCCTTTTAATGCACCGATCATCGTCACGGACATCAACTCTGCCGAACTCATTAAGCACGCCTCCAACTCCTTTCTCGCACTTAAGATTTCCTATATTAACGCGATCTCAGTTCTCTGCGAGGCCACCGGGGCCAATGTTCAGGAAGTCGCCCATGGAATGGGGATGGACGAGCGGATCGGGCGGCGCTTTCTCAATGCCTCGCTCGGGTTTGGTGGGAGCTGTTTTCCGAAAGACCTGAGCGCCTTCGTCAAAATCGCAGAACAGGAAGGTTGCGATTTCGCCCTGCTAAAAGAGGTCCAGAAAATCAACGCCTCGCAGATGGACCGGTTTGTAAAGAAAATCGTAGATACCCTCTGGGTCTTGAAGGACAAAACCATCGGCGTGTTGGGCCTGGCTTTTAAGCAGAACACGGACGATATCCGCATGTCCCCGGCCATCGAGCTCTGCCAACGGCTGCAAAAGGAAGGAGCGATCCTCCGCGTTCACGACCCCAAAGCCATGGAAAAAGCTTCGGCTGTGCTCAAGAATGTGATTTTCGTCAAAGACATGAATGAGTTGGCCGACGGTTGCGATGCGCTGGTGGTGGCTACCGAATGGGAAGAGTTCAAGAAGCTCGATTTGGAGCGCGCGCGACAGGCGCTGTCGCATCCTATTCTTTTCGATGGCCGAAATCTTTTTGACCCCGCCGAGATGGAGAGGCTTGGGTTTATTTATAAGAGCATCGGCAGATAGGATTGGAATGATGGAAAAATGGAATTTTGGAATAATGGAATCCTGGAAAAATGCAATGGGAGAAACCTGGCGTTCAACGATTCGAATTGGCTGTGGGAAACGGCAGACATTCAGGAACTTATTTCCTCTATTTTTAATTGTGCGGCGGTTATTTTGACCACTGATCTAACGTCGGCATTCCAGCATTCCACGATTCCATTATTCCATAGTTCCATCATTCCATTATTCCAACATTCCAACATTCCAGCTCGATTTCCGTCGCCGCCGCATTAATTTTTCGCGATGGCAAGCTTCTCATCACCCAGCGCTATGCCGAGGCGCATTTGGGCGGGTTATGGGAATTTCCCGGAGGCAAAGTGGAGCAAGGGGAGACTTTCGAAACATGCCTGGCGCGCGAGCTGCAGGAAGAATTGGGGATCGAGGTCGCCGTTGGGAGACTGATTGAGAGCCTCACACACGTTTACCCCGAGCGAACCGTCCGGTTACAATTCTATGTCTGCCGTTGGACGAAACATGAACCGCAGACTCTAGGCTGCGCAGCCTTCCAATGGGTGAGTGCCGCCGATTTACCCCAATATGCGTTTCCCGCAGCCGACGCAAAATTATTGCGCCTGCTGCGGGATAATCCAGCTCTCTGGGAAAGCGGCCGTGTTACTTAATCCGCGAACGATTTCCTTTAGGAAGCAGGAAATTCTGCACCACCAATTGCCCGATCTCCGCCCCCCCTGCCGCGCCATCCTCAACGGCGGCACGGAAATGAATTCCGCCATAGATCCGGCTCATCGCGGCTTCCGCTGCCGCCGCAGAGAAGCTGTTGAAACTGCGGGACACACCAGGCAGAAAATCGGAGCCGGTGGTGAAGGCAATGTTGTCTGAGCCGTAGAACGATGCCAGAACGACCGCCGCGGCAGAGCTGAACGTGCTGTGGCCGGAAACGTAGTCCGGGAATGGCGGCGTAACGATAAAAGATCTCCAGGTCGTGTCCGGCACGATAGCGGGACAGCACCCGGTAGTATCGTTGATCGCTGTGACCGGGCGCCAGAAGTTGAACGCGTATTTGGCATCCCATGCGCAGATCGCCGCGTCGGCCATCGCCAGGTTCAACAACGCAAACAACCGCGCGTTGTCCTCAACACTTGTGCTCTGCGCAGTCGAGACGATCTGAGCGATGGTGTTCCAGTGGCCGGGCGGCGTTTCGGTGCCGCCTCCGTCGGCCCAGAACAGCGCAATTTGAGACTGGTCGGCGGTACGCGTTGAGTTTGTTGCCGCGCCGAGGGCTTTGACTTCATTGACGTCTGCAATGTATTTCGCGCTGCAAAAGTCAGGCGGACCCGCCGACCTCAAAGCGGAAGTGGTGGACATGCAAAATGGCGTGAGAAAAGCCCATTGCGGCAGCAAGTAGGCGGCGTGTGCCGGGGGCGTGGGAACCCACTCGCCGCAGCCAGTGCCCGGGGGAGGAGGGACGTGGTTGGTGGCGCCATCACTGGCACGAGCAGCCAGAATCTGGCTTGCGACATTTTCACCCCAGGAAACGCCCGCGTCCTTCTGAGGGCTATCCGCGATAGCGTCGAGCGCCGCCTGATAACTGGCATCGAAAGTGGCCTGGTGCCCGGGATAAAGGGCGACCAGTGCTTTGTGACCGGCGGCATTGGCGGCGGCATCAATCGAAGCGCTCGCTGGCACAAGGCCTCCGACCAAGTACGGGTCATGCGTCCGGGTAATTCCATTGACCGCGTCGTAAATCGCCGCATGGAGAATGGCCAAGGCCCGCGATGCCGTAGGAGGTGGCGTTTTATCGGCGCGTATGACATTAAGCGCCGCATTGTTCCAATCCGTCACGACATCGGCTTTACCGGCGAACGTGGAATGGATGACGAAGGTGGAGATAATCAGAGCTTGAAGTCTCATACGATAAACGGTCATAAGTTTGTACTGCAGTGCCTTGACTTGTAACCCAATCCGTCCGTAGTTTCAAGCACTTTCAAGTCCGTAAGATTACTGAGAAAAATGGAAGCACTCGTAGCAGCCGAGGTAACGAGGCTCTCATCTTTTTCTGTCCTCTGGCCTCTGTTCTCTGTCCTCTGACCAGAACCTCGTTACCTCGGCTGCTACGCGAAGGTGGCGGCGCGATTGACAATTCGGTAATCGGTGTGTTACACCATCCTCCCATGTTTTGTCGTTTATTCTGGTTGGCGCTACTTGTCTTTACCTGCGCGGCCGACCGAGCGCATTGCCAGATAATTCCGATCAGCTACACCAATCTCGTCGGTGGCACCATCACCGTCGGCTCCGGGCTCCAAGGCGATCTGGGTTATCAATGGTTTGAAGGCACCACTAACGGCGCAATCGCCTTGCAGGACGGCGGTCAAATTCAAGGTTCCCAAACCGCTACTCTGACCATCAACGATTTGATGCTGACAAACACCGGGACGTATTTTCTTACGACGACCGCTTTTGGGTTTCAGACTAACCAGATTTTCATCCTGTACGTTGTCGCGCAGCCGGAGATTCAGAAGCTGGATTATTTCATCGTTGGAAACAGTCTCACGTTCCAGGTGGAAGCCACTGGAGGTCTGCTCTCCTATCAATGGAGTTGGCAAGGCAATCCCATCACTGGAGCCACCAATAGCACGCTCACCTTTGTTGACGCGGACACAACCGCAAACGCGGGCTACTACTCGGTGGCGGTCACAAACGTGCTTGGGCAGACCAACTCCTCACTGCCGGGCATTCTTTTCACCAAACCCACGCCTGCCGGGACGTATCAGGGGCTCTTCTTTAATGATGCAGCCCCAACTTTGGAATCCAGCGGCTGGTTTCAATTTACTCTGTCCGCATCGAAACGCAGCTTCTCCGGGAAACTGACGATCACGAACAGCACCTACCCTTTTTCGGGGAGCTTCAGCCTGGATCATGTAACATCGGTGACCGTTGCCACAAAGAAGAATGCCGAGCCATTGGATCTAATCCTTCAGATGACGACCACCAATGATGCCCCGCAAGTTGTTGGCACGGTCAGCAACAGCATCTGGAGCGCCTCCGTCCGAGGCAACCGCCTCTTCCTGAACGCCCCCACCAATTCTCCGCTGGCGGGCAGTTACACAGTGGCCTTTGCTAACACAAACCTCTCGTCGGCGGGGACAGCTCCCGATGGCAACGGTTATGGAGTCGTAACCATTTCGAAGAGCCGCGCGTTGGTTATGAAAGGCCGTGCTGGGGATGGCACTGGGATTTCCCATTCCTGCAGCCTATCGCGACTGGGCGACTGGCCGCTTTACGTTCCGATCTACAAAAACCGCGGCTGCCTGATCGGCTGGCTTTCCGTAAGCAATTCTGCCGCGGGAAATATTCAAGGCGAGCCTCTTCACTGGATCAAAAACAGTTTCGCTGACAAGTTTTATCCTGATGGCTTTACTGTAAGCTTGCAGCCAGTTGGCTCGACGTACACCAATTCGATGACCAACTCGGTGATTCCGTTCACAAATGGAGTGGCGCTGTTCACAGGAGGCGATCTTTACACCGGTGGTTCCCCGATTTTCGATGCCCTGAAAGTTCGGATCATCCCTTTGAATTCGTTCCGCGCGGAAGAGGGCACAGAAAACCTGGCGCTCTCATTGCAGGCCGGCACAGGGATTGTCTCGGGGCATTTTACGGATCTGGCCACCAGCCGATCGGCTCCAATAGCGGGTGTCGTGCTTCAACAGCAGCAATCCATTCTTGGATACTTTATAAGCACGAATAAAGCGGGATACTTTGGGATGAGCCCGAGGTGAGGAGTGTATCGCGAAACGTGAAATGTGAAACGTGATGCGTGGAAAGCCAGCACCGGTTCTTACGGGGAGCAATCCAGCACCATTCTGACGCAGTGCGCCGTCAGCAGGTACCGAGACTGACCTGAATTCTGTTCACGTTTCACGTTTTTACGTTTCACGTCCCTGTTTCACGCTTCAATTTCAGCATCAAAACAGCCGTCCACAGAACCAGGCCTGCTACAGCCATGCAGGCCAGCCGGAGCCCCCATGCGAAGCTCGCCGGCTCATATCTGAATTCGACGTTCCAATCGCCCTTTGGTAGAAACACCCCGCGGATGGCATGGTTTGCGCGCAGGATTGGGACCTGTTTTCCACCGATGTATGCGCGCCAACCTTTATCCCAACGGTCGGCCAGGACGAGGAGGCCGTCGGTGACCATCTTTGCCGAAACAACAATATCTGTCGGGACCTCTCTCACGATGGCAGCCTGACCCTGGCAGACGGCCGTCAGATCAATCGGAGACTCGACGTAAGCTACCTCGCGCGCGTTGAAATCAGGCGACGCCAGCTTTTGCAGGCGCAGGGCTTCATCGCTTAGCACTTCGACTCTTTTCGGCACATAGACCCGGTCCATGACAGAGGAATTCAGGAGCACCTGGTAGTCCGCGCTTTCGAAAATAGGTTTGGTTTTTGGAGGTATCCAATTTCGAAAGAGCACATACCGGACTCCCAACATGTCGAGAATAGGCGACAAACGAAGGTCTCCATTAGGCGTTGTGAAAAGGGCTGGAGTCAGCCATTGCATCAGCGCGTAGGAAGCACCGGTGGCCCGCTCGGTCACGAAGCGCGACAAATCCAACAGCCGCGCTGGATCCACGCCATCATCCCCGCGAATGTCGCGCAGGCCGCAAACCGTGGCCAAATTCGCAGGCAGACAATAATAGCCGATGACGCGCCCGGGGGAAGCTTGCGCGAGCTGTTGCAACGCGGGAATTGGCGGGTAATAAAGTGCCGGTTCCGATTGCGCGCAACGGCCATAAGCGGACCAGAGCAGTTCGCCGCAGAGCAACGCGCCCAGGACGAGGGATGCCCAGGCAGGCCACGGAGCGCGGACATTCTTGTCCGCAGCAACGTCCGATGCACCCAAGCGGTGGGAACGAACGGACGCGGCCAGAACTTCGGGCGTTGCTGCGGACAGGAATGTCCGCGCTCCGCGCGTGGTCGTGGCACGGCCCTTTGCATCGAGGCTGTGGGAACGAGCGGGCGCCGCGGACAAGGCTGTCCGCGCTCCGGGACTGGTGCGTGACCACAACAGCAACCACCCCATCAGGCCGATGCAGCACGTGAAGGCCGCGGCCGCCGAATGCACCACGAAGGAATTCTTGAGGTTGCGCACGTCAGCCAGCGAGTGGACCCAGCGGATGGTTTTGCCTTGCGACAAAGTCACTTCGAGTTGGGTAGCCAATGGCTCGGGGGGCATCGCGGCGGGAACGGCTGACCAGACACATGCCGCAGCCAGGCCTCCCGCAGCCACCCAGAACCACCAACGCCAACGGACCCGTTGCTGGAACAGCTCATCCAGGCCCGTTGCTCCGAGGGCAATCACGGCGAACGAAGTGGCGAATACCCAGCGATTGTGAGAGACGATATTCAGTCCGGGCAATCGGAGCAGATGGACAATCCCCGGAATGCCGATGCACCAACTCACACCGAACAGGGCCAGCAAGATGCAGAAGATGTTCATCGAGCGGAGACGCCGATTGGTCCAGGCCAACGGCGCTGCGAAAAGCGTCATGAGCGCGCCTGAATACGCGGTGGCGGCGCTTTCCAACTGATTGCCGCCTATGCCCAATTGCAAACCTCTGCCATACAAATCGGGCAAAACGATTTCTGGCAGCGCGCTCAATTGGCCGGGAAGACGTTCTTCCTCACCGTGCGCCCGCCGGGCCATCCGAGCGCCGGACCGAGCGTAATCCACGACCGGTAGAACAGCAGGCGCAGCAAGCAGGAGCCCCAGGGTCCAGCCGAGCGCGAGGCGGAAGAGGGGGGCGAGCGAAGAAGACGAAGAGCGTGGAGCGTCGAGCGTGGAGCGTGAGTCCAGGGTCGGCGGTCCCGGGGCGAAGGCGGGTTGTGAAGCGACTGGCGAGACTGGGTGCGTAGCGGAGCGCGCCATTCCATTTCGGCGCGCCGGGTTGCTTTTAAGCCGCTCGTCTATGAGGCACCAAACTGCGAACAGGCCGGAAACAACCAGCACCATGACAGCGCCGTCTAGCTGGCCGCTAACTACCACCAGGCAAGTCGCGATGCTCAAGCCGATAGGAGCGCAGGCACGGAGGACCTGTTTGACTCGCGCCCACCCACTTGACACTTGACACTTGACAATTGACACTCCTCCCTCCCGCACTGTCCTATCCACCGCGAGCAAAATCCACGGCAGCCAGCACACCGGCAGCGCGATGTGGTATCCCTGCCAGAAAACGAAGAAGCCGGTCAGCGGATAGCACCAGCTCGCGATGGCCGCGGGCCAATAGCTGACCTCAAGGACCTTCATGCAAAAAACATAAGCTCCAAAGCCCGCCACAATGGCTGCCAGCATTTGGGTCCAGGCGAGAATAATCGGCGAGGCTGTGCAGCTTTGCAGCAGCAGGAAGGGTGAAAAGAGAGGCCGGATGCTCGGCGCGCCCGCAAATTGATACGGATTCCACAGGGGCAACCGGCCCGCATGAAATTCGGAAACAGCAAAGCGCCGCGCCGGCTCCAATACATAGACTAAGTCCTGCAGCGGCCCATGGGTTGGCTCCAGAGTGCCACTGCCAGGGCCAGTTGGAAGGTAAACTCCTGGTGCTGTTAATGCGTCCAGGGGGAGTAATATCTTTCGGCCGATGAGTGAAGGGCCGTACAGAATGGCCTGGCCTGCAATGATGCCAGCAAGAACGATTAACAGGCGACCCGGCCTTGGGTGATCACAAACGGCTTGTTGGCTCTTCACCGGATCAAACATAGAAGAATTCGAGGAAGAGGACGAGGACGAGGACGAGGACGAGGACGAAAAAGCAGTGACTCTATTTGGCAAAGCCCTGCTCCCTCAACCAGCCTCGCAGTTCCATCGTCCATGGATGCCATTTGGATGGGTCGAAATCGCGGCTGCCCAGGCCCAGACCGTGCGGGCCCTTTTGATAAATGTGCATCTCACAGGGTACCCGCGCTTTGCGCAAAGCGGCAGCGAACTGAAGACTGTTCTCAACATTGACCGCAGGATCCTCCCAGGTGTGCAGGATGAAACAGGGAGGGGTTTGCGCCGTGACGTGCAATTCGCTGGAAAGCTCCTTCTCTAATTCGAGTGAAGGATTGTCACCCAGCAGGTTCCTCCTGGAGCCCACGTGTGTGTCCGGGCCGCTCATGGTGATCACGGGATAGCAAAGCACGCCCAGGTCGGGCCTGCTGCTCTGGCGCTCGATGAAATCGGGATCGTCAGGCTTGCCGCTATCAAAGTGCGTGAGCAAGCTCGAGGCCAGATGGCCGCCGGCTGAAGAGCCGATGACTCCGATGCGTTTTGGATCTACTCCCCAATCTGCAGCGTGGGCACGAATCATGCGCATGGCCCGCGTTGCATCCTGCAACATGGCAGGATGCCGGTACCCCGCGCTTCCAAGTCGGTATTTCAGCACGAAGCCGGCGATGCCGTTGGAATTAAACCACCAGGCGTAGTGATCACCCTCGCGAGCTGTCAACGACCCGTAACCGCCCCCGGGCAGAATGAGCATGGCGCTGCCCGAAGCGCCTCCAGGCGAGGGTAGGAACGGAGTAAGGGTGGGGATGTCTTTGCTCTGGTTCCCAAGCGCCCCAGGCGCGCCATTGGTCCAAAGAACGATCGGCGTTTGGGCTTTGATTTGCGAACCAGCAAGGAGCAAAACGATACAAACCAAAATCGGATGTCGAATCGTTATCATACTCATAATTCAGTTCCCCCAAATCACTCTCCTGCCGTTCACAGCGATTTGTCCGCGCGCGATTGCGGCGACGCACTTCGGGTAGAGTTCGTGCTCGGCAGTTTGGATCCGCTGATGGAGAGTTTCAGGGGTGTCATTGTCGAGCACAGGGACGCTTTGCTGTGCGATAATAGGTCCGGAATCCACCCCGGCATCCACGAAATGCACGGTGCAGCCCGTGAGTTTTACTCCATGGTTTAGAGCCTGCTTCCATGCCTCCAAACCTGGAAAGGACGGCAGCAGCGAGGGATGAATGTTCACGATCCGTCCTTCAAACGCCCGGAGGAAGTCTCCTTTGAGCACGCGCATGAAACCCGCCAGCGCCACCAAATCCACGCGCGCGCCGCGCAACGCCTCGATAAATGCCTCCTCGGCCTGCGGATCGAGCTTGGTTCGGAATTGTCCCGGTGCAATGAATCGTGCGGGGATATTTCGTTCCCGGGCACGATCAAGAATGCCCGCCGTGGCGACGTCGCTCAAAACCAGCCCCACTTGGGCGGGGCTTTTTCCGGCGGCACAGGCATCTGCAACCGAGACGAAATTCGAGCCCTTGCCCGAACCTAAAACGGCGATGCGGAAATCGGAGGCCATGCACGACTAAATTAAAGCTGGCTCGAAGTATCGGAACCTGGCAATCGAGTGTCGAGTGTCGAGTGTCATGTCCCTGGGAGCGCCGGAGGTTCGGGCATTTCGGCGACTGTGAGTGCGCTGCCGTTCTGACGTTTTAACGTTTTAACGTCTGCTCATCAAATCATCCACTACCCGCGCAAGAGACTCCAAGTACTCGTCGCCTTTCGGATGATGTGTCAACGCCACGAGAATGTAATGTCTTCCCGGACCGGAAATAATCGCCGTATCGTGCAGCCAGTCCTCCCAGGAACCCCATTTGCGCAGGATTTCGACATTTCTGCCAGCAAGTCCTTCTACAAACTTGATGTTGTCGTGCGGGATCTCGGGTGAGGCGAAGATGTCCCTCATGACTTTGGACGCCTGCGGCGATACCAGCTTGCCTTGTTCCAGCAGCAGGTAAAAACGAAGCAGTTGCCGCACGGTAGCAGCGTGCGAGTTGTCGCCGATGGGATCGCCAATCCGCTCGCCGCTCACGCCGTAATGTTTTCCCACCCAGATGCCGCCGCCGTGGGCGGCATCATAAAAGTCGTAACTGTTCAGCACGGTTTGAATCTGCACCAACCCCATCGCTTGCGAAAACTTAGCGGCCATTTCGTTGCTGGACGCTTTGGTCATCAGCCCCAGTTCGTGCCGGGTGGTGGAGTCGAGGTTCGTCGCAGCTTCCAGGTGCAGTTGGAAATACGCCAGCAAGATACCAATCTTCGCGACGCTGGCGGCGTATTCCATCTTGTCCGGACGCACCATGGCCAGGCGCAGGCCGTTCAGATCGAGCAGACCCAGCGCAGTTTGTTCGGCTGTCATTCCGTATTTGTCGCGCAGGTCCGCGTCAAAAGTTTCCAGGGCTTTTTGTAAGCCCCTATCCACGGGGCTGTCGTAGGCCAGCACATAATTCTGGAACGAATGCACGCCCCCGAGCCTAGCCGATTGGCAGCCGCTCGCGCAAATGGCGAAAAATCCAAATTGTAGCAGCCGAGGTAACGAGGCTCTGATCATCGATACCCCCGCTAAATACGGGAAACACGCTAAAGAAAAAACCATTTTCGCGTCATTCAGTATTTAGCGGGCGCAGCGGGTATGGAGTGCGCCGGCAGAGCGCAGCGGCGACGGCGCTTTGGCTCTTTGTAAAGCGCCAGTCGAAGCCAAAGCGGTGTCGCGCTTCGCTTGCCACCGCACTCCAAATTCGGCGGGCACTGAATTGGCAATTGGCAACACCCTCCTTTCATGCTTCCATTACCGCCCAATGGCATTGGAAGAAACCAACTCACTGATCGAACAGCGCAAGGCCAAACTGACGGCCCTTCGTTCGAAAGGCACTGATCCGTTCAAAAACAAATTCGCACCTACCGAAGCCTGCAAGCATGCCCGTGACAATTATTCGGAAGGCCGGGAGGTAGCGGTCGCCGGGCGCGTGACTGCTCACCGGGACATGGGCAAAAGCATGTTCATTGATATCCGCGATCAAAGCGGACGCTTGCAGGCCTACGCCCAAAAGAACGTCCTGGGCGATGAGCAGTTCGACATCTTTCGGCACCTGGACCTTGGGGATTTTATCGGCGGTCGCGGAACCCTGTTCACGACAAAGACTGGCGAGATTTCCGTTCGCCTCACTTCGTTCGTCATCCTCGCCAAAGCTCTTCGGCCACCACCGGAGAAATGGCACGGGCTGGCAGATACCGAAATCCGGTACCGCCAACGCTATCTGGACCTCATTGCCAATCCGGATGTCAAAGAAGTCTTCCTGAAACGAAGTCAGATCATTCGCGAAATCCGCAATTTCTTAAATGAACGTGGTTTTGTAGAAGTCGAGACTCCCATGATGCAGGCGATCCCCGGAGGTGCGGCGGCCAAGCCGTTCAAGACGCACCATAACGCCCTCGGCTGCGATTTTTATCTGCGAATCGCTTTGGAGCTTTACCTCAAACGACTGCTCGTTGGCGGGTTGGATCGCGTTTATGAAATCGGGCGCAATTTCCGCAATGAGGGCCTCTCCCGCAAGCATAACCCCGAGTTCACTATGCTCGAGGCCTACCAGGCCTTCGGCGATTACGAGAGCATGATGGAGCTCGTCGAGAGCATGATCTGCCAGGTGGCAGAAAAGGTCCTCGGCACGCTAACCATCGAGCACAAGGACGTGGAGGATAAAGTCATTCGGACCATTGATCTTTCTCGCCCCTGGCGGCGCACCAAGTACAAGGACATCGTCCGGGAACGCGCCGGCAATGATTGGTTCGACGTTGCGCCTCAGCAACGTCGCGAACGGGCCATCAAACTCGGCGCCGAGGTCGCCAAGGAGTACGAAGATTTCGAAGTGACTCAGGCTGTGTTCGAGAAATTGATTGAGCCTACGCTTACCAATCCGGTTTTCGTCACACATGCCCCCAAAGAACTCATCCCGCTCGCGAAGCTCTCACCCGAAGACCCAACAACGGTCGAAGTCTTCGAGTGTTGCATCAACGGTCAGGAAATCGCCCCGGCCTACACGGAGCAAAACGACCCTATCGAACAACGCGAACGCCTGGAGCACCAGGCCGGCGGCGAGCAGCAGAAACTAGACGAAGATTTCCTCGTGGCGCTGGAGCACGGGATGCCCCCCGCGGGCGGCATGGGCCTGGGCATTGATCGGCTCTGCATGATGTTGCTGGGACAGGAGAGCATTCGGGATGTGATTCTGTTTCCTCAACTCAAACCGAAATGAGCGAACATTGCGCAATGATGGAATGGTGGAATAATGGAATAGTGAAATAGCAGAGCATCGTTAGCATGAAATTTCCGAACCCACACGCTCGAATTGACGCGGAGAATCGCGAGCGTGATCGGCGACTTGCGGCCATGATCCGCCGCGACCCAAGCGTCATCGAGATTGCGAAACGCAATCTCGCAAAATGGCAGGAGCGCTGGGGGGGGTCAAATCCAGCCTGGGAAGAATGGGCCCAGATTCTTCGCATGCTTTCATCCGATCAGGTCGCCGATTTTCTCGATAGCGACACCCCAATGGCCAATCGTCTTCGCCAATCGAGCCCCTTCCTTGGACCGCATGAACTAACCACTGTCACGCCCCATGCAGCGTGAGCAATTCGATCAATTGCTGAAGCGGGCGGCTGAGCTTTGCGCGGCAAAAGACCTGGTCATTTTCGGCTCGCAATCCGTCCATGCTTTAACCGATCGTCCGCCCGCCGAGGTTCTGCGTTCGCAAGAATGTGACATCTGGCTTCTGGAGCAACCGGATCTGTCCGCACGCATTACTGCGGAGCTGGGCCAGAAATCGGCGTTTGCCGAAACAACGGGTGTTTACGCCGATCCGCTTCCGCCCGACCTCCCCATGGTACCCAAGGGTTGGGAAGAGCGCCTCGTCGCCTATAGCACCGGCAACGTAACTGCGCGCTGTCTCGAGATTCACGATCTCATCGTCAGCAAGCTTGGCGCAGGGCGGCTCAAAGACTACGAGTTCATCGCCGCCGTATTTACAGTCAAGCTCGCTCGTCCGGATGAGGTCATTCGCCGGGTCCAGACTTTTCCGGATCCGCGCACCCAGGCAGTTTTGCTCGCGCGGCTCAGGATGGCAACCGAAGCGATTGGGCTGCGGCTCACGTGAAAACGTGAAGCGTGCGTGAAACGTGAAACGTGAAATGTGAACGGGAGAGTTAGCTGCGTTGTCTCTCCAGAGCGTGGGCATAGCTGACGATTCTCCGAATGAGACTGTTGTAGTACGAGTGAGCGCCGGCGCCCAGGCGTGCTTCGAGCAGTTCGTATAAGCGATGTTCGAAGGGCCGGGGCACGTCCAGGTTAGGGACTTGGATGCCAAGCGCCCGGAGCCGCGGAGCTGCCACCAACAGCAGAAGCGAACACTCTGTTTCCCTCCCGTCGGCGAGATCGCGGAGGCCCTGTTCGACAAGCTCCGCACCAGGCAGCAGTGGTTCACTGTGGATGTTCACGTTTTGGCCAATGTGGCGAGGAAGCGGTCCAGCTTTGCTCGAAATTGATGTGCATCAATGGCCGGGTACCGCAACAGACCCGGCTCAATTTCGGCAAATCGGCGTTTGAGGTCTTCCGCAGAAACAAAGTCACCCCGCACCAGACTGGCGGCGTCCTCCAGATCATGCGCGTGGCCTCGCTCGATTTTAGCCAGCGCCTGAAGGGAGAAGTCGTAATGAAAAAATTCCAACGGGCCGATTGTGGCAATGTGGCGGCTGCGCTCACGCCAGTCTGGCGCAAGAGGGATGAAATCATCGGGAGAGGCCAGCTCGATGTTCAGGTCAAGGCTATCCTTGAGAAGCGCGATTGCTTCAAAAGCGCCTTGGGGTTCCGGATTTAGTTTCAGATCAATATCAATTGTTTGATCGCGAAAGCCAAGCAGCAGCGCGGTGGCGCCGCCTGTGAAATAGACTTTGCCAGGGCTTCGACTCGCGGAGGCCAGCTCTTGCATGAATCGCCGAAGCGTCTCGACGGTGACTTTGCGCCTCATGTGCTGGGTATCCATTACAGGCGGATGGACGGTTGGTCAACGTCAGAAACTGGCATGAAAGGCGCAATGGCGCATTTGGACAATGTCGCCACGGAGCGCGGACATTCCTGTCCAATGCCGCTAGGATTTCGCACAGGTAGGAGCTAATTTTTTGCGAGCGTCGG